>CALGOH010000165.1 GCA_937957985.1 uncultured Verrucomicrobiae bacterium
CACGCCCGTCGCCGCCCGGGCCACTCTGACCCGCGAGCCGGCCGCTGCGGTGCCGGTATCGGCCGCGCACCATCGAGACCGCCAGCCCCGCCTCATCGGCGAGGAGCTTGAAGAGCAGCGTGCGGTGTCGGCAGGCGGCCCCACCGCAGACCGCGACGATGTCGCCGATCAGCAGGCCGCGGCCCCGATAGTCCGCAACCAGCGATTCCGCCGCCTTGGCGCTCGCCTTGCGACCGATCTGGTGGTCGCAGAACTCGTCGAGATAGGCCGCGAGCTTCACGGCACGTTGGCGTTCGTCGAGGGAACGGATTTCCGCGGAGCGGGCGAAAGCGAGCATTTCCCGCAAGCGCGCATCGAGGCCACGGTCCACGATCATGAGTTCGCGGCCGGAGGCGAGCCTCCCATCGGATCGGACCTTCATGCCACGCCCACCGTCGATGTAGCCGTCCGGGAGACGCATGGAAGGAGGGATGAAATGATGGTCGCGATAGGCATGGGTCGCCTCCCGCGCTTCGGGGCGCAACCGCGGCTCGGGGTCGATCCGGAAGGCCTCGATACCCGGCTGACTCGCCGGCGGGGCCGCCGTCAGCGGCCCGGGCATGGCCAGCGCCGTCAAGGCGACCACCGCGCCTGCGACGACCGATTTGAGCTGCAAAATCCGGGACACGACCATTTGCAGAATGAGGTTGGACGGTGGAGGTCACCCCCGGTGCCCGACATCGTGCGCAAACCGGCCGGCGGACGGGATCGATTCCCAGATGTCACCTATTATGACAGGTGGGAAAGGTTTCCCCGGCCTGGCGAGAGGGCGAAATTGTGAGCGGGTTCTGCCTGTGGATCTGGCTGTCCTGATGGATTCCTCTCCGCGGCCCGGTCCTTCGGTTTCACTATGAAAATGCTGCATTTCCTGGTTTTCGCCGCGCTCTGTGCGGGATCGCTGGCGGCGGTCGGCGCGGAAAAATCCGCCCTGCTCCCGGTCTTCCTGCGCTGCGAATCCCATCAGAACCCATTGGCAACCGATGTCGCGAAGCCCGGCTTGAGCTGGGTGCTCCGCGAAGGTGGTGAAGCGACCGTCGAGCCTGACGGCGAAATTCCGGCGCTGGACACCGCGCAACCTCGGGGTCAGCGGCAGACCGCCTATCGCATCCTCGTGGCATCCAGCGAACAACTCCTCGCGGCCGACCAAGGAGACTTGTGGGACAGCGGCACCGTGAAATCGGATCAAAGCATCCATGTCGTCTATGCCGGCAAGCCGCTCCTGCCACGGCAGCCGGCGCACTGGAAGGTGAGGATCCATGACCAGGAGGGACAGGCCTCCGACTGGAGTGCCCCGGCCACCTGGGTCACGGGCGTGATGGGCGATTGGAAAAGCCCGTGGATCGCAAGCCGCGACGTGCCGATGAAGCGCCCGAAGGGCCAGAAATATGTGCCGGCGCCGAATCCTCCGGGAAATTTCGAGGGAAGTGCCCAGCCGAGAAAGGAGGCGGTCTTCATGCGGCGGGATGTGGCGCTTGAAGAGAAGCCGGTGCGCGCGCTCGCGCGGGTGACGGCGCTGGGGTTCGTGGAATTTCGCATCAACGGCCAAAAGGTGGGTCGGGACGTGGTTTCGCCGCCGGTCGCGGATTACACCCAGCGGGTGTTTTACGAGACCTACGACGTGACCAACCTGCTCCGGGAAGGCGACAACACTCTCGGAGCAGTCCTCGGGAACGGCTTCTTCAGCACGCCCGGCCGCGGTTGGGCGCAATGGTTCGGCGTCGGCAACGAACCGGTGTTCTCCGTCGAGGTCGAGCTGACGATGCCCGATCACACGCGCAGGGGAATTTTCGCCGATCACCAATGGAAGTGGTCCACCGGCGAAATCGTCTTCAACGACTACTTCGTCGGGGAAACCCAGGATCTAAGGCTGACGCAGCCGGGCTGGGACCGTCCCGAATTCGACGCCACCAAGTGGCAGCCGGTCGTCGAAGTGGAGGCGCCGCCCGGAGAAATGGAGGCCTACCCGGGCACACCGGTGCGTGTGGCCGAGGAGGTCAAGCCTTCGCGCGTCGAGGGCAATCGATACATCTTCGACCACATGCAGACCGGCTGGCCGGTGGTCAAGGCCAGCGGGCCGGCCGGCACGGAGGTCAAGGTCGGCGACCATGGAAAACCTCGCGGCCAGGGCGCGGCGTGGAATCCCGGGGGAAACTCCGCCGACTTCAGATTCATCCTGCGGGGCGACGGCATCGAGACGTTGGAACCCCGGTTCATGGTTCACTCCATCGGCCCGGTGCTCAGCGTCGATGGCGTCGATCCACGGCAGGTCGAATCGGTGAGCATCAAGTCGGCGCACGCCGACCTGCGGCGGACCGGCGGGTTCTCCTGCTCCAATCCATTCCTCAATCACGTCCACGACGCGACGCTCCGGACCCACCTGAACTACACCCTGGAGATCCCCATGGACCCGACCCGGGAAAAGGCGGGATGGATGCAGGATGTGCAGACGATGATCGATTCCACGGTCTATTTCACGGACATGGCCGCGCTTTACCGACGCTGGTGGACCGACATGAGCGAGTCGCAGCTTCCGGATGGCTCGGTCGGCTCGGTGGCGCCGATGATCTGGGGCGGCCAGGAGAATTGCTGGAACGATCCCTGGTGGAGCGGCATGATCGTCTATCTGCCCTACAAGCATTATCTGTATTACGGCGACCGGGAGATCCTGGAAACCGCCTACGCGCCGATGGCGAAATATCTCGAATGGCTCGCCGGAAGGGCCGATCCGAAGGACGGGCTGCTGCACTGGTCGGGGGCGTCGGACTGGATCGAGGTCGGCATCGATGGTTGGGGACCGCCGAAGCGCACACCGACCGTTCTCGTTTCGACCTGCGCCTTGTACTATTTCACCGACATGATGGAGCGGATCTCCCGCACGCTCGGGAAAACCCGGGAAGCGGCCAGCTACGCGGCGGCGGCCGAGCGCATCAAGGACAACTTCAACCGCAAGTTGCTCAATCCGGAAACCGGATTGTATGCCGATGCCAAGGACAGCCAGACATCCCTGATTCTGCCTCTGGCTCTCGGCATGGTTCCGGAGGAGGCGAAGCCTCTCGTGGTCCGGCGACTCTCCGAGAACATCGAGGCTCGCGGCAACCATCTATCGACCGGCTTCGTCGGCACGCCCTTCCTGATGGAGGCGATGACCGATCTCGGCCTCGGCGATCAACTCTATGAAATGATCACCCAACAGGACTATCCCGGTTGGAACACCCTCATCACCGATGGTGTGATGAAGGAAACCTGGCGGGGCGGCCTGGTGCAGATGCCCAGCCTCGGCGGATCGATCGGGCAATGGTTTTACAAGGTGGCGGGCGGCATCCGTCCCGATCCCGAGGCCGCCGGTTTCAAGCGCATCATCATCCGCCCGGCGATCGTCGGCGACCTTGCATGGGTGAAGTGTGGGTATGATTCAAACTACGGCCCGATCCTCAGCCACTGGCGCCGCGACGGCTCCGAGCTGACGATGGAGGTCCGGATCCCGCCGAACACCTCGGCAACCATCCATGTGCCGACGACTTCTCCCGACTCGGTCACGGAGTCGGGAAAATCGGTCGCGCAGTCCGCCAACTTGCGATTCCTCGGATCTCACGACAACACCGCGCTGTACGAGGTGCCGTCGGGCCTCTACAGGTTTCGGTCCGTTCTTCCGCATTCATCCAAAAATTGAACTGCTTATCTCCAATGCGGCCATCAACCCTCGATTCATCCAGAGTGAAACGGTCCATTTTTTTCCGGACCATGGCCGATACGCTTTTGAGGCTTCTGGCATTTGCTTTCTTCCTCTGGCCGGCTTCTCAAAGTCGGGCTCAGAGCGCCTACACACCTTCACCGGAAGCTTGGAAGGACTACCTCCAATATCTCCGCGAAACAAAGGGCGTGGTGGACATCCGCCCGATTCACAATTCCGGTTCGGGAGCGCATGCATTCAATCTCATGCTGGTTTCCGCGGGCTTCCGCGCGGACGAAGCCGATGATTTCTACAAGGTTTGCCAGACCTTCAGTCGCTCCCTGTTTCAGGAAGATCCGTGGAAAAAATACGAGAATCTCGTTAACATCTACGGGGTCTGTGTGGACGACGAAAGTCCGGACAACACGCGCGTCCAAGTCATCGGCTACAAGGGGCAGATTCTGGCCTGCCAGAATCAACCGGCCATCCAATTCGCCAATTACGCAGGCAGGTCCGACAACACGGCCGTGATTCACAACTCGAACTTCTCCACCCCGACCTGTGGTCCGTGGGCGATGGTCACCTGCCATCGGGGCACCGCCGGCGAATACCGCACGCTGTTTCACGAACTCGGCCACAGCGTCGGCGGCCTGGGCGATACCTACACCCAGCGGCAAGGCGCCTACGACGGCTCGATCAAGAACCTGTGGGAAGGCAAGAACTCCACCGACCAGCCCAATCCGCTGCTGAGCCACTGGCACTATTGGACGCAAGACAGATGGCCCGGCATCTTCAATCCGCTGAAACTGCCGGATACCGCCCATGTCACCAACGTCGAGGGCGGCGCATGGGCGAAAGGCTTCTATCGGCCCGAGGAGGAATGCGTGATGAGGGGCGGCAACAGTCCGAGCTACTGCACCGTCTGCAACGAGGTCATGGAAACGTGCTTTTTTCGTACAATCAACCTGTTCGAGGAAGCATCACCGGAGCCCGGTGAATGCGTTCTATGGAAGAGCGAGTCCATCCCGTTCCATCTCAAGGCGCTCAAGTTCATTCGCGATCCCAAGCCGTGGCTGAAATCGCGGCTCGAACTCCATCTTGATGGGAAACCCGTGGCCACCTCTTCGAACGGCGAGATCGACTTTGAATTCGGCGGTGAGATGGCCACGCCGGGGTATCATCAACTCGGCGCAAATCTCGACATCCAGGCCGATCATGTGCGGCGCGACGACGGCTTTCTCGGCGCCAGCCGGGCGTGGCGCGTCAAGGTGATGCCATACGAAAAGCCTCGCGTTGAACTACCGTCAAGCGTGAAGGCCCGACAGGGCGATCCGCTGCGTGTGCCGCTTCAGGTCGAGCACAGCCGCAAGGACCTGGTGAAAATCCAGGTGAGCCATGCTCCACCGGGAGCGGCCCTGCAAGGTGCTGCCTTCACTTGGCCGGTGACCAGGGCGGGTGCGTGGTGCATCGATTTCACCGTCTCCGTCGAGGGCGAGAAAGCCTTCACGAAATCGATGGAAATCCATGTGAAGCCGAACAATGGCGAGGGAGCCAAAATCGAACTCGCCCAACTGGATCCCGTCGATGCGCTTGTCGGCAAGGAGACCGTCACCGAGATCAAAGCCACCGCGGACAAGGGCGGCCAGCTTCTTTATCAATTGCTGAATCCCGAGCCAGGGATGGACCTTGATCGTGAAACCGGCAAGCTCACCTGGACTCCGAGTGTCGATCAATGCGGCCCGCATCGGCTGCGCTTTCGTGTGAGCAATGGCGCGACCAGCGCGGAGGGACATGTGCTCATCGGCGTCTGCAAGGAGCCCGGACCCTACGCCAACTCATATCTCACAACCTACATTCCGGACCGCAACCGGTGGCTGGAGGAGCACAGGGACAGTCCGCTTATCTACGAGAAGGTCTTCGAACTTTCGCGGATGCTCCGCGAGCGATTCAGTAGCATCTACACGCCGGCGCTCGAAGAGGCGCAGGCCATTTATCCGGATCTCGATCCCGGTGTGCGCGAGGCCTTCGTGCAGGAACTCGCCCGTTACACCTGGAACTTTGTGGACCGCCCGAACATTCTCGAGTGGCTGGCCGAAATCTCGAAGAACGGCGACACACCGAACGCCCGCAAGCTGCGGCAAAACCTCGCCGACATCAACCTGTGGCGAAAGGTCAAGGACGCCGAGTTGGGCGGCGATCCGCGGCTCCTCGGCGCGCTCCTCGCTCAGTTCGCGAAGACCGACAGCGCCGGAGTGCGTTCCGCGATCCGACGGGCGGTAAAGTCGCTTTACGCCAAAGCGGATGACAAGGAGTCGTTCCGCCGAGAGGTTCGCCAGGCGATCCAAAGGAGCGAAGGTTCGCAGCTCGCCGCCATGCTGCCGATGCTACCGGACGTGGAGATGCCGGGGATCGAGGAGCTTCTGCTCAAAGTCGCGCTCGACCCGGACGAAATGATCGCGCGCAGCGCCTGGGACACGATCAACAAGGTGACCGCCTCCGGTACCCCCGCCGATCTTGGGGCGTTTTCAAAGCTGCTGGTGACCGCTTCGGATGGCCGCCGGCGCAGCGTGATCTCAAGGATCGTCAAAGGTATCGCCGATCACATCGACGACCGGCGCAAGACCCAGACGACGATGCTCGATGTCCTGGAAAAGACCGAAGGCCCCGGCCGCATCGATTTGCTGCATCTTCTGCCACTCGTAGCTGAACCGCGGCTGGATGCGCTACTCGAGGAACTTCATTCCGGGCCGGACCCGAAAATGGCGGGCGCGGCGAGCAAGGCCCTGACATACCTGCGCGAGGAAATCGGGGCGACCGAGGGCTTCATCGCATCGTGGCGACTTTCCGGACCCTATCCGATGAAGGGCGCCAACGACACCTTCGCTCCGGAAAGGGGAGAGCCCGCCGAATGGGTGAGCTACCAATGCCAGCAACAAGGCGGGCCGCGCATCGTGCCGCTAAATACCATCTTCGGCGGCGACAACCGCGTCGCCTACATGAAGGCGACCATCCACTCCGACAAGGAACGAACGGTTCTCTTCGGTGCGGGCAGCGATGACGGAATCGATGTCTGGCTGAACGGGAGATTGATCCATTCCATCGACGCTGGTCGCCCGGTCGTCCCGGACCAGGACGAATTTACCGGCACTCTCAGGGCCGGGGAAAACGAGATCTTCTGCAAGATCAAACAATACATCCTGGGCTGGGGAGGCTGTGTCAGCATCCGTGCGCCCGACGGGGGGCCTGCCTTGGGCGTGAGCGTCGCGCCGTGACCATGGGTGAGAACCGCCGTCGGCCCTCCAAAAAAATCGACAACGCGAGGGATTCCATGAACGAACTCCGCATCCCGATCGACGATGGCGTCTGCATCCTGCGGCCGATCCACGAGCGCGCGATCCGGGTGAGAGTGATTCCGGAGGGGGGGCTTGAGGATTGGGACAGCCCGGCCATCGTTCATCCCGCCTCGCCGGCCTTCGACACCGGAACCACCGCGGACACTGTCACGCTGCGAACCGCGGCGATCTCCGCCGCGTTCGACATTCAAAGCGAAACACTGCGCTTTTTCGACTCGTCCGGACGGCAAATCCTTGAAGAGGCTCCGCTTACTCGTCGCCTCGAATCCGGATCGGTTCAAGGCGTCCCCTGTCATCTGGTCCAGCAAGGCTTCATCTCGCCGCCGAGCGAACATCTGCACGGGCTCGGTCAGTTTCAGGTTGGGCAAGCCAACCTGGGCGGCGTCAGCAGACGACTGCTGCAAGTGAACACCCAGATCGCCCTGCCCTTCATCCTTTCAAGCTGTGGCTACGGACTGCTCTGGAATCAGGCCGGCATGACGGATTTCAATCCCGCCGACGAGCGGATCCCTCTGCAAAAGGATTCCGCCGAAGGCCCGGAAATCACCATGACGGTCACGGGCTCCGAAGGCGCCTACACCGACACCTGCCATATCCGCACTTATCATGGCTCGATCGACGTCGCTGATGAACACGAGCGGGTGTTCTTCCTCGACTATGGCGCCATGACCAACCGGCACGAGTTGTATATCAACGAGGAGCCGGTGCTTCATCAGGAAACCTTCTGGCTGCCTCCGGCGGCGGATGTCCGGGTCAAGCTGAAGCCTGGGCGCCACGCGATCCGGGTCGTCGCCACCAAGGGCGAGCCCACCCTTCATGTCCGCGTGGTGGATGACGTCACGACCTTCCGCACACCTCACGCCCATGGGCTCGATTACGTCGTTTTCGCAGGCGCCACGGCCGACGACATCATTTCCGCGTTTCAAGATGTCACCGGTCCCCCGCCCTTGCTGCCCCTCTGGGCCTATGGGTTTTGGCAATGCCGTGAACGCTACGCGTCCCAGAAGGAGCTGCTGGAAAACGCACGCGGCTATCGTGAGCGGAAGTTGCCGGTGGATGTAATGGTGCAGGATTGGCAATACTGGCCGAAGGACGAGTGGGCCGGCATGCGATTCGACGCGGAACGCTTTCCCGATCCCGCCGCGATGGTCGCCGAGCTGCGGCGCATGCGCATGGCGCTCGTGATTTCGGTGTGGGAAAACGTCGGCAGGGATTCCGAGCTGGGCCGCGCCTATGAGCGGGATAATTGTTATATTCCCGGCTCGCCGTGGCTCGACCTCACGAATCCGAAGGTTCGAGCGGCTCACTGGGAGGCGATGAAATCGCGGCTTTTCGACCTCGGCATCGGCGGCTGGTGGCTGGATGCCACCGAGCCGGAAAACGACGCCCTTGCCGGCACGACCACCCACCTCGGCCCCGGCGAGTTGAACCGCCTCACCTATCCGCTCTACGTGAGCCAGGCCGTGCATGAAGGCCAGCGCGCCACCGCGCCGGATCGGCGGGTATGCATCCTCACCCGCTCGGCCTATTCCGGACAGCAGCGCTACGGCTCGATCGTCTGGTCCGGCGACATCGGCTCCGATTGGGACGCCTTCCGTCGCCAGATCGTTGCCGGGCTCAACTGCTGTGCGTCGGGCATCCCTTACTGGACCACCGACATCGGCGGATTCTTCAGGCCGGAAAATCAATACGACGACCCCGCCTACCACGAACTGCTCCTCCGCTGGTTTCAGTTCGGCGCGTTCTGTCCGATCTTCCGCATCCATGGTTTCGGCTCGAAAACCGAAGTGTGGCGCTACGGCGAACACTTCGAGGCGGGTGCCCGCCGCATGCTCGATCTCCGCTACCGCCTGTTGCCTTATCTTTACGCCTGCGCGTGGCTAACGACTGCCAAGGGATTCACCCTCATGCGCCCGATGATGATGGATTTCGCCCATGACCCGGCAGCGTTGGCGGCGCGGCATCAATTCCTTTTCGGCCCGTCCATCCTCGTCGCCCCGGTCACGGAACCCGGAGCGGCCACCCTGCGCGTGCATCTTCCCGCCGGCGACGATTGGCATGACTTCTGGTCCGGAACGCGACATGAGGGCGGAGAATCGCTGACGGTCGAAGCCCCGCTCGACCGTATCCCACTCTTCGTCCGCTCGGGGGCGATCATTCCGCTGGGTCCCTTTCTGCAGCACACCGACGAGAAGCCCGGCGCCCCGCTGGAACTGCGGATTTATCCCGGCGCCGACGGAGACTTTACCCTCTACGAGGACGGGGGCGATGGCTTCGGCTACGAAGATGGCGAGCGGACCACGACCGAACGGACCTGGAACGACCTCGCTGGTAACATAGCCACCGACGACCACTAGGGCTCTCACTC
>CALGOH010000166.1 GCA_937957985.1 uncultured Verrucomicrobiae bacterium
TCCCGTCACAACCCTGGTCGGCTCCCGCTTTGATGGCGTCGCCAACGACCTGGGTCCGGCGGCCCAGCAGGTCAGCGATGGCGGCGGCACCGGTGGTTCGGCGAACACCACCACCGGGCTCATCAGAACCGGCACGGGAAGCGGTAATACCAGCACCTACGGCATCAACAGCAGCAGATTGGTGAGCCTGTCCGGCTACACGTCGATCACGGCCACGTTCGTGGTTGATTCCATCACGCTGAGCGGTGGTGTCGCGGATCTGCTCTACAACGGCATGTTCTTCGGGATGGTCGCCGGAGCCAACGCCACCGGCACTGGAAGCGCCAGTTTGTGGAACAATGACCCGGATGCCTTCGGCTATACCCCGGGGTCCTCAGAGAACGGAGTTCATGTCATCAACAGGAAGGGCTCAGGGATTGGAACTCTTGCGAGCCATTCCATCGCGTCCACCCAGCCGGGCGATGCTTCGCTCAAGGACGGCTTCACCGTATCGCTGACCGTATTCGCCGACGATAGCTGGAGCATATCCTCGACCGGCCTGAGCACGAATCTGAGCGACAGCGGCACGACTTCCGGATTGTGGAGTGACCTCTCTGGCGGCGTGGGCGTGTACGCGGGCTTCCAAGGCGAGGGGGGCGGCCAGCTCAAGATGGGGCGGATGATGCTCACCGGGGTTGCGCTCGACACTGACGAGGACGGCATGCCGGATCCATGGGAGGACCATTATGGCTTGAACAAGAACGATCCCGGTGACGCCGCCCAGGATGCAGACGCGGAGGGCGGCCCTGACGGGCTTACCAATCTTGAGGAATTCCGGAACGGCACCGATCCGCAGGATTCCGACAGCGATGACGATGGGCTGCGCGACGGCGATGAGGTGGATGGCATCCTCAATCCTTGGATGGCGGGAGACAAAGGTACGCCGCCGGGCGATTCCACCGATCCGGTCAATCCGGATTCCGACGACGACGGCGCCCGCGATGGTGCCGAGATCACCGCCGGAACGGACCCGAACGCGCCTCCGTCACCCAGCCGGGGCCCCATGGTTCCCTTCGTGGACAGCGACGGCGACAGCTACCGGGACGAGGCCGAGGCGGCACTCGGCTCGGATCCCAATGATCCACTCGTCTGCCCGGACCATACCCCGAGACCGGCCAAGCCGAACGTGGTCATCATCTACGCCGACGACCTCGGCCTTGGCGATATCTCGCGATACGGCACTCTCTTCGGCACATCGAGCCCGGCTCCCACGCCGAACGTCGACAGACTCGCTGATGAGGGTGTCACCTTCACGCAGGCGCACTCCGCCAATGCGGTCTGCACGCCCTCGCGCTACTCCCTGCTCACCGGGATCTACAATTGGCGGATTTTCCAGGGCGTCTCCGGGCACTACGGCTACAAGCTCGGCAATGACGACACCCTGCTCGACAGCATCCCGCTCGAAAGCGATGTCACGCTCCCCGATTTCCTGAAAACGCTGGGTTACGACACCGCGGCCTTCGGCAAGTGGCACCTCGGCGGCAGGTGGTATGCACCCGGAACCAACAACCGCATCACCGACAACCCCACCGACCCGTCTGCGGTGGACTGGACACGACGCATCGAGGCCCATGCGACGGACGTCGGGTTCGACCATTTCCGCGGACTTGGAGCGATCATCAACCGCGGCCCCTATGTCTATCTGCATGATGACAGGGTGATGTACTGGGACACGAGCCTGGACGATGGATACCACCTGCCGCCAATCGATTTCATCACGGGGGGAACCACATCCAAGACCGGTGGGTTCCGACCCGCGACCTCGGGCGACACGTTCAAGTGGTTCACGGTTGCAGAGCTGGACTCAAGCGTCAGCGGAACCCCTACGGGGGCATTCACCGCCAGCCTGGGCGACCCGTCTTACCGGATGGTTGACGCCGCACCGATCATGCTCTCCGATTTTGAGCGTTACATCGCCGACCGCGTGGCCGCGGATGACAGCGATCCCTTCTTCGCTTACGTTGCGTTGTATTCGCCACACCTTCCCTGGGCCATCACGCCGGAGTTCAACACCAGCGCCTACGGCGACTACGACTACGCCCGCTGGATGGCCGAGGTGGACGCCCGCATCGGGCGCATCGTGGCGGCCATCGACGAGAACGGCATGGCGAACGACACCCTGATCATTCTAACCTCCGACAACGGGCCCAGTGACACGGCGATGACACGCACCTTGGCCAACGGTGACGACTCGAACGGTCCGCTTCGGGGTTGCAAAACGGATGCCTGGGAAGGGGGCACCCGCGTTCCGTTCATCGTCCGCTGGCCCGGCCAGGCTCCGGCGGGTACGGTCGTCACCGAAGAGATCGTTTCCCAGGTCGATGTCTTCCCAACCATCGCGGCGTTCCTCGGCGAGGAGCTTCCGGACACCACCGCGCCCGACGGTGAATCGTTCCTCAACGTCCTGCGGGGACAGCGCAAACTCGGGCCGCCTCGTGGGGGCGTGGTCCTCTGCTCGATCAATGGCCATCTGGCCCTCAAGGCGCCGGATGGCTGGAAGTTGATCGACTCGACCGGCGGTGGGGGTCTCAACCTGTCGTGGGACTCAGACAACAACACCATCTCCAGCGCGACAGGCACCAACCGAGGGGTGCCCAAGCAGCTTTTCGAGATTCCCGTGGACCTCGGCGAGAACGACAACCGGATCTCCGGTCTTGTCAGCGCCTCCGCCATCCGTGCGGAACTGCTCGCCTTGACCGGGCGCGACCTGCTTGATGCCCTTGACCAATTGCGCACCAGCGATGCCGTCAGTCTCTACGGACGGGAGCCGGACAACGACGCAGACGGCATGAGCAACGCCTTCGAAACCGCGAATGGCCTCGACCGGGACTCGCCGAAGGACGCCCATCTCGACAACGATGGCGACGGAGCCGACAACCACGCCGAAAGCATCGCCGGGACCGACCCGAATGACCCCGGAAGCGTTTTCAAGGTGCTCACTTCCGTCAACTCCTCCGACACCTTTTCCGTGACGTGGCCCAGTCTGGTGGACCGCAACTATGAGGTATCCTGGAGTATCGATCTGAGGAACTGGAACAGTTATGCCACCAACAATGGAACGGGGTCAAACATGACGGTCGAGCTCGACAAGCAATTGATTGACAACGCTGACGGAGTCCCCGGCAATCTCAACGCCATGTTTGTTCGGGTCACTGTTGTCATTCCTTGACGAGACCCATGCTGCGAACTCGAAAACGCCTTCGCCCACGGAACGGTGAAGCCGTCCGGATCCAGGTGATGGCCGCATACCAGGCCTGTTCGGCTTCGGGCAAGACCGGTCCGGTGATCCCAGACTCAAGATTCCCAGGGTAGTTGTAGGCTTGAAAATAGAGAGTGATCTCAAAGTTCCAACGATTGAGCGAATGGGCGTAGTGGAAAACGGTGGTTTGGATTAACGGATAGCTTCCGTCGTTTTCCAACATGCTTTCAGAACTCCGCACTCGGTCATTCGGTCACCGACTGACATCCTCATCCCTGCCAAGCCCAGCCATGAAGAACGTTCCCCTCCTGCTTTCCGCAGCGTCAGCCGCCGCCATGTTTCTCTCGGAGCCGGCTCGCGCGACGCCTGT
>CALGOH010000167.1 GCA_937957985.1 uncultured Verrucomicrobiae bacterium
AGCCGTTTGCGGACGGTGGCGCGGCTGACGAGTTCCTCGGTGACCGGCTTCCATTTCACCTGATCGGCCTTTCCCTTTTCGGGGGCGAACTCGACATCGAAAAGTTCCGGCCCGGTTTTGCCCTTCACGCCGAACACCTCGCTGATTTCCCAGTAAGGGTGAGGGACCCAGACGTCGGACAACCACTTGGCCTCGATCGTTTTGCCGTCGATCGTCTTTTCGAAGGTCTGCGCCGGGGCGACCCATTCGAGCCGGGTTGTGAACTTCTTGTAACCGCCGTCGCCGAAATCGACGTCGTTGTAGCGCGTCCACGAGTCCTTGTAGAGTGGCTCGCCGCCGCGCGAACGCACCTGTTGGTTGGTGATGCGGTTTTTGAAAATACGGGAAAAGTCGGCTGCGCGACGGGTTTTGCCGGCCGGGGCTCCAAGGATCGCCACCGGGTCGAAGGGGAAGCCTTTGCGCAGGCCGATTTGCGACATGTCGGTCTCCTTGAAGCCCAAGGCGTGCGCCGGAGACTCGGGCTTCAACTTGTAGTCGGTGTAGCGGGCGTCCCACCACGGCCGCCGACGGTCGAACTTCGGATCGGCATAAATGGAGGTCTTGTCGATTCCGTCGCTGGCGTTGTTGCGTCCGGCGACCTGGTTGCGGATGTTCCGCTCCCCCGGTTCGGACGGCTCCGGAGGATCGAGGGGTTTGTAGAAATAGAGGTTGTTCTTCGCCTCCTGGAGAATGGGCTGCGGTTGACCCATTGCCATCTGGGTGCCGAGGCCGCCCTCGTAAAGTTGCTGGATCTGCGCGGCGACGATGTTGTTGGACCAGACCATGTGGTGCGAAGCGCACACGAAGGGCTGGATGGTTGCGGCAGCGTTCAGATCGCAGTCGGCGACGATGTTGTAGAGGTTCGACTGGTAATTGCCCTTGGACATGATGGCGCGCGAGCGTCCGCCGCCGGTGATCCAGTAGATGATGTTGCCGCGAAGGTCGGCGTGGTGGGAGCCGTCGTCGTTGAAGAGAACGTGCAGCCAGTGGTCCCAGCCGGAGGTATTGGTGCCGTCGTGCAGGGCGTTGTATTCCCAACGGTTGCCGGTTCCCGCGCCCCACATCGAGATCATGCCCATGTCGTCGCCGAAACGCGCTATCTGGGAGAAATCATTGTAGCGGATGACGCAGTTGCGCGAATGCAGCAGTTCGGCGGCCTCGTTCTCCTCGGTGACGACGTATTCGCCGTAGATCCTGATCTGCTCCATGTCGAAGCGCTGGATCTGGTCCCGCGTCACGCCGAGATCCCTGTTGATTGAGTTAAGCTGGTTGCCTAGGATCGCCGGCCAGCTTTTCAGCGTCACGCCGTAGTGGGTGATGCCGTGGAAAATATTGTGTTCCACCAGGTTGTCGCCGCTGAAGTTGAAATAGATGCCGGCCCCATAGACCGAGAATCGGCCGATGTCATGGAAGATGTTGTTGCGGATCACATGGTTTCTGTTGACGTAGGATTCGGCGACGGACTTGAAGGGACCGCGTCCGCATTCCCAGCCCATGAAGAACATGCCGTTGCAGCCGGCGTTTTCGATCCAGTTGTTCTCGAAAACGATTTCTTGTGCCGAGCGGTTGGCCATGACTCCCATGAAACCTGCTCCATAAAGCTTGGAGTTGCGAATGGTGACCTTGCGCGCGTTCTCGACGTAGAATTGGCCGTGACGCATATCCGGAGCGATCACTCCGTCGCCTAGGCTCTTGCCGTTCCATGGCCGGCCGTCGTATTCACCGTCCCAGTTGGTGGTGTAGGAGTCGCCTTTTTTCCACTCCGGTGCGAAGTCGGAGCCAATCATGTAGAGACCGTCGAAGACAAGATTGCCGGCGATCTGATCCATCGATCGGCCATGGATTTCGAATACGTTTTTGGCGGTGCCCAGGACGATCAACTGCTTGTCGATCGGGAGATTGCGCGGGTGATAGAAGAGCTTTTCGCCTTCTTTTCTCCAGTCGCCTTCCGGAACTCCGGCAAAGGTATGGAAAATGCCGCCGTTGGCGGCCTGCTCGTTTTCGTAGAGCATGTAGTGCTGCTGCAAGTCCGGCACCTCCGCCTCGAAAAAGCCGTCTTGCGCGGGTTTCCAGCCGGTGACGGGCCGGCCGCCATAGATGCGGGTGCCGAGATCAGGCGCTCCCTTGTAGGTGATGGTGTGGCCGTCGCGACCGCTGTCGCGGTCGTCGAATACGATCGGATTCTCGATGAAGAAATTGCCTCGGCCGAGGAAGACGGTGATGTCTTCCTTCATGCCAACGGCGATGTGCTTGCGGATCAGATCTCGGGCGGCCTGGATGGTGGCCAGCGGAGCTTGTCGCGTGCCCGGGTTGGTGTCCTGGCCGGTGGGAGCGACATACAACTCAACGGCGAAAAGCGGCTGGCCAACCGCCACCGTGAGGAGGGGTATGCCAACGCGTAGGATTCCGGAGCGGATGAATGTGAGGGCGGAAGTCATGGTCGATTTCATCATCTTCAGTTGGAGCGGATCCTGGCGGTGGCGACGAATTCGCGAGCGGGCGCGCCTTCGGTCACGATGGCTCGCACCATGCAGGGCGTGACCTTTTGCCCGCACACGAAAGGAACGGTGACGCGGGTCTCGCCGCCGGCTTTGAGAGCCACCTCCAGGCCGGCCTTGGCGAGTTCGAGTCCGCTGGCGGAGAGCGAGAGCTTCAGGTTCAGATCCCCCGAGCCTCGGTTCGTGAGGTGAAAGACGGCATTGCCTCTGGAGCCCACCTTCATCGCTTCGGGAATCGCGATCCGCAATTCAGGTTCTCGGGCGAAATCCACGGTCTCCGCATGATCTCCGCCGGCGATGGCGGCCACCGGCCGGACGATGACTCGCCCGCCGTGCGTGATGCGGAATGCGCCGCTGGCGGGCGTCGGCAGGTCGGTGATGGTGAGAAATCCGTCAGCCGAGGTTTCGTAGGTCTTCCTGAACTTCGTGTGGGGCGCGGCTTCCTCCTTGAGCGCGACTTCCACGGTGGCCTGCACCGGCTTGCCGCCGTCGAGCGCCGTGATCTTGAGCTTGTGGGCGGACTCGAGGAGCGTCACCCCATGCACGTAGGCATGGCTGTGGAGAATCCAGCCTTCGTTGAATTGGAGTCCGCCGCCCTGATTGACCATGCCGCGCGGCCGGTCCGGCTGATCGGAGATGAAGTTGACGAAATCGGGCAGCCAGAACTGGGGTGCGGCGCAGAAGCCGTTGGGAACCGAGCCGCGGGCGGTTTCGGCGAGGTCGCCGGCCGGGCCGAACCACGAGCGCCCGACGCCGGCGATAAGCGTGCGCGCGTCCCATGCGGTTTCTTCGTAAGCGTTCGGAATGCCGGGATTGAGCCCGGCAATGAAGTTCACCCCGGCGATGGCCGATAGCTGGAAGGTGCTGTCCTTGAGGAAGTTTCCGAGCGTCATGAAATTCTTGGCGCTGAACCCGTAGAGGCATGACGAGCCCATCAGCGTGTTCTGGAAGTATTTCAACCCGCCGTGTTCCGGGTCCCGATAGATGGCAACCGGATAGATGCCGAGGGGATTCCCGGTCACCGACGGCTTGGCGTAATTCCCGGCATAGATGTGGATCGTGTTCAGCCATTCTGCGGCCTTCGGGTGGTCCGGTACGAGGCGCAGCAGATGCATGAAGCCCTCGAGGTTGAGCGTCTCGACATTGCCTTGCCACCAGAAGCCTCCCTGCATGAACTCATGGAAGAAGGTGTTGTCGTCGCCCGGGAATTCATAGAAAGTCCCGAAGCAGCCATCGATCGGGTGCTGCCAGTCGGTGAACTGGCGCTCCATCACCGCATCGGCGAATTCCACGGCCTTCTCCAGATATTTCGGCTCGCCGGTGATCTCATACATCAGCGCCGATCCCTGGATGAAGGGTAGACGGTCGCGTGTGCGCAGCATGTCGGGCATCTTCCAGTCTTCATCGAGGATGTTGTAGAGCGCGCGGCCGAAGGTGTCCTGGATGCCGGGGGGATGATTCCAGAAGTAGGCGTTGCAGCCTTCGGGGATCGTTCGGTCGGCCTTGGTGTGATAGGGGCGGTGGGCGCAGAGTTGCCACGCCTTCCTGGCGGCCTCGAGGTAACGGGAAGCCCGTGCGGGGTCGCGCTCCCTGAAGAACTGATGGGACTTCGCCAGCAGGGCCATGCCGTAGGCGGTGTCCAGGTAGGTGAAGATCTCGCCGGCCCAGGTGTCGTTGACGTTCACCAGCAGCGAGTGGTGGAACATGCCGTCGAGTTCGGGATCGTCGCTGTGACGCTGGGCGGCGACGAAGTAGTCCGCGCCCATCGCCGCGAGATCGATCATGCGCTTGCGGTCCGCGGCCGGATATAGGTGGCCGAGCCGGTCGTGCGTATCGAACAAGGCATAGACGCAGGTGCCCACCGGCTGGAGTTCGGAATACGGGCTGCCGCAGTCCATGTAGATGCGCGTGCCCTCGGGGGCATGCATGTATCTGCCCTTGAGGCCGGCCCGCGCATCGTCAATGCCGTCGTGGATCCGGTGTTCGAGCTGATCGAGGGCGATGACGTCGAGATCCGTCTTTCGATAGACGCCTTCCTCGATGCGGAACTCCGACGAAACCAGCTTGCCGGTCTTCACATAATAGGATCCCTCCCGGCGCAGCGGCGTGAAATCGAGCACCCACCAGAAGGTTTCCCATTTCTCCCCCCAGTTCTCGACCTTGCCGCGGAAGACCTCCTTGCCGCTCCCGGACTCACAGACGGAGAACTCCGGGGCAAAAACGCCCGCGGGCGGATGCGCCACGGCGCTGCGCAGATAGACGTGCTTGATATTGCGCGGGTGATAACCGATCTGGGACTCCAGGATGCTGACCGGGCTGTTCTGCCAGACCACCTTCTTGTCCATCTTGCCCTCCCAGCCGGCGGTCTTCATCCGGCTGGCGACCCGTCCGGTATCGAGCGGCCCGGAATGGATGGCGAGGTGGGCCACCGCGATGTCGGCGTGTTCCGCGCCATTGACCGGATTCGACGCCCCGACCGTGAAGGGAAGGCCGGCGTTTTCGGAGGCAGGCTGCGGCTCACCTTGGCAGATCGCCATTTTGCCGTTCAGCCATAGCGCGACCTTGCCCTCCGAGATGCCGAGCGCGACATGATACCACGGCCCGACATCAAGGTTGTCGTTACAAAGGTAACGCACGACCGTGGCACCGTTGTAGAAGAGCAAGGTATTGTCTCCCGAGTTGTAATGGAGGCTGAACTTCGTGTTCCGAGGGTTGCGGATCGCGAAAAGGCACCGGTTTCCCGACGCGGGCTTGATCAGCCGGAATAGCATTTCGACTCCGAGATGCGGCGCGTCGAGCTCGGTGCGAGATTCCAGGTGGAGATAGCTGCCGTTGGAGAGATCGAGGCAGGGCTTGCCGAACGGGCCCTCGATCCCGCCCGGCGCTGCGGGCGATGTCAGCAACTGCCATTCGCCGGCGGACGCCTTCGTGTCGCCGGAAAGCGGCCAGTACGCGAGGAGGTCCGGAGATTCGACAATCGTCGCCGCATAGCGTGCGGAGATGTTCCGCTCGTTGGCAAAGAGCAGTGCCGGAAGCGCGAATGCCAGCAGCGCGGCGCATGTCGCTGGACGGCGCGCGAAGGGCCGGGGCGCTTTGGGATTCGTGTTCTTGTTTGGGATCGAAGCCATCAGTTGAGCGTGATTTGCAGAGTTTGACCGGCGTTCACCATGTGGTCACGGTCGAGGGCGACGATGATTTTGCCGTCCTTGTTTCGAGACGTGCTGTTCAGTTTTTGCCCGCCGAGGGTAACCTGGACATTTTGCGGCGCCTCGTGCGTCGGCGGTTCGAGCGAGATTGTGTTCAATCTCACACGCCCGTGTTTGACTTCGATGGAGGCTGCGAGCCTTCCGTCCGAAATCTTCTGCTCATAGGTTCCCCAGCCTTCGGCCGCGGTGAAGGGGGCCTTGAAATTCTCCGGGCTGAGCCTCGGGGCGAAGCCGATGTGGCCCTCGGGTCCGTTGTATTCGAATCCGCAGATGGTGATCAGCGCGCCATAGCCGGCCATCGACCTGGCATAGTGGTCACCGCACTCGACTTCATTGAAGGGGTTGCGCTTGTTGCCGTCATAGCGCTCGTCGATCGTCTTGATCACCGCCAGCCCCTTTTTGACCATCTCTTCCGCGATCAGGTGCGCGGCGAACTGGTATTCGAAACCGTTCATGGTTTCGCTCAGATAGCAGGCATACATCGAATACACGCCGTACGGCAGTTCCCGGCCCAGGGCGTTGGCGGTCATGACCACTCCGCCCTCGCCGTCGGTAAAGTATGGCCGTCCCTTCGGATCGGCCTGCTCGTCGTAGGCGTCAAGGTTGCGGGCGAAGTTGTATTTCCAGATCGCGTTCAGCGCGGAGCGGGTGGTATCCTTGTTCAGGACTCGGCCGAGGCCGACCTGCCAGGCCCATGCCTGACCCAGAACCTGGTCGATGTGACAGGTCTCGTACGCACCGAGCTTGTTCGGGTGGGCGGGGTCGGGGATTTGGACGAACCACTCGCCGTTGAAGAGTTTTTCGTCCATCGCCGCCCGGCCTTTCGCCGCGCGCTCGCGGCATTCCTTGGCGAATTCCGTGTCGCCCATTTCGGTGGCCATTTCCTCGCCGGCCCGCAGCGCGGCGATGTAGAGGCTGCTGATCCACGGGATCTCGCCATACCACGGCTCATCGAGGGTGGTGAGCATCGGCGTGTCGAGCAGGCCATCGTTGTCGCGGTCACGGGAAATCGCGAATTGCACCGCCTTTTTGACCCGCGGCCAGAGGCGCTTGAGCATCGCGCTGTCGGGGTTCGTCTCGTGGGCGCGGAGCACCGCGAGAATCACGCCGCAATGGCCGTCGATGGCGCTTTGCCCGGCGATTTCGCCGCGGTAGGCGAAGGAGCCGGTCTCCTCGTTGAAGCCGAAGCCGAGCCAGACGCGTTCGATCACGTCCTGCTCCAGCTCGGGGAAGATGCGCGCATGGCCCTGCGCGTAGTGCCAGACGTGGTCCGGGTGACCGGGGCAGCTACGAATTCCCTCGTAGGTGTAAAAGCGGCCGTTGGCGAAACGGTAGCAGGTGGTCGAGGCGAGGCAGTCGAGCGGAATGAAGAGCCGCTCAAGAAACCAATACGGCAGGGTGGAGTCATACCATGTATCGACCCACAGCCGGGTGTCGTCGATGAGGCGATCCCGGTTTTTCGAGAGGTGCGCGACCACCTCGGCGGCGTCCTTGAAGCGCTTTCCGTAGTAATGCCCGGTTTCGGCGCCGCGGACGGTTTCGGTGGTGTTGGCGAAATGCCAGGCGATGAGAAAGTCCGCCGTGGCGGTCTCGCCCGGTGCGAGCGTCAGCGATCGAGACACTCCGCCCTTCAGTGCCTGATCCACTGGTGCCTCCGCCTGGGTGGGCCCGATTCCGTCCCGCGGTTCCCGTGCATAGCCGGTTGCCTTGTCGGCTCCGAGCGTCGCCAGGGCCATGGTGCCCCAGTCCGGCAGCTCGGTGGGCGACTTTTGCGAAGCCTCGTCCGTGAAAACGATGTGGTCCACCCCGATGTTGCCCCAACCGCCGGTGAATTCATCGATGATTTGGAGATAAGCCTCCCTGCCCGCGAACTCCTTCACCTCGAAGGAAGCGGGGCGCATCTTGTTGGCGTTGTGACCGCTGGCGGTTTTGACCACCTTGCCATCGACCACGAGTTGCAGCGCGCATTCCGCATGGCTGCCGCCGCCGATGAGAAAACTGATGAAATCGCGTTCGATGATGAACGGCTTGCTCGTGAGCCTGCCGGTGGCCCCGTCCCGGGTGCCCGATTCAGTGAGTTGACGGCCCTGCGCGTCGCCGGCCGAGGCGTGGGAGTTGACCGAGCGGTCGCCCCGGGCTCCGAGGCCGCTCATGTAAGGCGGCACCTCCGAGCCGGCAATCGGTCCCGAGCCAAAGGCCGTGCCTTCGACCTTCCAGCCTTGATACGATTCCTTTTCGAAATCCTCGAACAGGATGTCTTCCCTCGGATTGTCCCTGGGAGGGGGGGGCGTGGCCGCGCAGAGGAGCATCGTGTATCCCGGCGCGGAGAAGACCCGGTTCACGCGCTTCGCTCCCGTGAGGTTCTTGCCCGAGTCGAGCAGCACCGGGTTTTCCATCCAACCGCGAACATCCACCTTAACCTCCGTCTTGCCGGTGTTCTCGACGGAGTAGCGCATGATCGTCGCCGGATAGCTCGAGGCGTCGTAATCCAGCGGGATGTAGGGCGAAAACGCTTCGAGCTTCACCCTGACCGGACAATCGGGATCCGAATAGGTGACGGTACCGTAGGGATAGGATCCGGTGAAGACGACGTTTTTCCAACCGTGGCGGTCAAGCGTGCGCTCCTGCTCCCGGCCGTTGACGGTCAGTTTGAGCGCGAATCCTTGATCGAAGGGCGAGGGTTGGGTGGTGACCGGCTCGACATAGTTTCCGCCCTGCCATGCGCCGAGTCCCTCGGGAAGCCCGTGCCACGAGCGACCCTTGTAATGAATCTGGCGAGGCATGACGCCGTTGAGAGGTCGATTGAAAATATCCCACCACCAGAGCTTTCCGTCGCCGCCGAGATAGACCAAGCCGGTGGTGATGCCGCCAACGGGCATGCCGATGTTCATGAGCGCCTCGCCGGTGTAGCTCCGCGCCTCGCCGCGCTCGAACAACGACCTCACCCATTGGGGATCAAGATCCTTTTCGGCCGGAATGACTTTCGACCAGTCCTCGGTGGGCAGGTTCTTGAATTCCATCTTCGTCTCCGCGCCCGGCGCGGAACAGAGAGCCGTTGTCACCAGAGGAAGTACTCCGATCGCTGTTTTCGTTATGGAGATCATTTGCATTCGAGTTTAAATTCGAGAGTTTCGCCGGCCTGCAAGGTCACCTCGGCATCGAGCGTGACGAGGACGCGGCCTCGGCTTTCCGAGGAAGTTGTCGAAAGCTTGCCGCCACCCCGGGAGAGCCGCACCCGGGTCGGAGCGAGGCCGGGCGGTGGCGTCAGGGAAATCGTCGAGATGCGCAGGCGACCGTGCCTCACTTGGATCGAGCAGGTCATGCCGGACGACTCGTATCGTTGGCGATAGCTTCCCCAGCCCTCGGCCGCGGTGAAGGCGGCCTTGAAATCCTCCGGTCCGAGTCGCGGCGAAAATCCGATGCGGCCCTTGGGTCCATGGTATTCGAAGCCGCAGGCGGCTAGGAACACGCCGTAGGCGGCCATCGACCGAGCGTAGTGGTCGCCGCACTCGACCTCGTTCCACGGGTTGCGGCGCGAGGGGTGGTAGCGGTCATGCACGGCGCGAGCGATGGCGAGGCCCTCGTTGAGCATGCCCTCCCAGATCATGTGCCCAGCGAGTTGGTACTCGAAGCCGTTCATGCACTCGTTGAAATAGTAGTCGTAGCCGGTGGTGACACGCTTGCCGTCGCCGCGCGGCCAGGTGCACATCAACGTGCCGGCCTCGCCGGCCATGGCGTACCAACGTCCGGGCTTGTAGGCCTGCCGATACGGACCGACGTCGGGCGTGAAATTGTATCGCCAAAGCGACCTGAGGGCGGTGAGGGTTTCCTCGCGCGGTAAAACTTGGCCGAGACCGACCTGCCACGCCCAGCTTTGGCCGAGCACCTGGTCGATCTCGCAGCCGTCGTAGGAGCCGACGGTATGCGGCCGCTTCGGATCGCCGGTATGAATGAAGTATTCGCCGTTGAAAAGTCGCTCGACAAGGTTGTGCCGGCCGGCCTGGACGATGGCGGCGCAGCGCTCGGCGAAGTCGCCCTCTCCCATCTCCCGTGCCATTTCCTCGCCGGCGCGCAATGCGGCGAGATAGAGACCGCTCAACCACGCGACCTCGCCGTACCACTCCTCGTCGAGCGTGTTGTGTTGGGATTTGTCGATGATGCCGTCGTGACCGATGTCCTGCTTCATCATCCAGCCGATCGCCTTCTTGATGTGCGGCCAGTTGCGGCGGAGGAACGCGTCGTCGGGCGAGACCTGGTGGTCGCGCAGGCAGCGCAGAACGATGCCGGCCTGACCGTCGATGGCATACGGACCGGCTTTTCCACGATAGCCGATGGAACCGTCCTCGGCGAAGGCCGCGGCGGGGTTGAAGTCGGTGCGCTCGCGCAGGTTGATGTCGAGTTCGGGAAACAGCCGACCCATCGTCTGCTCGTAGTGCCAGACATGGGTGCAGGTGCCTTCGCAGCAGCCGACGCCCTCCCAGCCCCAGAAGTCTCCGTTGGCGAAACGAAACGACGTCGAACTGGCCAGAATCGACGCGTTGAGAAAGGTGCGGTCGAGAAACCAATACGGCAGCGTCGAGTCATACCATGTGTCGCGCCAGAGGCTGGTGAGCCGATGGAAACGCCCGTGGTTTTGCGCAAGATGCTCCGCCACCTCGCGCGCGGACGGAAATCGGGTGGCGTAATGACGGCCCTTGCCCGGCGCCTTCAGGTTCGGGAAATGCCATGTCACGGCGAAGGTGACCACGGCCGATTCGCCGGCGTGGAGCGCAAGCTTGCGGCCGAGCGCGCCGGCGAGACGGTCGCCGAGCGGAACCGAGGCCTCGTCGGCCTCTGCGGCATCCGGCGCGCCGCCATCGTAGGTCGGCGTGGCGAAGTCCGCGGAACCGTCGAACAAGGCCAGCCCCATCGTGCCGTTGTCGTCGAGGGTTTCGAAGCGTGTTTCGCCGACCGGTTTGTCGCTGAAAACGATCCGGCCGATACCGATGTGCCCCCAGCCTTCGACCTCCGCATCGACCAGCTCGATGTGGGCCACTTGCCCGATCCAATCCTTGAGCCGCAGGCTTCTCGGCCGCATGCGGTTTTCGCAGCACCCAATGGCGGTGCCGATCACCTTGCCATCTACGACGACGTTGAGGCAGGTGGCGCCGTTGTAGTTGCCGCCGCCGATCCAAAAGTTCACATAGTTGCGCTCGATGACGAACTTGCGGCTGGTGAGCCTGCCGGTCGCCCGATCCCGCTCGCCGCTTGTTGTACCGGGAGCGGTGGCGTTGGAATTCACGACTCGCTCGGTGTCGCCGCCCACGTCCCCTTGGATCGCGGGCATGTCCGCCTTGCGGATCGGACCCATGCCGAAGGCATCTCCTTCGACGACCCAGCCCTCATAGGTCTCCATGTCCCAATCCTCAAAGCAGATGTCGGGCCGCGATTCCGCGACGGGTTCGGGAGACCCGACGGCGTAGCTTTCGACGAAGGTCAGCCCCTCGCCGCGGACCACGCGGCTCACCCGCTGCCCCGCGAAGATGCAGTCGTGGCCGCAGATCGCGTTTTCCAGCCAGCCGTAGAGCGCGGCCTCGACCTGTTCGGCGGACGTATTGGTCACGGTGAAGCGGAAGATTGTCGCGGGCAGGCTCGAGTCATCGACGGCAAGCGGGATGAAGGGTGAAAACGCCTCCAGCGAAACCGTCAGCGGAGTTCCGGGCACTATCCCGTAATCGACCCTGCCGATCGGGTATTCGCCGCGGAAGCGGACGGCGGGGCAATGGTCGCGGTCCAGCGGATGAAGAGTCGTTTCGCCGTCGCGTTCGAGCGCCAGCGCGAAACCCTGCGCCAGATCGAAGTTGGCCGGCACGGGTTTGGCATAGTGGCTGTCGTAGGTGCGCACATGGCGGTTGAAGATATCCCAATGCCAGAGCCGGCCGTCGCCGCCGAGATACAACTGGCCCGCGCAAAGGCCGCCCAC
>CALGOH010000168.1 GCA_937957985.1 uncultured Verrucomicrobiae bacterium
CCCGCAGTCCGACTTCGCTCACCGGCGTTGCTGAATATCCGCGGTCGCCGAGCCAACCGGCCAGCGCGGGCGGCAACTGCGCATCAACCAGAAAACGCATCGCTCAGGCTGGCGTGAGAACCGGATGGTCAAGATAGCGGGCGGCATAGCCGATGCACGCCCGGATATCCTCCGCTTCAAGATCGGGATAATCCGCGAGAATCTCCTCCTGGGTCGCACCATCCGCCAACATGTCGAGGACGTCCTTCACCCGGATCCGCATTCCGCGGATGCAGGGACGACCGCCGCATTGACGGGAATTGATGGTGATTCGATCCATGACCTGAATCTATCCCACCGCCGGAGACCCCGCACGCCCCAATTTTCCACTGTGCCCGACGGCTCCGAAAGTCTCCCGGAGCCACGCGGTCCTTCGCCTCACCCCGGCCAGAAGGTCCACAATGCCGCGGCGCCGACACCGGTCGCGCCGAAGGCGACCAGCACCGGCCACAGCATCGAGCGATGGGCCAGCACGGCCACCATGCCGGCCTTGAAAACCATGTTCGACAGGCCGCCGAGGAGGATCACCCGCCAGCCCTGGCCGGCGCCGAGGTGGCCCTTCCCCACCAGTTCGGAGGTGGAAAGCGTGATCGCATCCATGTCGGTCAGCCCCGAGATCGCCGCCACGGCGTAGAGCCCGGCGTCGCCGAGGTGCTGCTTGGCGTAGGCCACGCCCAGCAGCACGCCGACGTAGAGCAGCGCGAAGACCACCGCCGCCTTGAACTCCGACGGTGCCTCCCGCTCGTCCGATTCGTGCTCCCCCACCTTCACGAACCGTCCCATCACCCAGGAAACCACCACCGCCCAGCCAAGCATGACCGCGAAGGGAGCCAGCATCGCCCGGCCTGCTTCGCCACCGGCGGCGAAAACCTCCACCATCACCCGCACGAAGACGATCGCCGTCGCGATCATCACGATCAACGACCCGGCCCGGGAGGTCTCCGGCGTGGCCTTGCTGCGGCGGGCCACCCCGGCGGTGGTCGCGGTGCTGGAGATCAATCCGCCGAGCACCCCGGAAAGCACCGCACCCTTGCGCCCGCCGATGAATTTCGAGGCGAGGTAGGCCGCGAGGCTGATGCCGACGATCAGCACCACCATCAGCCAGATCTTGAAGGGATTGATCACGCCGAGGTAGCCCATCTCGCGGTTCGGCAGCAGCGGCAGGATCACCAGCCCGAGCAGCACCAGCCGCGAGATCTCGCGCAGTTCGCCTTCGCCGAAACGCCCGACCCAGCCGTGGAGCCGGGCCTTCCCCTGCAGCAGCACCATCACAATGCCGGCGCAGACCGTCGCCTCGAGGCGATGGCCGATGACGACGGCCACCCCGATCGCGAAGGTCACCAGCAGGGCGAACTCGGTCGTGAGTCCCGTCCCGACCTCCTCGCCGGCCCTTGCCTTGGAAAAATTTGCGAGGATCACCAGCGCCACGCAGCCGAGCAGCGCCGCGGCGATGACCCAGCCGCCGTGGGTTTCGGCGATCGCCGCGCTCAGGCCGCCAAACAGGGCCACCAGCGGAAAGGTCCGGATGCCCGCCATCCGCTTCTGCACCCACTCGCGCTGCAGCCCGACCAGCAGGCCCAGTCCCAGCGCGATCGCCAGCGACACCAGCAACCCGCTTGCCTGGAACCATCCGTCCTCCATTGCGGCGGAAAGTCTAACACGCCAAGGCTTCCCCCTCAACCCGGGGAAAAAGGGCGTGATTTTACGTCGGCCCACCTCCAGACTCGGATGCTATGGTTGACTCCGAAATCCTCCCCTCGGGCATTCTGGTCCTGCGGCCGTCCGGCCCGATCTCGACCGACGACATCGAATCGGTGCGGGCAAAGGTCGATGCCTTCCTCGCCGATCACGACAAACTCGCCGGGCTGATGATCGAGACCGACGGCTTTCCCGGCTGGAAGGACTTCGGCGGGATGGCCTCGCACCTCCGCTTCGTCCGCGACCACCACCGCAAGATCCCCCGGGTGGCGATGGTCTGCGACTGCCGCGTCCTCGCCGCCCTGCCGAAGCTCGCCCGCCACTTCATCCACGCGGAGTTCAGGCGCTTCGACGCCGGCGAGAGCGACGCCGCGCTCGCCTGGCTGTCCGAACCGGTGAAGCCCGACCTTTCCGCCATCCGCCGCGGCTGGTTCCCGAACCGCAACCTCATCTGGATCTACGTCCACGGGACGATCCACACCGGCCCCTACCGCGAGCTGGCCGAGTGGATGGAGCGCATCATCTCCGAAAACAAGCCGGTCTCCTTTCTCATCGACCTCGAGGACCTCGAAGGCGTCGATTTCGGCGCGGTGATGAGCGACCTGAAGTTCGGCCTCAAGCACGTCGGCGACATCCGGCGCATGGCGCTCGTCGGTGACCGCAACTGGACCCAGCGCCTCGCCTCGCTGCCGAACCCCTTCTCCATGGAAATCCGCGCCTTCCCCGAGGCCGAGGAGCACGAGGCCTGGGACTGGGCGAGTGCGTGACTTTCGATCGACGGTCTCAACGTCGTCCCTCCAGTCCGGTCCGCCAAGGCCGCCCGGCAGTTCGGACCTTCAGACTTTCCGACTTTCCGACTTTCGACACCCGGCCCACTGGATTTCCCCGAAAACCACGTAAACTTCCCCGGGTGAAGGACCATTTCCCAGAGGTGACCGACGACGAACGCGACCAGGAATTCGTGGCGCTGCTGACCGCCCATCAGGGGCCGGTGCTCGCCTACGTCCGGTCGCTGATGCCCGGATTCTCCGGCGCTTCCGACATCCTCCAGCAGACGAACATCACGCTCTGGAAAAAGAAGGACCAGTTCGAGCTGGGCACCAATTTCAAGGCCTGGGCCTTCGCCATCGCGCGCAACCACGTGATGGACCAGCGCAAGAAGCTCAAGCGCAACGGCTGGCTGGTCTTCAGCGACGACCTGGCGGAAATCTTCGCCCAGGAAATCGACGAGGACGAACCTTTCGACCAGGACGAGGCCTTCCGCGCGCTGGAGGTGTGCCTCTCGAAACTCCGCGACCACGACCGGGAGCTGGTGCAGAAGCGCTACTGCGAAAGCGTCACGCTCGACGACTACGCCCAGGAGTTGAACCGCAGCTCCGGCACCCTCAAGGCCCGGCTTTTCAAGATCCGCGCCAGCCTGCGCCGCTGCCTCGACAACCAACTCGAACACCTCCACGCATGAGCCGCCGCGACGACGAACAACTCATCCAGGACGCCCTCGACCGGAAGCTCGACGCCCGCCGCTTCGCCGCCTTCGAGGATCGCCTGCGGAGGGAGCCTGAATTGCGCCGGATGTATCTGAGCTACAGCCGCATGGATGGCCTTCTCGGCGAGAAGTTCGGCCAGTCCGAATCGAACGTGACCCCGATCCGCCGCCGCCCGAGCCGCTGGGTCGGCTGGGGGGCCGTGGCCGCCTGCCTTGCCGTCCTCGCCGCCGCCGTTCCCTTGATGCTCAAGCAGAAGCCGGAGTGCGTGGTCGAGATCGGTCCCGAGTCCCATGGACGGGTGACCCATACCAAGGGCGACGCCGGCGACAGGGTCTTGCGGGCCGGTTCCCGCCTCGAACTCGACCACGGCTCGGCGCTGGTCACTCTGCCCGATGGCGGTC
Organism: uncultured Verrucomicrobiae bacterium; assembly: GCA_937957985.1. GTDB lineage: Bacteria > Verrucomicrobiota > Verrucomicrobiia > Verrucomicrobiales > Akkermansiaceae > Haloferula. Next base: position 3,626 of record CALGOH010000168.1, read on the forward strand.
GCGCCTACTTCGAGGGGCCCGGCAGCATGGAGATGATCGAGCGCGGCAGCTTCCGCCTACGCGAGGGCCGGATCTGGTTCGAATCATCGGACGAACGAGCAGTTGTCTCCTGCGTCACGGATGCCTTCGAAGTCCGAGCCCGGCAGGCCGAGTTTGGCGTGATCGCCACCGACGAAGAAGAACTGCATGTTCTCAATGGCGAGTTGACCGTCGATACCCCGGATGGAGTAACCACGTGGCTCGCGGCCGGTCGGTCCGCCCGCTGGGATACCGACACCTTGCTGACGGCCGACACCGCAACCGCCTTCACCACCGGCTTTCCGAAGACGGTCACCTTGTTTGCCGACAATTTCGACGAGCCCGACCTGACACCCCTTTCCGGCAAGCGGCCGGACACCGGTTCCGGCGAATGGTCCATCGAATACGGCGGCCCTCTGATCGAGAACGGCGTGCTCGACACCTCCGGCAACGTCCGCCACATGGCCTTCGCCCACCTTGATGTTCCGGCGCTCGACGACCTCTCGCACGTCCTCCTCCTCACCCTCGAAACCGACGATCCCGCCACCTCGCGGTTTCACTCGCCCGGCTGGGCCGGCGTCAGCCTCTACACCGGCGACCAGGAACGGATCTTCGTCGGCGACCCCTGCGGCCCCGCCGAAGGCTGGGCGCTGCACCCCGCCGGCTACTCCGCGCGCAACGCCTGCCCGCTGCTCCACGGCAAATCGACGGTGACGCTCCGCTACGACTACCGCACCGGCCTCGCCCAGCTTTTCGAAGGGACCGACACCCGGGGCCCGGCCCTCGCCTCCGAGTGGATCGAACCCGGCCTGCAGTTCGACCGCATCCGCATCGCCAACGGCTCGCAGGCCGATGCCGCGGTGGATGCCGGCAAGCCCGCCTCGGCGGCCGGCGACGGCCCCGATGTCGAGATCCGCGGCGACATCGCCTTGCGGAACCTCCGGCTCAGCGTGCTGAGCGCCGACGCCCGCTCGGTGGCCGCGCAGCCCTGAGGGATATTTTTCATAAACCCGCCGTCATCCGGCGGCCATTCCGGGATAGGGAGTTCCGCCGTCGCGGGATTCTCCGGAATTCACAACCCGATCCAACCCATGAAGTCCAAACCCGCCACCACGGGCCGTTCCCGGCTCGCCACCACCGCCCTGACCCTGGGTCTCGCCCCGATTGTCTTTGCTGCGCCCGCCATCGATGGCACGGACGATGGCACCGAGGGATACGCAACGGACGCCGTCCAGGCACAAACTCCGGCATGGGGAAACAGCAATTTCCTCGGAAATCTGAGAACCGTTCAGGACGGAAACAACCTGAACGTCCTTCTCGCCGGGCGTGCCGATAACAACGCCTTCCTGCTGTTCATCGACTCAAAGCCGGGGGGCATCAATACGATCGCCAACAACACCATCACCAGCGGCGGAGAGGAAGGGACCATCAACAACCTGAACGGCTTCACCTTCGAGACAGGTTTTGAGGCGGACTACGCCGTCAGGATTTTCGGCAATGCCACCGGTGCGTTCGTCAATACCTACAACCTCGGCACGGGTGTCCGGGAATATGCCGGAAACAGCTTCGGGGCCAACATTTCCAACACATTCATCGCCGATGCCAGGACCGTCTGGAGCAATCTCAGCGGCAACCTTGGCGACCAGGTCGATGGCGTCGAGCTCGCGCTGGATCTCGGTGCGCTCGGGGTTCCCACCGGCACTCAGGACGTCAAGCTCTTCGCCATCCTGATCAATGGAGATTCGAACTACGCATCGAACCAAATGCTCGGATCGCAAAACGGTGCGGCCGCGATCGAAGGCGGCATCGTCGGCTTCAACCTGGAAACGGAGACAGGGACCCAGACAGTGACCGTCTCCGTCACCGCCGCCAATCCCGACAACGACGGCGACGGCCTGCTGAACACGGTCGAGACCAACGGCGGCCCGGACAGCTTCGTCGATGAAAACGACACCGGCACCGACCCGAACGACCCGGACACCGACGACGACTACCTCGGCGACAAGTTCGAGGTCGACAGCTACGACACGCTGGGCACCAACCCGACACTCGCCGACTCGGATGCCGACGGCGTCAACGACGCCACCGAAGTCTCGCTCCTCGGCACCGCCAACGACCCGGCCACGCCCTCCGGCGGCGACACCGAGGTCATCGGCTTCGACTTCTTCGACTACCCCGATGGAGGCATCAACGGCAGCACCGGCTTCGAAACCCGCGTCTTCGACTTCGACAACAGCACCGGCAACGACGCCTTCCTCGGCCACACCGGCTCGGTCGCGCCCTGGTCCACCACCTTCGGCAGCCAGGTCCGCTGCGGCAGGCTCCTCACCGACGGCAGCAACGCCGTCCGCCAGTTCAACGGTCCGGCGACCGGCGGATCCGACCTCGGCCGCGTCGAGAACATCATCTCGTCAGACGCCAAGGTCGTTTACGCCAAGATCGATCTCAGCCGCCTCGCCGGCGCGACCTTCTCCGGCCTCTCATTCGTCAACGGCGGCACCGAGGTCGCCTTCGCCGGCGTGCGCGACGCCCTCAACGGCAGCGACCGCAACTTCGGCGTCGAGGTCACCGGCGAAACCGATCCGCTGGGCTCCGCCTTCACCGGCGACATCCCCGCCGACCGCATCGCCAACACCATCGTCGCCCGGCTCGACACCACCGGCACGCCGACCATCGCGATCTGGGTCGATCCCGACCTCACGCTCGCCGAGCCCGCGCCCGACGCCTCCGGCCAGTTCATCACCGCACCGGGCGCCGCCGTCGCCACGGGCATCCGCCTCGGCTCCGGTGGCCGCGCCCTGTGGGACAACCTCGTGGTCTCCACCACGTGGGACGATCTCGACGACGTGAGCCCCACCGACACCGAGCCCGACGGCTTGCGCGACAGTTGGGAGGAGGTCTTCGCCCCGGGCAACCTCGCCCTCCTCAGCAGCGGTGCGAACAACGACGGCGACACCCTCCTCGACGAGGATGAGCAGGCTCGCGGCACCAACCCGCTCGACGAGGACACCGATGGCGACACCCTCCTCGACCACGTGGAAACCGACACGACCATCTTCGTCGACAGCAATGACACCGGTACCGACCCCTGCGATCCCGACACGGATGACGACACGCTCGCGGACAACGAGGAAGACGGCAGCGGAACCTTCGTGGCGGGAGTCCAGCCCGGCTCCAATCCGAACCTGGCCGACACCGACGGCGACCTCGAGAACGACGGCTTCGAGTTCTTCCAAGGCACCGACCCGAACGACGACGAGAGCAACTCGACCGCGAACGACCTGGTGCGCGTCAACGGAGCCATCGACGGAAGTGACGGCTATGGCGCCGCTCTGGCGGTCCAGACGGTGCAGACCCAGTTCGGCGACAATGCCAGCGAACTCAATGCCGCCTACGCCCGCATCAAGGACGGCATGCTCTACCTGATGATCACCGGCAACCTCGAAGACAACTTCAACAAGCTGTCGGTCTTCATCGACTCGTCCGACGCGGTGACGGCCAACGACTACCTCTCGGCCGGCAACGACGGTACCGGGGTGATGGACGGCATGCTCTTCGACGTCGGCTTCTCGCCGGAGTACCAATTGATACTGCGCCGCGGGACGTTTGAAGGAAACGACAAGTTCGACGTCGATTTCGTCGATCTGGTCACACCGGCCTTCACCCAATATTTCGACATCCTGTCCTTCGGCACCACCGGCTACGGCTCGACCGGCACCGGCGTCAACACCTCGCCGATCCGGGCGGCCTACGACAACTCGAACACCGCCGGGGTGACCGGCGGCACGGGTGCCGCCGACCAGGTCGCGGCCGCCGCGGTGACCACCGGACTCGAACTCTGCATCGATCTCGCCGACATCGGCAATCCGACGGGGTCGTTCAAGGTGATGGCGATGATAACCAGCAGCGACCACAGCTTCGTCTCCAACCAGATCCTGGCCGGTCTTCCCGCACCTCAGGGCAACCTTGGCTCCGACGGTGCGGGAAATCCCCTCGACCCGCCCACTACAGAGTTTGTTTCGGTCGATTTCAACGACTTCGCCGGCGACCAGTTCTTCACCGTCGTCATCCCGACGCCGGGAAGCAACCTCGCCATCGAATCGGTGACGCTCGTCAACAGCGGCACCCAGCTCGAGATCACGGTGAAGGGACTGACCAACGGCAACGCATACCTCCTGACGGAATCGACCGACCTGAGTGGATTCGGTGCCGTAAGCACAACCGTGACCCCCGGCACTCCGGTTGCCGGAGGAGTCGAGTTCACCGCTTCGGGGCCGACACAGACGCTGACGGTCGATCTGCCTGCCGGAAGCAGCCGCTTCTATCGCGTCGAGGACGCTCCTTGATCGAGGTCATTTTCCTCATTCGAAACCCGGCGACACTTCCATGTCGCCGGGTTTTTCGTGTAGGGGTAATCCTCACGCCCCGCACCGCCATCTGCTTCCAGACCCATGAAACGTTGCGCCGCCCTGCTTCTCATTCTTTTCATCCTTCCCTGCCGGGCCGAGCCCGTGGAGATCCGTGGCCGCTATCCACTCGACGGGGTCCGCTACCTCGGATCCGGCGGGTCGCCGACGGCCTGCGGCACCAACTGGCGCGACGCCCGATGGAAAGTCTCCGGCACCAACGGCTCGATCACGCTGCTCCACCTCAAGAGCGGCAAGGCGCTCGGCTTCCATGCGAACGGACCCGCCGCGGTCGCTCCGGCCGAGGCGGCGAAGTTCGAGCGCGAGGACGCCGGCGACGGATGGTTCCGTCTGCGGTCGCGGGACCACGGACTGATCCACTATGAAAACCGTACCGGCACCCTTGAGGCGGGCGGAGAACCGCGCGACGATTGGTGGAGCGCCCAGTGGCGCCTGATCATGCGCACCGACACCCAGGAGGTCATCTCGCCGGACGGAAGGAACCGCATCACCTTCTCGCTCGCCAACGGCCTCCCCGAATACTCGGTGACCCGTGGTGACGAGACGATCCTCTCGCCTTCACCGCTCGGCTTCGTGTTCAAGAACCGCCCGCCGCTCACCGGACCCTTCCGGGTGCTCGACACGAAACGGCGCTCCATCGACGACACCTGGAAGCCGGTCTGGGGCCAGCAGACCGAGATCCGGGATCACGCCGAGGAGATCGCCATCCGCCTCGAGGAGACCGACACCACCCGCCGCCGGCTCGACCTCGTGTTCCGCGCCTACGACGACGGGGTCGCGTTCCAATACATCATTCCCGAGCAGCCGAACCTGACCGACTTCGAGGTCACCGACGAGGTCACCGGCTTCCATTTCACCGCCGATGCCCAAGCCTGGTGGTGCGAGGACCTCCCGGATACCTACGAGCGCGACTATCAGGAAACCCGTCTTTCCGAGGCCGCTCCGCAGGGGATGCAGACGCCGGCGACCTTTCGCACGCAACGCGGAACCTACGTCAGCCTCCACGAAGCCGATCTCACCGACTGGGCGGGAATGAAGCTTCAGAGCCCGGATCCCGCCGCCAACCTGTCGCTGAAGGCCGAACTCGTTCCGTGGTTCGGCAGCGACGTGAAAGTCCGGGGCCGCGCGCCGATGCGTTCGCCATGGCGCACCATCCAGCTCGCCGACCGCCCCGGCGGCCTCGTCGAGTCGTCGCTCATCCTCAATCTCAACGACCCCTGCGCGATCAAGGACACCTCATGGATCCGCCCGCCGAAGTGCATGGGCAGCTGGTGGGGCATGCTCCCCCACATGTGGACCTGGGACCACGACGATCCCGACATGCACGGCGCCACCACCGAGCGCGCCAAGCGCTACATCGACGCCTGCGCCGAGCTCGGCATCGATGGCCTGCTCGTCGAGGGATGGTGCGAGGGATGGTCCGGCGGCATCCCCGGATGGCGGAACATGGAATTCACCAACCCGACCGAGGACTTCGACATCCTCGAGGTCGTCCGCTACGGAAAGGAGAAGGGGGTCAAACTCGTCGGCCACCACGAAACCGGCGGCGACATTCCCAACTACGAGAAGCAGGTCGAGGCCGCATTCCATTTCTATCAGAAGCTCGGCGTCGACACCGTGAAGACCGGCTACGTGACCGGGGATCAACCGGTCTACACCGACACCCCGCCCGGCCGCGAGCACCACCATGGCCAGTACATGGTGCGCCACCACCAGCGGATCATCGAGCTCGCCGCGAAATACCGCATCATGATCAACGCCCACGAGCCGATCAAGGCGACCGGCATCTCGCGAACCTGGCCGAACTTCGTCGCCCGCGAGGGCGCGCGTGGCGGTGAGTTCAACGCCTTCGTCGGCAACCCGCCGCGCCACACCACCATCCTCCCCTTCACCCGCCTGCTGGGCGGGCCGATGGATTACACGCCCGGCCTCTTCGACACCTCCTTCCAGCCCGACAAGCCCTTCGCCACCCGGGCCAACCAGCTCGCCCTCTTCGTCACCCTGTGGAGCCCGCTGCAGATGGCCGCCGACCATTACCAATGCTACGAGGACGAGCCCGCCGCCGAACTCATCCGCCGGGTGCCCGTCGGCAGGTGGGACGAGACCCGCGTGCCGCTCGCGGAAATCGGCGACTACATCGTGACCGCGAGGCGCAAGGGCGAGCGCTGGTATGTCGGCGCCGTCAACGACGAGAACCCCCGTACTTTGACCCTGCCGCTCGATTTCCTCGAATCCGGCAACGCCTACAGGGCGGTCCTCTACGCCGACGCGCCCGATGCCGACTACCGGACGAACCCCCACGCGATGGAGATCACCACGATCGACCTCGCCGGCGGCGGTGAGCTGGAAATCAACCTCCGCGCGGGTGGCGGCGCGGCGCTGGAGATCCACCCGGCCGATGATCCGCCCGAGCTTCCGACGGGCGACGCCGGGACGCCGCCCGACGGCGCGCCGGTGATGCTGAGGGCCAAGCACAGCGATCGTGCCCTGACCCCCGAAGGCGGCTCCCTCATTCAACGGGCTCCCGGCGGCGGCCGCCAGCAGTGGATGCTCGAGGCCGATGGCGAGCGCGGCTGGAGGATCCTGCTCGACGGACAGACGCTCACCGCGGCCGGCGAGGAGAACGGAGCGGCCCTCCGAATCGAGGCCGACCGTGACGACGCCGCGCAACGCTGGCGTTTCGAGCATGTCGCCGGCAGCTACTACCGCATCATCAATGCCGCCAGCGGCCGCCTGCTCGACGTTTCGGCCAACCGCTACGACGACGGCGCTCCGGTCCACCTCTGGGAGAACGCCCACGGCTTCAACCAGGTGTGGTGGATCGATCGAAACCACTGACCGAATCGGACGGGAGAATCCGCCGCCCCTCCACGTAGGCATCGGGGTTCATGCGCCAGTTTCTCCTTTTCCTCTCCCTCGCCCTCGCCGCCTTCGCCCGGCCGAACATCGTCCTCTTCGTCACCGACGACCAGAGCCCGATCGCCGGCTGCTACGGCTCGCCGCTCATCCGGACGCCCCACCTCGACCAACTCGCCGCCGAAGGCACGCTCTTCACCAGCGCCTACGCCACCACCGCTTCCTGCTCGGCCAGCCGCTCGGTCATCCTCACCGGCCTGCACAACCACGCCAACGGCCAGTACGGCCACACCCACGCCTACCACAAGTTCGAGACCTTCGCGAACTGCGCCGCGATCAGCCTGCCGAACCAGCTCAAGGCCCTCGGCTACCGCACCGCGCACATCGGCAAGTACCACGTCGCGCCCGAGTCGGTTTACGAATACGACCGCTTTCTTCCCGAGAAAGGCGGCCAGCACAACAGCCCGGCCTGGGTCGAGTCGTGCCGGTCGCTCTTCGAGGAAAAGTCTGACGCACCGTTCTTCCTCACCTTCTGGACCCACGACCCCCACCGCAGCGGCGGCGTGGTCGACTCCGCCCCGGAAGAACTGAAGCCGAACCGCTTCGGCAACCCGCCACCCAACGAGCGATACGGCGACACGCCCGAGGTCACCTACGACCCTGCCGAGGTGCCCGTGCCCGCATGGCTGCCCGACACCATCGAATGCCGCCGCGAGATCGCCCAGTACTACCAGAGCTGCACCCGCACCGATCTCGCTTTGGGCAAACTTATCGCCGCGCTCAAGGAGGCCGGCCGATATGACAACACGATGATCGTCTTCACCGCCGACCACGGCATGGCCTTTCCCGGCGCGAAGACCACCGTCTACGAGGCCGGACTTCACGTCCCCTTCGTCGTGAAGATGCCCGGCGCGCCGAAGACCGGCTTGGCCAACGACGCCCTCATCTCGCACGCCGACATCACCCCGTCGCTGCTCGACGCCGCCGGCGGCTACGACGCGGAAAGCGGCGGGCCGAAGAATCCGGCGCCCGTCGAACGCATCGGCCATGGCGAGAATCCGGGCCCAAGATTCAAGCGCTACCACGGTCGCTCGTGGCTGGGGCTTCTCGGCACGACCCATTCGGAAGGCTGGGACGAGCTGATGGCCTCGCACACCTTTCACGAGATCCAGATGTACTACCCGATGCGCGCCCTCCGCGACCGGCGCTACAAGCTCATCTGGAACATCGCCTCGCCGCTGCCCTATCCCTTCGCCACCGACCTGTGGGCCGCCTCGACATGGCAGGCGCAGTACCGCCAGGGCATGGACGCGAACTACGGCAACCGTAGTGTCGACTCCTACATCCACCGTCCGGCCTTCGAGCTCTACGACCTCGAGAATGACCCCGCCGAATCGATGAACCTCGCCGACGACCCCGCCCAGACCGGTCGCCTCGCCGACATGAAGGAGCGCCTCAAGGCCGCCCAGAAAAGGACCGCCGACCCCTGGGTGCTGAAGTGGTCGTATGAGTGATGGGGCCTGCGGCTCGCCAGAGTCCATCATCGCCCCCGGGTCTCGCCGTCTCGATCGACGCAAAAGTGCAGGAATTTTCCGCGAACATTCAGTGATTTCAGGCCGCAGCCCCGACAATGATGACATGCCGTCTGGGTATTCCGGGCGGGATGGACGATCTTCACAACCTCAAGCCAAGATGAGAACCCCGTTCGCTTCCCTCCTGATGATCGTTGCCTCAGCAGCGAGCCTGCCCGCAGCGGTGTCGGTTACCGTTAGGGATATTACTCCCAACGGCAAACCCGACGTGCCCGCAAGCGTCGGCACGCGCAGCCTCACCACGACCCTCGGCTCGATTTCCGCACCGGCAGCCCTGCCGACCCTTACCTACACGCTCACAAATCTCAACCTCACCAGCGTCGGGGGCGGCCTGACCGACCAGATCGTGTTTCAGGTCAGCTTCTCTCAAACAGGCGGATCGGCCGTTCAGTTCAACAGCTTCGGAAACGTTTCGGTGACTGGGAATGGCGGGGACTTCTTCATCAACACGGGAGAAACCCTCACCGCTACCGTCTCACTCATCAGCACCACCTTCTCGGGGGGGCTGGGCAACCTCTCGATCGGGTTCGACTTCGTGAACATCGGCGGAACGGGATCCACAACTCCGCCGGCCACCCCGGAGACATGGGATATCGTCCATTCCGGTGGAACTTTGTCCGTCACCACATCCAGCAACCCCTTCCCCGCGAACAACGCCATTCCGCTCTCTTCGTCCTTCACGATCCAGAACGTCACCGGTCCGAATCTACAGACCATCAACCTGCAGGGTTACGAGGTGGAAATCACCGCCGTCCCCGAACCGGCCTCGTTCTCGCTCATCGGCCTCGGCGCGCTCGCCCTGCTGCGTCGTCGGCGGCAGGCTTGATCCTGGAAGCGGCGGACCGAAGCCCACGCTCCGTGCGGTTCAATTCAGGTCCCACCGCGCGCGGTAGAAACGCTTGCCTTCTGGCGATGGCGCGGTGTCGGTGAGTCGGATCGAAACCCGGCTGCTGCCGCTGGCCAGGAAGTTCTCGCGACCGGTCTCGATATAGCTGTTCGCCGGCACCTCGTCCCAGCCGCCAAGGGTCGAGGAGGTTTCCACAATCATGCGGGAAGTGGCCGGATCGACCGGGCAGGACATGTCGAAATCGACCGTGAGCGTCGATCCGTTCAGATCCACGCTGCCCTGCAGTCGAGGCCTCGATGCGGGATCCCGCGGATCGGTCTGGAACTGGAATTCCTCGTCGTTGGTGAAGCCGTCGAGATCGGGATCCTTGTCGCCGCCGAAGATCTCGGGATCGGCCTGCTGCGCGGGAGTGAAGTGGAGGTCGTTCCAGTCGTCCCGGCCGGCGAACACCCGGACCGTCGTCGTGGCGGTGGTGCCACCGTTCAGCGTGAGCGTGTAGGTGGTGTCGGCGGCCGGTGAGACCTGCAGGTAGCCGATGCCGTCCACGGTCTGGCTGAGGACATTTCCAACCCCCTGGTCGATCGTGAGGGTCGCCGGCGCGCTGACGTCCCACTCGAGCGTGGCGCTGCCGCCCTGCAGGATCGACGGCTGCACCGCACCGAAGAAGTGGATCGCCGCGGGCCCCGCCACCGACGCGGTCCGGCCGGTCAGGGTTTCGGAAAGCGCCGCGTCGTCGTAGGCGATCTCGACGCGATAGGTCGTGCCGTTGTCGTACACCGGCGGACGGTAGCGGCTGCCGCGGACGCGCATCGCATGGACGAGTTCGCCGGTGGATTCGTCAAAGACGCGCACCACCGGGTTCTCGCGCCAGTGGGTGTCGATCACCGGCAGGTAGCCGGTCGGCACGCGACCGTCGTTGTCGGTCTGGCGCACCGTCTGCGGCCAGTCGGAGAATTGGGATCCCGTGTTCGGATACTCGGGGTCGGCGTGGATCGGCCAGCACTCGAAGGTGATCTCGCGGGTGGACCTGTTGACCCGGGTGATGCCGTAGCCGGCGCCGCGGTCGTGATAGTTCGGCGGGTTGACCCCGGTGGTCTGCTGGTAATACTCCGGCGAGTTGGCAGAGCCGAGGAGCGCGAAGTGGAGCGTGTCATTGGCGGTGAGGTTGGGCGTCGCGCCGTCCGGAAGCGTGCCGCTGCCGTCGAAAAAGTAGTCGCCCAGGTAGGGGCTCACCGTCGGCGTGGTGCCGTCGGAATTGTGGACCGGATCGAAGATGCGCGGGAAGAAGTTCGCCATCGCCGGCGCGGTGAACGAGATGCCGGCATCGCGCGGGCCGTCGGCCCCGTGGTGGGCGAGCGTGCCGAGGTGCTGGTCGCCGGCGAGCTGGAACATGCGCGAGGCGCGCAGCAGCCGCCACGCGTCATTGCGGCGATGGGTCGGCCAGCCGTGGGCGTCGCGGTCGTTGAGCCCGAAGTTGTAGCCGGTATTGGCATGGGTGTGGAGGTTGGCGAAGGGCGACTGCGAGACGACCAGCTTGAGGTCCTGGCCGGCCCAGTCCTTGTTCCATTCCCGCAGGAACGCGTGCTGGCGCTCGCCGAGCAGGTGCTGCTGGTCGAGGGGAATGCTGCCGCTGCCGTTCGGGCCGGTCTTGAACTTGCGGTCCTCGAGGATCGCGAAGCCGAGGCGGCCGTAGGTCATGCCGGTGAAATAGACGCCGATCCCCTGCTCGACCGGCGGCGCCGGCTGGACCGGGTTGTAGGGGTCGGGGTCGGGAAGATTCAGGGCATGGCAGCGCTCGACCATCCTCACCCAGTCGGCCGGTTCGACGTAGCCGCCGGTGGACTCGTCGGTCGTGGAGATCCCACCCTCGCCCCACAGGTTGCCCTGATAGATGTCGTGATCATCCGGAATCGCGACGGTCGGGATCTCGCGGGACAGGTCGCGCACCTGGAGCATCCACAGGTACCACTTGTAGAGGAAATCGAGCTGGCGGTTGGTGGCGCCCGAGGTGTCCTTGACGGTCGGCTGCGGCTCGTAGAGCTGGTCGCCGTGGGCGAGCAGCACGTCGGGCTGGTGCTTGGCGATGTGGGCGAAGGATTGGGGATGCGGATGCCACACCATCACCGGCGACCAGTCGAAGCCGTTGTTTCCGGTATTGCCGTCGTTGATCCGCTGGCAGGTGGTCATGGCGACGACGATCTCCTCCTTGTCCACCGGATCGCGACGCACCGTGCCGGTCCATGCGTAATCGGTGCCGGCGACATTCACCCGCAGGCGGTAGTCGGTGTCGACCGCGTCGTTCCAGCCGGGGATCGCGAAGGTGGCGGTGTAGGAGGAAAGGTTGTCGGTGTTGTCCACCGGAGCGTTGGCGAGGTTCGTCCACCCCGTGCCGTTCCATGTGTCGAGCGCGACGGTCGGGTTCGACGCGAGGCTCAGCGGCGGGAGCTGGGCGGTGAGTTTCAGTTTCCCCTTCGAGAGCGTGTGCATCGCCCCGATGATCGCGAGGTGGCGGTCGGGCTCGGGATTCAGCGCCGCACCGCTGCCGGAGAAGCCGTCGAACCAATGCGTCGCCGAGGACGACCCGCGGTGGGTGAGCAGGCCGAAGGATCCGAGCACCCGGTCGGAGGGGACATCGAAGCTGACCGCGCCGACCTGCGTGTCGGAGGCATTGAAGGCGGTGAGCGCGAGCGTGTAGGTGCCGGGGCCGGCGTGGTAGGTGGCGTCCAGCTCGAGGCGGGTGTTTTGGCCGAAGCCCCCGGTGACCGCGGAGCTGGCCAGGCCCGTGACCGCGCCGGTCGAGTAGTCCTCGATGACGAGGTTGCCGCCGCCGGTGAGGCCGAGGAACAGCCCGAAGTCGCGGCCGAGGCCGTCCTGGACGAGCAGTGCCGCGCGCCAGTCGAGATTCGGCCCCGCGCCGAGCAGAAACCCGGCCCGCGAGCCGGCGCTCAGGGTGTTGTTGTGGAGCCCGGTGCGCACGCTGAGGGAGAAGTCTTCGCCGTTGCCGCGGATCGAGGTGCCGGGGCGGTGCAGCGTGGCGTAGTCGCGGCCGCCGTTGATGCACTGCACGCGGCCGCCGTTCACCTGCCAGTCCTGCAGGCGGTTCGCCCAGTAGCCCGGGCCCGCCCAGCGCTGGTTGGGCAGGCTGTTCCAGTCGTCCGCGAACGATCCGTCCGGCGAACCGGCGGGCCAGACGTCGAGGCGCACGTTGTCGAAGCTCTGGAAGTTGCCGGCGGCGAGGTCGTTCGAGCGGAACCTCACGCCCACGGTCTTTCCGGCATGGGCGTCGAGCGACCCCGCGGGCACCGCGAGGTGGTAGTGGTCCCACGCTCCGATCACCGGCGTCTTGAAGTCGTAGGTGCGGGACGCCACCGGCAGCCGCCCGCCGTTGTCGTCGACGTAGAGCTCGGCGATCATCTGGCGCGGTGGTGCCGCGAACTCGAGCGTGCCGCGCTCCAGCACGAAGTTGTCGAGGCGGGCGAAGCCGTTGGTGTTGCCGTTGCCATCGACCCCCTCGAAGAAGAGGAAAAGGCGCTTCCCCGCCGTCGAGGCATCCACCGCACCGAAGGTCAGCTGGGCGGTTTCGTAGGTGCTGTTCAGGGTGGAAACGGGCGCCGTGAGCGTCTCGAGCACCGTGCGCGTGCCGTCGATCAGGTTGTTGGCCGTGGTGTAGAGGGTGACCGCCACGGCGTCGCCCGCGTCATCCCAGTTTCCCGCGTCGCGCCACACGAAAGACGCCTGGAAGCGCTGGCCGGCGGCGAGATTGTGGCCGGTGTCCACGGCGAACTTGCGGCCGCCGTTGTCGGCGAGCACCGCGTTGCGGGTGCCGTCGACATCGAGATCCCCGCCCGGACGCGTCGCTTCGGTCGCCTGGCTGCCGCCGAGATTCGTCCATTCCGCCAGCTCGGCGAAGGTGTTCCCGGTGGCCGTGTTGAAGTCACCGTTGCGCGTCGCGCCGCCGACCAGCGTTTCGACCGCCACGAAGTTGCCGCTGCCGCCGCCCGGCAGGTTGCCGGAGAACATCGCGGCATCGAAGCGCAGCGAGAAAGCGTCGCCGACCGCGATCGGATGCGCCGTCATCTGCCACGCCTCGGCGCTGTCCTCGATGCTCATCCGCCACCGGCCGTTGCCGTAGTCGGAGCCGCCATCGATCACCTGGGCGGAGCTCCCGCTGCCGTTCCAGCCGATGACCGCCGTATCCGAGAGCGGTGCCCGGTCGACGCCGTTGTTGACCTCTCCGGAGGGGTTGATGATGGAAATGGGTGCGGCACTGGCGGCGAAGGAGAACAGGCCGCCCACGAGCCATCGATGGGGTTTTTGCATTTTCTGATTATGGCGGTGTCTGCAGCACCCTGAGGCGCGCGAAGTTCCGGGCCGGGCTACCCGGGGTGAAGGTGTAGCTGATGCTGGCGGCGTCTTCCGTCACCCCGGATGCCGGCGTGTCCCAAGGATCCAAGATGCCGAGGTCGGTGGATGTTTCGATGCCGTAGGTGATGTCGCCGCCGAAGGGTGCGCCGCGCTTGGTGAAGGTGATGGTGTCGCCGCTGAACACCCCGCGCTCGCCGCCATCCTCCAGGGCGTACTCGATGAGGTTTGCGACCCCGTCGTTGTCGTCGTCGCCGTCGGGCCCGCCGGTGATCGCGGGCTCCTGGCTGGCGGCCCAGGCCGCGTAGTCGTTGGCGGGGGCACCCACCTGCAAGATGCCATCGCCCTCGAAGTCGGCACTCTTGTTGTCGGCCGTCGATGTCAGGGAGCCGTAGGTTCCGGCCGGTTTCGGATTGGGGTCGCCCGGAAGAAACAATGCTCCAACCGCGTCGGTCCCGACGAAGGCCAGCTCGAGAACCGCACCGCTTTCAACGCGCACCGTGGCGGAGTCATCGATGCGTGCGTCCCCGCTGAGAACGAGCTTTCCGGTCTGGACATGCGTTTCCCCACTGTAGGTATTGCTGCCGGAAAGCGTGACGGGGCTCGACCCCCCGGCAGTTGCGACGGTGACGCCGCCGGTGCCCAACTGAATCGGCCCGCTGATCACCAGGCCCGGCTGGGCGCTTTCCGTGGTCGTCAGTGTCAGGTTGTGATCCGTGCCCGTGATCGAACCGCTGATCGTGGCATTGTTGAAGTCGTGCGAGATGGTCGCATCCGCATCGAGTGTGATGGAGCCGGTCGCGGTGACGTTGCCCCGGAGGTTGAGGGCGCCGAAAGCGCCGCCTCCGGCCCCGTAAAGGGTGATGTCGTTCGTCAGGTTGTTGCCCGCATCGAAGTTCTTGCTGTAGTTGAGCGTGCCGCCACTGAGAACGGTGACAGGGCCGGCGTTGCTGAGGGAAAGGCCGTCGACGACATCGAGCCTGCCGCTGGCGACCCGGAAGCCACCTGCGATGGTGTTCGCCAGCCCTCCCGTCAGGGTGAGCACGCCTCCACCTCCCTTGGCCAGGGTTCCGGTTCCCGTGATGGGTCCGCTGGCAGTCGTCGGGAAGCCGGCGGTGCCCAGGGTTCCGGTGATGGAACCGGTCACTTCGATCGGGTTTGACAGGGTGGTGGCGACACCCGCCTGAAGAATGGTGCCGCCGGTGTAGGTAATCGGTCCGCTGGAGAGCGCCGACGCGTTGCTGTAGTTGAGCGTGCCGCCATTCAGAACCGTGCCGCCGGTGTAGGTGTTTGCCGCACTGAGCACCTGTCGCCCGGCTCCGGACTTCGTGAGAGTCATGCCTGCGGCGCCGTCGCCGATCACGCCGGAGTAGGCATGGTCGGCACCGGTGCCGGGATTGAGCGTCACGTTCGTGACCAGGCCGTAGTTGCCGGTGCTGGTGTTGAACAGGGACGCCAAAGCCTTGTTGCCGATAAGGCCGCCGAAGGTGGGACTGGTAACGCCGTTCAGAACGATTCCTCTCTCCGTGGTTCCGGCATTGCTCGCGTTCGTGTCGAGCGCGCTGTTCTGCAGGGCGAGCGCATCGTCCAGTTGAAGTGTCCCATCAGACAGCGTGGTGGTGCCGTTGAAGGTGTTCGCCGCCTGCAGGATCAGGATCCCTTGGGCGAGTTTCACCAGCGAGCCGCCGTCACTCGATAAGTTGGTGGCGTACGTGACAACCCTCGGGGTGCTGGGCGTCCCCGCACTGATGACATTGATTCGATACTGCTGGCCGGGATCCGTGCTGAACTGGGCGGAATAGTCCGTTCCGGGGTCGTTGTTGTACTGGAGCGTGCCGCCACCGAAGGATATGGTGCCGCCGATGGCATTCGCTGCTCCCGTGGCCGAAATCAGTGAGCCGCCATTGATCGCCACCGTGGTCGCACTGCTCAATGCCGTGACCGGAAGAAGAAGGTTCCCCGCCGAGACCACCACGGGACCGCTGATGTTGCTGGAGCCGTTGATCAGGCGCAGGACGCCCTCTCCGTCCTTGGTGAAGCCGTCCGTTCCCGTGAGTTGGGCGGCGATGTCCACACGCTTGCTGCCAAGCGGGTTGACGGTGATGGTCGGAGCCGTTCCCGCGAGGGTGAGCGGACCACCCGTGCCGGTGTCGATGATCCAATCGCCAACCGTACCGGTGTCTGTATCACCAAAAACAAGATTCCCGATCGTGCGGGCCGCATCCAGCGTGACCGTGGTGTTAGCGGTGATGTCGAGCGTGATGAAGTCGGAGGTGCAGCCGGCCCCGTCAGCGATCGAGTTGGCCGCCCAGTTGGTGCCGGTGTTCCAGGAACCGCCTGATGCGTTTGTCCAAGTGCCATCGGCATCGATGGCGAAGGCGGCGGGCGCGAAAAGAAGCGAGGACGCAATGCCGGCAAGGTGGCGGCTGCTGCGGGTTTTCATCGGTTTGGTGATCATGGTTTTGGAGGTCTGGAGCTCTGGCGGGCTTCCGTGGGCGGCCCGGAGGAACCGGACCGGTTCCGTCTTCGAGGAGGCTCGTGGCAGTTTGCCATCAGGCCCATCCCGTTTGATGGCTTCTCAGGAAGGGATATGTCTGGATTTCCCGGCAAGCGGCTTTGATCGGAGCCTCCTCCTGTCGGTGATGAAAGCTGTCATCCCATCCGCAACAAGTCATTGAACTTTCGCATCATTCTCCTGAACTTTTCCGGCTCCGATTCCAGGTGTCCGCCACCCCCGACTTTCCACCCTTTCGGCCCTCCGGCACGGACCGGTGGCAGTCAACGGAACATCCCGACATGGAGAATCCGCGCACCGAACCCCTTGTCCCAAGCCCGGGTGGAACCTCCGGGCGGCATGAGGGTCCGGCGACCCTTGTTCAAGGATGCCCGGGCGGTTCGTCGGCGCAGGAATTCCGTGGAAATTCAGGGTGCCGGAAAAGTTCAGGAGAATGATGCGAAAGTTCAATGACCCGTGGAAGAATCCTTGCCAGCCTGAACCATGCGCCAACTATGGTGCAAGCGGACCGACAAACGCCAAGCCACCGCCAGCCAGTGAAACCCACCACCCATCGCCGCGCAGCCGGCTTCACGCTGACCGAGCTGCTGGTCGTCCTCGTGATCATCGTCGTTCTCGCCGCCTTGTTGTTGGCCCTCATCAAACCCGCCCGCGAGAGGGCGCGGACGGCGCAGTGTGTCAACAATCTCAAGCAGATCGGCCTGGGGCTGCAGTCCTACATTTCCGACAACCAAGGGCGTTTCCCCGATGGGTCGGCCGACGTTTCGTGGCTGTGGGATCCCAACGCACAGAGGTTTCTGGGCCTTTGTTGGTATGACGCCGCCGCGAGTCAACTGGGGCGGGCGAACTACAGCAGGGACTGGATGGATCCCAATGCGGAACCCTTGCCGAGCCTCTTCGGCTGCCCTTCCGGTCATGGAGAGGCGCATCATCCGAACTGGCCATACACCGGCGACTACGCGGCAAATGTCCGCCTCGGCGATCCAGACAGCCCCGATCCCGTCCTGACTCTCGCAGCGGTGAAGAACCCC
>CALGOH010000169.1 GCA_937957985.1 uncultured Verrucomicrobiae bacterium
GGTCGGGACCTTTTTCGAGAAACATCACGAGGCGCTCTCGATGAAGCTCTTGAGCGAGCGTCACGGATTCGACCGCACCATCAGCGAACCGGCGCCCAACCGGCCCGGCCTCGCACTCGCCGGCTTCTTCTCGTACTTCGCCAAGAAGCGCATCCAGGTCCTCGGCAACTCCGAGATGTCCTACCTCAAGAAGCTGACGCCGCAGATGCGCAGCGAACGGTTCGGCCGGATGTGCGAGCGCGACATTCCCGCCATCGTCGTCTCGCGGGGTGGCCAGCTCACCGACGACCTGCTCGAGATCGCCGCGCGGCACGAGATTCCCGTCTTCAGCACCCGGCTGGTGACAATGAATTTTCTCAACGCCGCCACCCTCGCCCTCGAGAACGAGTTCGCCCCCACCACCACCGTCCACGGGTGCATGGTCGACATGCGCGGCATCGGAGTGCTGATCATGGGCAAGAGCGGCAGCGGCAAGAGCGAGACCGCGATCGGCCTGCTGGAGCGGGGGGGCGCCCTGGTGGCCGACGACATGGTGCGGGTCCGCTGGGCCGGCGGCGAGCTGACCGCCAGCGCGCCCGACCTTTCCCGCGGCTACCTCGAGATCCGGGGCATCGGCATCATCAACGTCGCCAACCTTTTCGGCCTGACCTCGATCCGGCCCGAAAAACGCCTCGACCTGGTGGTCAACCTCACCCCGCACGCCGACCTGAACGAGGTCGACCGCCTGGGCATGGAGTCGAAGACCTTCGAGGTGCTCGGCCAGGAGGTGCCGATGGTCGAGGTTCCGGTCGCGCCCGGCCGCGACACCGCGCGGATCGTGGCGATCGCCGCCCTCGACCAGCAGCTCCGCCGGCTCGGCTTCAACATGGCCGACGAGTTCAACCAGCGCCTGATGCAGCACATGGCCGCCCAGGGTTGATCCCGGTGTGCAAAAATGCCTTGGACCCCCGGTGAACCGCTCCCTAGACTCCGCCCCGGCACCAGCCCTTCCATCGATGGCGCAACGCGAACTCACGATCCAGAACAAGCTCGGCATCCACGCCCGGCCCGCGGCCCAGTTCGTCAAGATGGCGAGTCGTTTCAGCGCCGAGATCCGCGTCGAGAAGGACGGCGAGGAGGTCGATGGCAAAAGCATCATGGGACTGATGATGCTCGCCGCCGGTCACGGCTCGGTGATCACCGTGGCGGCCGAGGGCGACGACGCCGACCAGGCGCTCGAGGCGCTGGCCGGATTGGTCGAGGCGAGGTTCGAGGAGGACTGACCCCAGGGCCCCGGCCCGTGGTCCGCGGGAGCGGGTTTTTTCTTTGAACCGGGCATCGCGGCGGCCAGCATCGGGTCCGAGGATGGAGAAAGCCGACGGAGCCAATCCCGAGGAAACCGTGTTGCAGGGCATCCCGGTGTCCCGTGGCATCGGCATCGCTCCGGTCCACGTCATCGCCCGTGGATTCGCCGCGCCGGAGGTTTACGAAATCGATGACGTCGAGACCGAGAGGCAACGCTTCAAGGCCGCCCTCGAACGGACCCGCATGCAGCTCGTCGAGCTGCAGGAAAGGATCAAGGCGATCTCGGGCACCGACGAGGGGCTCATCTTCGAGGCCCACCAGATGATGCTCGAGGACCGGGCGCTGGTGGATCAGGTCAACAGCGCGATCGAGAAGCGCCGGCAGAACGCGGAATACGCCCTTTACGCCACCATCCAGAACTACCTCGAGGCGATGCGCCGGGTGCCCGACCCCTACCTCCGCGAGCGCACCGCCGACATCGAGGACGTCTGCCAGCGGCTGCTGCGGAACTTTTCCCCGGAAGAGCACCGCGTCGGCGGGCCCGACGAACGCCACATCCTCGTCGCCTACGACCTGAGCCCTTCCGACACCGCCGCCATGGACCGGCGGCACCTGGTCGGGTTCGCGACCGAGATCGGCAGCGAGAACTCGCACACCGCCATCCTCGCCCGCTCCCTCGGCATCCCGGCGGTCGTCGGCCTGCAGAAGGCCGTGCTCCACGTCCGCACGCTCACGCCGGCGATCATCGACGGCTACAGCGGCAAGCTGATCCTCCATCCCACCCCGGAGACCCTCGAGCGCTACCGGTCCCTGCGCTCGGAGAAGGAAAAGGTCCGGCACGCACTTGAGGCGCAGCGCGATGACGAGGCGGTCACGACCGATGGCCGCAAGATCATCCTTTCGGCGAACATCGAGCTCTTCGAGGAGCTGCCTCTGGTGAAGAACAGCGGAGCCCGCGGCGTCGGCCTCTACCGGACGGAGTTCCTGCTGCTCAAGGGCGAGCAGATGCCCGGTGAAATGGAACAGGCGGAGGTCTACACCCGTCTCGCCAGGGCGCTCGCCCCGGATCCGCTGATCATCCGCACGCTCGACGCCGGCGGTGACAAGCTGCCGGTCGAGCCGCTCACCGAGCCGGAGCCGAATCCCTTCCTCGGCTGGCGCGGCATCCGGGTGTCGATCGACCGTCCGGCGATGTTCAAGGAACAGATCCGGGCCATCCTGCGGGCCAGTGCCCATGGCCGCGTCGCGATCATGTTCCCGCTCGTCTCGGGAATCCGCGAGGTGCGCCGTGCCCGCGAGCTGGTCCGCGAGTGCATGGAGGAACTCAAGGCCGAGGACGTCCCCTTCGACGAGAACCTCGAGACCGGCGTGATGATCGAGGTTCCGTCCGCCGCGGTCATCGCCGATCTCATCGCGCCCGAAGTCGACTTCTTCTCGATCGGGACCAACGACCTGATCCAGTACACGGTTGCCGCCGACCGGGTGAACCACCGGGTGGCCGACCTCTACCGTCCCTCGCATCCGGCGGTCATCCGGCTCATCAAGCAGACCATTGATGCCGGGCTCGCGGCCGGTGCCTGGACCGGCGTCTGCGGGGAAATGGCCGGCGATCTCCGGTTCACCCCGCTGCTGCTGGGTCTCGGTGTCGAGGAACTCTCCGTGGGCCCCCACCAGGTGCCGCGGGTGCGGCGCGCGATCCGGGCGCTCAGCCACGCCGAATGCGCCGCCCTCGCAGACGAGGCCCTGAAATCGCCGCTAAGCCTTGATATCATGGAGCTTTCCACCGGTCTGGCCCGGAAATACTACCCCGAATTGCTCGATTAGGGGCCGCTCCGGAATTTTTTGGACATTTCCGGGAACAAAAGTATTGGTTCCCCGCTCCAACGCACTGTGATTATCCCCGGAAACCCACCGAACAACCAACCATCGAAATGAAACTGATTATCCAATCGATCATCGTCGCCTGCTGCTGCGCGCCGCTGGCGTTCGCCGACTGCAAGAAGTGCGACGACAAGGAGAAGGAAGAGGAGACCGTCATCCTGGCCGGCAAGTGCAAGGAGAAGTGCGACGGCGACAAGGACGAGGACCCCGCC
>CALGOH010000170.1 GCA_937957985.1 uncultured Verrucomicrobiae bacterium
GGTTCCTACGACGAGGCGCTCGCCATGCAGAAGCGCTGGTATCCGCTGTTCCGCGACCTGATGTCGCTCGACACCAACCCGGTCCCGATCAAGGAAGCCGTGGCCCTCCAGGGCCACTGCACCAACGAATTCCGCCTGCCGCTGGTCGGCCTCGCCCCCGATCGCCGGGACTTGCTTGAGGAACTGATGAATGATTTCGATCTGCTGCCCTGAATCAAAAAGATGATTTTATTGTTGTAAGTTTCATCTTTTTGAGTTTCTTGGACTCATGAGAATCACCGTCGATATTGAATCCGACATTCTGGAAGACGCCATGCGGTTGACCGGCGAGACCAAGAAAGGTCCAGCCATCGTCAAGGCCGCCCAGGAGTTCATCCGGCGGGAGATGGCCAAGGAGTTCGGGCGGATGGTCATGGAAGGCGAGTTTGGCGACTATCCGATGACCAACGAAGAGATCGAGGCCTGCGATCGCTGATGGTCCTCATCGACACCAGCGCCATGGTCGAGTTCTTCCGCCGACAGGGAGCCCTCGAGGTCAAGCTGGCGGTTCGCGGTCTTCTGGATGCCTTCGAGGCCACCCTCTGCGGGCCCGTCGAACTCGAGTTCCTCGGCGGGGCGCGTCGCGACGAAAAAGACCGGATCCAAGCCTGGCTCAACATCCTCCCCTACCTGCGCAACGACCAGAAATTGTGGCGCAAGGGAGCCGAAACCTACTCGCGGCTCCGCGCCGAGGGACTCACCGTGCCTTGGAACGACGCGCTGATCGCCACCCTCGCACTCGACGCCGACTGCCGCGTCTATGCGGTGGACAAGCACTTCACGGCCATGGCACCCCTCCTCGGCCTGCGTCTCTACACCCCCGGCTACGCCGGCACCTACCGACCGGAAAAAGAAGAACCATGAACTCCATCCTCGTCACCGGAAAATCCGGCCGCATGGGCCAGGCGGTCATCGCCGCCGTCGAGGCCAATCCCGACACCGCACTCGCCGCCACCCACGACGCCGGAGAGGACCTCGACGCCGCCATCGCCAAGGCCGACACGGTCGTCGACTTCACCATCCATTCCTTCACCGCCGACCTGCTGGAGGCCGCGCTCAAGCACGACACGCGCTTGGTGATCGGCACCACCGGTCATTCCGACGACGAGCGTTCCGCAATCGTCGCAGCCTCGAAGAAGCTACCCATCGTCTTTGCACCAAACTTCTCGGTCGGAGTGAACACCCTCTTCTGGCTCACCAGGAAGGCCGCCCAGGTGCTGCGGCAGGATCGTTTCGACATCGAGGTGACCGAAATGCACCACCGTCACAAGATCGACGCCCCCTCCGGCACCGCTCGCCGGTTGCTTGAGATTCTCAACGAGGAAACCGGCACCACCTACGACGACGACGTCGAGCACGGCCGCTTCGGCCTCACCGGCGCCCGCTCGAGAAAGGAGATCGGCATGCACACCCTCCGCGGCGGGGATGTGGTCGGCGACCACACCGTCATGTTTGCCGCCGATGGCGAAAGGGTCGAACTCACCCACAAGGCCTCATCCCGCATGACCTTCGCTGCCGGTGCCGTGCAGGCCGCCGTCTGGCTCGCCGACCAGCCCGCCGGCCTCTACGACATGCAGGACGTGCTCGGCCTGAAATAGCGAGCGTGGCTGCCCCGGCCCGGGGCAGGCCGTGCCGGCGGCGGCCCGCCGCCCGCCCATCATGCAGCCTCCATCCACCCGCGCCGGCCTCGCCCTCGGCTCCAATCTCGGCAACCGCCTCGCCCACCTGCGCGATGCGCGCGACAGGCTGCGGCAGCTCTCCAAGGGTCCGCTTCTCCAGGCCCCCATCTATCAGACCGCACCCGTCGCCTGCCCCGATGGCTCACCGGACTTCTACAACACGGTCGTCGAGATCCGCTTCGACAGCTCGCCGCGCGACCTTCTCGCCTCCGCCCTCGATATCGAGGCCGCCCTCGGCCGCGACCGTTCCGCCGGACCGAACGCACCGCGCACCATCGACATCGACCTGCTCTATTTCGGGGACGAACGCATCGCCGATCCCGACCTCGAACTCCCCCACCCGCGGCTTACCTCCCGCCGCTTCGTCCTGCAGCCACTGGCCGACATCCGGCCCGGGCTGATCCTCCCGGACGACGCCGCGACCATCGCCGAGCACCTTGCCCACCTCGACTCCGACGAGCCGGAGCTCGTCCTCGTCCAGGCCGCGTGGTGACCCGGCCGCCACTCTCCACTTCTCACTCGGCACTTGGCACTCGACACTCCGAGGCGCAGCCTCGGCCCCGTGTCCGGAGTCGACAAAGCCCAGGCCCTGCGCGCCCGCAAAGGCGGCGCCCGCATCGCGGCGCTCACCGCCTACGACTACCCGACCGCGCGGTTGCTCGACGAAAGCGGCATCGACCTGCTGCTGGTCGGCGACTCGCTGGGCATGGTCGCGCTCGGTTTTCCCGACACCACCCACGTCACGCTCGACCACATGCGGCACCACGTCGCCGCCGTGGCCCGGGCGAAACCGACGGCACTCATCGTAGGCGACCTTCCTATTCACACCTACCCCGATCCCGACACCGCCCTGGCCAGTGCCTGCCGACTCATCGAGGCCGGGGCCGGGGCGGTGAAGCTGGAGGGTGGCATCCGGCAGGCGGACAAGGTCCGCGCCATCGTCGGGGCGGGCATTCCCGTCTGCGGCCACCTCGGCATGCTGCCCCAGCGTGTGCTTGAGGAAGGCGGCTACCACAAGAAAGGCAGGACCCCCGAGCAGGTTGAGGCGTTGCATGACGGCGCACGCGCCCTGGTCGAGGCCGGGGTCTTCGCAATCGTGCTCGAAAGCGTGGTGCCTGACGTGGCCGCCGAACTGACCGCTGCCCTGCCAGTGCCCACCATCGGCATCGGCTGTGGCGAAACGACCTGCGACGGCGAGGTCATGGTCGTCACCGACCTCATCGGCAGCTACCCGTGGTTCCTCCCCCCCTTCGCCCGGCCGGAGGCCGACGTCGCCACGGCGATCCGCAATGCCGCCGCCGCCTACGTCCAGCGAGTCGTCAACCCGACCGTGGCATGACCGTCCCGGTCATGAGCGGAAAACGCCCGCCCTTTCGCGACCGGAACGTTCGTGCCACACTGGGCGCATGATCTCTCCGGAAAAATGGACGGCGCTCGAAACGCGCATGGCCACCCTCGGGATCGTCGAGGACGAGCTGATCGAGAAGTTCATTCTCGGCTCCGGCTCCGGTGGCCAGAAGATCAACAAGACCCATTCCTGCGTCTACCTGAAGCACGTGCCGAGCGGCATCGAGATCAAGTGCCAATCGTCCCGCTCGCGCGAGATGAACCGCTACCACGCCCGCCGCGAGCTCTGCGACGAGTTGGAGGAGCGCCGCCTCGGGCGCGAGTCGAAGCGCCGTCAGCAGATCGAGAAGATCCGCCGCCAGAAGCGCCGCCGCTCCCGGCGATCGAAACAGAAGTCCGTCGAGGACAAGCGCATCCTGTCGCGCAAGAAGCAACTCCGCAAACCGCCGCAGGCCGAATAGAAGGACCGGACCGTCGTTGTTTCAAATCGCAGGACGAGTCCGCCCGGCCTTCAATCCGACGCGGCGTTTCAGGTCATCGATGCACGCATCGCCCAGCCTCTCGCGGAAGAGCCGATCCCGTGCCCAGAGCTAGTGCGGGCGGATCTAAGTTCCTATGTCCGCTCAAGCACCTGCTTTCTCAACGCACGCAGCGAGAAGATCGGCTGATCGCATTCACGGATCGGCCTGGCACCGCTCTTCCGATTCGCTCCAAACAATTCCCGCCGGCTCTGAAACAGTTCCTCGACGAACTCCCGGCTGCCGATGGCGACGCCGTCGCTGAAGTACCGCACCCGGCAACGCAGCAACTGGCCGCGGCTGAGCTTTCCGCCGCTCTCCTTCACCTTCCGCACTTGTTC
>CALGOH010000171.1 GCA_937957985.1 uncultured Verrucomicrobiae bacterium
GAACCCCTCCTCCTCCCCCTGCGTTCATGACACCGTCAAGCAGAACAACTTCGGAGAATGGATCTTCCGCCCGGGAGCATCGAAAGAAGCGAATGCCGCATTCGCAGACCGGCATGGCGGAATTGGCAACGTCCTGTGGGTGGACGGGCACGTCTCATCCCTGCGCTACGCCGAATACATGGACTTTGCCAACAAGCCTCATCATCAAGGAACATACAACTTCATCACCGGCAACTGGTAGGCACCATCCCTCCCGCACGCGGTTCGTCCACCGGGTCGCCTGGGCGGCGGTCGCGGCGGCACTGGTCCTGACAGGGTGTCGCGGCAAGGGAAGCGGCGACTCACCCGGCGCAACCGCGGAAAGGCGAATCCTGGCCGAGCGCTCCGAGGACCTCCGGGCGTGGATCGCGGAGGCACTGGCCACGGGCAGGAAGCGGATCGTCATTCCCGAAGGCCGCTACCGCGTGAACGCGGAGCACGGCCGCCACCTCGCTTTCAGGGACCTCTCAAACGTCGAGATCATCGCCTACGACGTGGAGTTGGTCTGCACCTCGACGGTCGCAGCCCTGGCCTTCGACCGATGCTCGAACGTCACCGTGCGCGGCCTGACCATCGACTACGATCCCCTGCCCTTCACCCAGGGCAGGATCGTGTCCATCGAGCCGGACAAGAGCTCGATGGTCTTCGAGGTGGCCGATGGGTATCCGGAAGATCAACTCGAGGAGCGCGTCCAGATCTACGATCCGGACTCCGGCGAGCTGCGGCGCGGCGACGCCCGCTGGCGGTCGGAAATCGAGCCCCTGGGTGATCGGCGCTACAGGGTCGCCAAGTCAGGCGATTACGAATTTCAGCCACTTCGCGACACCGAGCAGGTCGGAGACATCCTGGTGACCAACAACCGCTCCGGCGGACCGGGCCCGCCGCACGCAGTGGTGTCGCGGAATTGCACGGGCATGCGCTTCGAGGATCTCACGCTTCACACGTCTCCTTGTTTCGGCTTCCTCGAGACGGACTGTGATGCGTCGACCTACATTCACTGCGCGATCGACCGGCGCGCGCCGGAAGACGACTTCGTGAAACGCGCGCTCCCGCGCATGCGTTCCCTGAATGCCGACGCGTTCCACAGCAAGGATGCCGCCAGGGGGCCGGCCATCATCGCCTGCACCGCCCGATACCACGGCGACGACTGCGTGAACATCAACGGCCGCTACCACTACGTCAGCCGTAGCACTGACCGGCAACTGCGCGTCGCGGTGCTCGACCATCTCAAGTTCAAGCCCGGCGACCCGGTGGAATTCCTGCCCTATTCGGGACCCCGGCCACCCGACGCCCAGGTGGTGGAGATCCGGCCGGACCCCGCCCCGCTCGACGCCGCCGAGGCGGACTTCATCCGCAAGCTGCGCATGGACGAGGGCCACCGGGCGAAGCTGCTTTCGCAGCAGGCCCGATGGTTCACCATCACCCTCGACCGCGAGGTGGCCCTGCCGCAGGGCTCGATGATTTGCTGCCCTTCGCGGCTCGGCAACGGCTTCACCGTTGCGGATTGCAACTTCGGCCACAACCGCTCGCGCGGCATCCTGATCAAGTCGAGCCGCGGACGCATCGCCAGCAACCGGATCTCCCACAGCCGGATGGCCGCCGTCCTCATCACCCCGGAATACTGGTGGATGGAGGGGGGCATCTCCAGCGACGTGGTCGTCCAGAACAATGTCATCAAGGGCTGCCTGGAAACATCGATCCAGGTCCTGGCCCCCGGCGGTGACCGGCGGCCACTGCCTGCCGGTGCGCACCGGAACATCTCGATCCTCAACAACCGCATCGAGGACGGCCCGTGGCCGCTCGTCCGGGTGACCTCCACCGAAAACCCGACCATCGAGGGAAACACCTTTCCGGACCGGCCGGAAGGATCCTCGGGCGAAGCAATCAAACTCGAATTCTGCAAGCCCTGAAAAGGGACGACGCGGTTCCGCAAGCGGCCGGCGCGGGCGCGAGGACCTTCATTCCGACGAGGCCGACGACGCGGGCACTTCGGAAAGCTCGGCCGGGGCCTCGACCTTCACGTTGTCGGAGTCGGTGATGTCGAACATCCTCCACTCGCCTCCTTCCGGGGCGGGATAGGCGTCGGTTCGTTCGAGTCGGTTACCGGTGAAAGTGAGCCCGTCCACGGAATACATCGCGAGCAGCGGCAGCCGGCTGAAGGAGCGGAACAGGTTGTTCTCGATACGGATGTTCCGATTGTAGCGGGAGACGCTCCTGAACTCCTCGTCGATGCCGGAGCCGACCTGGATGCAGCCGGTACCCCACACGCCGTAGTTGCAGTTGTCGAAGGTGTTGCCGCGGATCACGACGTCCCGCACTCCCGCCTGCTCGAACCAGAAGCGCGAGTCGCCCTCGAACAGGATCGCCGCACCGGGAACATGGAAGATGTTGCCTTCGATCACCATTTTCCCGCGCGAACCGAGCAGGATCCCACGCGCCCGGTTGCCCCGCAGCGTGCAGTTGCGGATGAGCACCTCGGCGGTGTTGGCGTCGGCATCGGCCACCGAATCCCCGACCGTCACGCCCTCCGGCAGCGTGCCCTCGATCGTCACGATCGTGCGGTGCTTGTTGAGTCGCTCCGCGGACTTCACGACCGCAAAGCCCTCCTCCCGGAGACTGGGGCCGTCGTTCAGCTCGAGGCGCGTGCCCGACTTGATGAAATCGACCCCGGCCTGCTGCGGGTGGATCAGCGCGACCTCGAAGCGGTCGGGAGCCATGATCTCCGTGATCTTCGCATACAAGCCATGGACGTTCGTCGCGTCGTCCTTCTGCTGCTCGAAGCGGCAATCCACCATCTCGATCCTGCCCTTGCAGTTCACGAAATGGGTGGCGTCCGCGGTGGTGCTCACGATCCGCTTTCCGCCGGGAGGCGGCATGACATGCAGCCGGTTCAGGAACACGTCCCCGCTGCGCTGCGCGATCACCCCCATGCCGCCGCAATGGTGAAGCCGGATGTCCTCGAGGCTTACACCGGAGCTGTCGGAGATCACGAACCCTGGGACCTCGCGACCCCTGGGGCTGAACACCAGAACGTTGCCCGGCTTCGCGGAAACGCCCGGAATCCGGAGCCGCACGCGATCGGCACCGAGCTTGTCCGCGGCGATGCCCTCGCCCACCCCATACTTGTCCTTCGCCATGAACGCGGTTTCCCGCTTCACCGGATCGAACGCGAGCAGACTTCCGTATGGATACAGAATCTCGCCGCTGGTCACGGTCGTCGCGGGCCCGGTCACCTTCCGGCCGTTGGTGAAGACCAGCACGCCGTTGCGGATCTCGTGCGGAAACTCCTTCGCGATCTCCAGGTCGACATGCTCGGGGGTGGTGGCGAGCACCTTGCCCTCGGAGTGGAAGGGCCGGTCGAAGTCGACCGAGAAGTTCTTCAGCGTGACCCTCTTCGAATCCTCGATCAGGAACGGCACCGTATGGCCGTGAAAGACGAAGCTCGAGCCACCGCCGTCGATCTCGATGTCCTCCAGTCCCCGCAGCGGAAACGCGATGCGCTTGAGCCCCTCGTCGTTGTTGCTGACGAACAGGTATTCCTCCGACGCCCGGTCCGGGAGAAAGTCGTAGCGACCCGGCGGGAAGACCAGCTTGGTCGCTCTGCCTTCCTTCACGGCCTCGAGTGCGGCGCGGACGACGGGCGTCGTGTCGCTGCCATCGGTCCTCGCGCCGAGCTGTGACATGTCGATGGCAACGGCCGCCTCGAGTGCGAACAGCGGGGCCGGGGAAAGAATCGATGCCATGACCGTGCCCGCCAGCAGGCTTCTCGGGATCTTCTTCATGCAGGTGTTCATGGTTCGTGAGCAAGGCGAACGCCTTTCACGACCCTGCCATGGGCAGCCCGTCCGGATCATTGAACTTTCGGGGAAATTTTCGGGACTTTCGCGGCAAAATCACCCGGGAAGGCGGCCAAGCGCCTCATCGTCCGGGGAATCGCCCTGCCCCGGATCGCTTTCTGAACTCCCCCGGGGTCATGCCCATCTTCTTCTTGAACAGCCGGCTCATGTACTCCGGATGCTCGAAGCCTGCCTTGACCGCCACCTCCGAGATAGGCAGGTCGGACTCCGCCAGCAGGCGGCAGACCCGGTCCAGTTGAACGCGGAGAATCTCCGCCTTGGGGGACTTGCCGAGCATTTGGGCGAAGCGTCGTTCGAGGACGCTCCTGGACAGCGGCACGACCTTGAGCAGGGAGCCGACGTCCAGCCCGTCGCACGCGTGCTCGCGGATGTGCTTCAGCGCTGCGGCGATGTGGCGGTCCTCGATGGCGAGCACGTCCGTCGATTGCCGCGCCATCACGCCCAGCGGAGGGACGAGGATGGAGGACGCTTCCGCGGCCTCGCCAGCCATCATTCGTGCCAGCAGCGAGGCCGCCTCGAACCCGATCTGCTGCGTGTTGAGGATCACGCTGGAAAGCGGCAAGTCGGACAGCTCGCAGAAGAGCTCGTCCTTGTCCACGCCGATGACCGCGACGTCGTCCGGCACGGCCACCCCCACCTCGCGGCAGCAATTCAGGATCTGACGTCCCCGGGCATCGTTGCACGCCATGATCCCGCAGGGTTTCGGCAGGGAGGTCAGCCAGCTCATGAGTTCCCGCTCCTGCCGCTCACCATGCTCGTCGTAGTCCGTCTTCGAGAAGGACTCCTGGGGTCCCGGGCTTTCGAACGCCATGCAGGCGAAGCCCTCCTCGGCCACCCACCGTTCGAAGCTGGCCCTGCGCAGGTCCGACCAATCGGTGCCGTTGTATCCGCAAAAGGCGAGATGGCGGAACCCGCGCCGCACCAGGTGCCTTGCGGCCAGGCGACCGACCGCATCCTCATCCGACCGGATCTTCGGAAACCCGGCACCGGGCACGGTCCCGCTCAGGTCGACCACCGGCACGCCACCCTTGCCAAGCACCTCGGCAATCGCCGGAGTCGAGACCCGCGCGATCACCCCGTCCCATCTCCAGCGGTCGAACCATTCGGGAAAATGCTCGCCGGGGTCGCCTTCCTCGAACTCGACCGACCAGGGGCCGTGGACCCGGATGTATTTGGCGATCCCCATCAGGAGTTCCCTGCCGTAGCTGCGCGACGACTCGATGAGCAGCGCCACCCGCGGCGTCGGCTTTCGATTGGTCGGCTTCTTCATCGCTTCGTATGAGGCATGATCTCCGCCTTGCCCCGCTTCAAGCGATTTCCCAACAACAGGACAAGGCCGATCACAAGCAGTCCGCTCACCGACCACACCCCGGCGTCGGGCACCCGGGGCGCGAGGATCAGGCTCAGCGCTGCGATGCCGGATCCGACGAGATTGCCCGCCCCCATCATCGCCTCGTGGATCCCGCCCTGCTCCGCCCGCGATTCCCCCACATCCATCGAGTAGAAAAGCGAGGCATAGTAGAGCGAACCCACCGCCAGTCCGAACGCCACCTGACCCAGCGCGAGCTGCGGCAGACCGCCGGAGGTCAGCACCGTGGCGAAGCCCGCGACCAGCAGCAGGTAGCTCACCAGCATCCAGGAGAAGCGATAGTGCCACCCGGGCCACTTCCACATCAGGACGAACGCCGCAAGCCGGGCAAAGAACCAGATCGAACAGAATAGCCCGGCGACGGTCGTGCTCAGGCCCATGCTCGAAGCGAGCTGCGGAATCATCGCCAACAGTGTGAAGGCCGC
This sequence comes from uncultured Verrucomicrobiae bacterium, assembly GCA_937957985.1. Classification (GTDB taxonomy): domain Bacteria; phylum Verrucomicrobiota; class Verrucomicrobiia; order Verrucomicrobiales; family Akkermansiaceae; genus Haloferula. The sequence continues at coordinate 5,691 of CALGOH010000171.1, forward strand.
GACGCAGGCGAACGGATTTGCGAGCCACGCCATCCGCTGGAAGGACGTCCCGTCCGGCGGATGCCCGGAAACGAGCTCCCCCAGCCAGGGGGATGAATCCACCTCTGACCAGTTAAACCCCGTCCGTGCATGCAGCCG
>CALGOH010000172.1 GCA_937957985.1 uncultured Verrucomicrobiae bacterium
GTTGGCACGCCCCGTCGCGCGCGAGGCGCGTTCTGGAAATCAATGGCTTAGGAGAATACCCAGCAGCCAAAACAACAAACAAATCCAAGCTCTTTGGAGCAATTCCCGTTCCTTTCGGTGTCTCCAGCTGATCGCCACAACGACCACCCCACCAACGGCCTCGCCCTCTGCAAGAACCACCACTGGCCTGCATTTCTCACCCGTGAGAAATGCATCCGCCCGGAGGCCGGACCGATACGCCGTTTGAAAGCGCACCAAGGGCTCTTTCGGAGGAACATCATGTTCAACGCCCTATCGGGGCCGGCCCCGACCTGCGCTGGCACATCGCCAGGGCCATCGACCCACGACGCTCCAACTGCGAACAAGACCTCCACGATCTCGCCGGGCAATCCCTGCTGCTGCCCGGGGCCATCTTGGAAGCGGCTTTCCGGAACAGCCCGAAGTCTTTACAGGTTCTGCTTGCCCCCGAACCGGAGCAGAGGTAGAGATCTCCTCGGAGTCGGAGTGGCACCTGCCCGGTGTCAACACCCTTCCTTCCCGGAAGGTCCCGACTCCCTTTTTTTGCCATCATCCGCGAGTCCGTTCCCTGCGAATTGTGAATTTTCCCCCCGCCTGATGCTGAAGGCGGACCAAGCCGTAGATCGTCGAACCGTGGCGCGACTTTCCGACAAACTGGGATGCGGTGAGAAGCTTGTAGTAGGGGAGAAATTGATCATCGCCCGCCGCCCATTTGCCGAGGATGAACGCGGCAAGATCGGCGAGCTGCAAACCCGCATGCACGTTCGAAACGCCCACAAGCGGATAGGGATGCAGCGAAGCATTGTCCGCCATGCCCGCCAGATAATTTGAAATGGCGATCGAGATCCCCTCCTGAGCACCCACCCGTTGGTCGAAAACCATCACGCCCTTCTGTCTGACAGGGACCGATGCCTTCACCCGGACGCAAAGCTCCCGAAAGGGCCGGGCAAGATCCTTGGCATCGGGCGCGAGAAGGTTGGGCCGATCCGCTCCATAAACCGTGATACCGACGAACCGGATCGACGATGACTTGACGAACTCCAGCACTTCCCGGGCGATCCATAGATTCTTCGAATACCCGTGGTTGCGGAGCATCTTGAAGCTGTTGCTCCCGAGGAGACTGGATCCCTTCAGCTCACTGGTTCGATCTTTCGCATGAGCTTCACCGAGATACTTGCGGCGCGCCCGGAACATCGCTTGATCGAGCCGCTCGAATTCGGAAGCGGAACCTACGGTTGCGGCCAGGACGCCAATCTGCTCGCCTTCGCCATCCCGCCAGCTTTCATCGATGTAGCACCAGTGCATCGCCGTGGACCATTAGCTCGGAACCATCGCCGTGAGGAGTTCAAACTGCTCACACTGATGATGCTCGGCGGTCAGGGAAGCCGGGCTCGGAATGTCGGGCCATGATCGCCGCCCGGCCCGGTCTCCCACCGCGTCCCGCTTGGGCGGCAACAGTCCAACCATCCGCCCGCCGTCGGGCGGACGGTAACAGGGAGCGCGGGATTGAATCCCGCCGAGTCGTCGTCGGGCCACTCGATCCGTCACCCCGTTCCTGACCCACCCCCTCCGGCAGAATCCTCCTTGTTCAGGAGGAACAATCGCCTGAATCGCCTTGTCCCGATGCTACGGAATCGCTAACCACTGTCCGAGAAGGACTGTTGAATCAGATGAAGACGAAACCTACATTTATCGATCTGTTCTGCGGCTGCGGCGGATTCTCGCTCGGCCTCGAACGGGCCGGTTTCGAGGGGCTCGCCGCGATCGATTTCAACAAGGAGGCCGTCGAGGTCTTCCGGGCCAATCTCCACGGCATTCCGCACGTGCTCGAAAAGGACCTGACGAAATTCCGTCCCGGCCACCTCGAAAAGCTCATCGGCACCCGCGAGGTCGATCTGATCGTCGGCGGCCCGCCCTGCCAAGGCTTCAGCACCGCCCGGCAGGTCGATGGCGCGAACCACGGCACCCGGCTCAAGGACGAGCCCCGGCGCCACCTTTACCGGGAGTTCCTGCGCTACGTGAAACACTTCCAGCCGAAGGTGTTCGTGATGGAGAACGTGCTCGGGATCCGCTCCGCCTCGGGTGGCACCTACTTTTCCAAAGTCCAGGCCGAGGCGCGGAAACTCGGCTACAAGGTGCATGCGCAGATCGAGGACTGCGTGAAGCTCGGAGTCCCTCAGAAGCGCCGCCGCCAGCTCTTCATCGGCACCCGGGTCGGGATTCCGCAAAGTTTCCGCCCCGGCCTCGATCTGCCGGCGAGAGCCGTGGCGGATGCCACCCTCTGGGAAGCCATCGCGGATCTCCCGCCGTTGAAAGCCGGTGAGGGCGATGAAACAGGACCCTACGACCTCGAACGTCGCGCCAGATCCCTGACACCCCGCTCGTCCCGCTTTCTCCACGAGGTGCTGGAGGTGGACAAGGCCGGCCAACTGACGGCCCACCGCGCGCGCCCCCACAGCGACCGCGACCTGCGCGACTTCCTCCTCTTGAGGGAGGGCGAAAGTTCCGCCGAAGCCATGCGGCGGGGAGTCGAATTCGAATTCCCCTACGACAAATCCAGTTTCAAGGACCGCTACACCCGCCAGCACCGGCGCCGACCGTGCTCGACCATCGTCGCCCACCTTGCGAAGGACGGTCTGATGTTCATCCACCCAACCCAGAACCGAACCCTCACTCCCCGGGAAGCAGCCCGCGTCCAGAGCTTCCCCGACTGGTTCCGCTTCCCCGTCGCACGAACCCACCAGTTCCGGGTGATTGGGAACGCAGTGCCACCGCTGGTCAGCGAGGCAGTTGGGCACGCGGTGATCAAGTATCTAAAGACACTTGCCAGCAAACCAAGTTATAAACTTGCAACCTTGGTGACACTGCCACGTTCAGACGTCGAGGCCGCAAAATGGATCGTCCAGATTGCCGATTTGGAACCGCGTGAGTTGCGCAAAGTCCCACTGGCGGACCTGAAGCGGGCTTGGTGCTCGGTCGGGTTTTTGTATATGGGGCTCCACCCGGACAGTGCCGGGGACCATGGCAACGTCATCCTTCATGACGCCAAGATCATCCCGGAAATCGGGGAGATCGAGCCGCGTCTTATCAATCCGTATTACGAGCAAAGCGGCTGGCCGGTTTACCTTGAGAATCTCGCGAACGAAGCTTGGCGGCGCTACGAATTGAACCAGCTAGCGGACGAAGAGTTCTACTGCTCTGACGCCCAGATGGCGGGCGCTTGTTTTCGAAATCCCAAGCTGGCTAAACTGATGGATCGCCCGCGTAAACTGGGGGCGTAGGACCACGGCACCGTCGCATCACCGAGATGGACTACGACCTTGCCGAGCCGAACGCAGCATCACTCGCCGAATCTCTGCGCGCATTCAGCTACGAATTACCGACTGCGATTGCGGACTTGGTCGACAACAGCATTACCGCCAAAGCGAACCGGGTATGGGTTGATTTCTACTGGGATGGAAGCCGCTCGGTGATCGCCGTCACAGATGACGGCTGCGGAATGCATGAGCAACAACTGGTCGAGGCGATGCGCCCAGGTAGCCAGAACCCGCTGGAACGGAGGGAGCCACACGACTTGGGACGGTTCGGCCTCGGTTTGAAGACTGCGAGCTTCTCCCAGTGTCGGAAAGTTACAGTCCGAAGCAAGACCGTCAACGAAAGCTGCGCAACACGGTGCTGGGACCTCGACCACATCGCGAAGGTCAACGCGTGGCAACTGCTCCGATCGACCGATCCCTCGGCGAAACCATTCTTCGACCGACTTGCTGGTCTTGAAATGGGAACAGCGGTCGTCTGGCAAAGCCTCGACCGGCTGGTTTCGGACCGGGAAGAACCGAATGATTCGAAGGCACAGCAAATCTTTCTTCACCGGGCCGAATCCGTGCGCCGTCATCTGGCGATGGTGTTTCACGACCTGATGACCGGAAGTAATCGCGTCACCATTCTCTTGAATGACAAAGTCGTCAAACCATGGGATCCCTTTCTCGCTGGCGAGCCGGCTACCCAGATTCTTCCAGAATCCACCCTAAAGCTTCGAGGTCTGGCAGTCAGGGTCCAGCCCTACATTCTGCCCCATCACTCGAAGCTCCAAAAGGCACGCCATGACGAGGCGGCCGGCCCGAATGGTTGGAATGCTCACCAAGGGTTTTACGTCTATCGAAATTGTCGCCTCCTAGTTGCAGGGGAGTGGTTGGGCTTTGGCTGGGCAAAGGAGGAGCACTACAAGTTGGCCCGCATCCGCGTCGACATTCCTAATGAAATGGATCACGACTGGGGAATCGATGTAACCAAATCAAGGGCCAAGCCTCCCGCCGCTTTGCGAGACGACCTACGAAGCATTGGAGAGCGTGCGCGAAAGGAAGCGAAGCGTGTCTATACCTACAGAGGGGCGACGCTCACGCCGCGGGCGGAAGTAGAGCGGATTCATCTGTGGGAGCCTACCGCAAAGCACAACAAGACGTTCTATCGATTGAACCGCAGCCATCCCTTGATGCTCCGCGCGTTGGAAAGCACTTCCGACCGCGAAGGCCTTAATGCGCTTCTTCGATTACTCGAAGAGACGGTCCCGCTTCCACACATTTCGATCCGCGCCAGCGAGGCCCCAAACTCGCTACCGGCCCCGTTTGAAGGCGTTCCCGAGCATCAGATTCGGTCCGTCATGAAACAAGCGTTCTCCTCACTTCTTACATCCGGCTACGGCCGAGCGGAGGCTGCGGATCGTCTCGCAACACTGTGGCCCTTCGAGCTGTTCCCAGCGGTTTTACAGAGTCTCGTTGAAGATCAGAACGCGTCCTGACATGCACAATTATTACGAAAACGCAAGGAACATGGCTGTCGACATCCTCCGCAAAGAGGCGGTCCGCAGCAATGAGCTGGTTCGCAAAACAGCGGAAACTGCGGTGCAGGCAACCCTTCTCTTTGCTCCTGAGGAGACCATCGACATCGAGGCGCTTATTACCGAGCTATTGCATCTCTTCTCAATAACAGTCCAAGATGCCACGGTTCTGGACGATCACGATCCGAAACTTCACACCCCTTGGCTCCCTGACAAGAAAGGGGGTATCCGGTGGAGGTTCTGGACTCGTTACATGACTTATCTGGAGCGTGAGTTCGGAATGCCTCCTACGGTTGTCAACAGCCTTCATGAGTTGACCGACATGGTTCTAGAGCGATTGGAGGAACCTGCGAGGCCTGGTCCGTGGGATCGTCGAGGCATGGTTGTTGGCTCTGTCCAATCAGGAAAGACGGCCAACTACGTTGGTTTGATTAACAAGGCAATCGACGCAGGCTATAAGCTCGTCATCGTCCTCGCGGGAATTCACAGCAACCTTCGGGCCCAGACGCAGCTCAGAGTTGACGAAGGAATACTTGGATTTGACACTCAGAAAACCCGGAAGCTAGACAATCAGAGCCAATGGGTTGGGGTGGGAAAGCTGCCCGGTGAAAAACTTGTGGTTCATTCTCTCACGAGCAGTGACGAGAAAGGAGACTTCAACAAAAAGATGGCCGACACCGTTGGGGTGATGATCGGCGGAGATCCTGTGGTTCTTGTAATTAAGAAAAACTCATCGGTTCTGAAGAATCTCGTCAACTGGGTTCTGCACGTCGGCGGAAGTGATGACCCGGTTTCCGGGAAGAGGGTGGTTCGGGATGTTCCTTTGCTTCTCATCGACGACGAAGCGGATAACGCTTCGATCAATACGAAAGATCGGGTTGGTTCGAGCTGTTCAGAGGTCACCGCGATCAACGGCCGGATCAGGCATCTTCTCGACGCCTTCGACAAGTCGGCCTACGTTGGCTACACGGCGACACCGTTTGCAAATATCTTTATCAATCCGGATGCCGAAACACCGGACCATGGAGACGATCTTTTTCCCCGCAGCTTCATTATCAATGTCAAGCCCCCGTCGAACTACGTTGGGCCTGCAAAGGTATTTGGTCTTGACGGTGATTCCGACGCCGGGATTCAGCCTTGTGACGGTTTAGACATTGTGAGGGAAATCGATGATTATGCGACCACTTCACGGTTCCCGCCAAAACACCGCAGCGATCACATCCCCACTGAACTCCCCGAGTCACTGAAGCAGGCTATTCGGTGTTTCATTCTAACGTGTTCCGCCCGCCGCGCCCGCGGGCAAGACAAGAAGCACAATTCGATGTTGATCCACGTCACGAGATTCGTGAACGTACAGGGCCATGTGGTTCGCATGGTTCGGGATGAGTTGATCGCCTTGCAACGGCGTATCGAATTTGGCGACGGCAGCCTCACGCGGACGTTAGTGGACGAATTGCGCGAGCTGTGGGAGCTGGAGTTCGTTCCTGTTTCCGAGAATATGGGTCAGGAGGCAGGAGCGGTCGTCGAGTGGGCCGACATCGAGCAGGAGTTGCATGCCGCCACTTCGAAGATCTCCGTAGCAACGATCAACGGTTTCGCGAAGGAAGCACTGGATTACCGGGATCATGAAGCGGAGGGCCGTAGTGTGATTGCCGTGGGAGGGGACAAACTTTCTCGCGGACTGACTCTGGAAGGGCTTTCGGTCAGTTACTTCCTCCGAACGACAAGGATGTATGATGCACTGATGCAGATGGGCCGTTGGTTTGGCTACAGGCCGGGCTATCTGGATCTCTGTCGCCTTTTCACCACCCGAACGCTTGCCAGCTGGTACCGGCATATTGCCCTTGCAGACGAAGAGTTGCGGAGGGAATTCGATTACATGGTAGCGGCTGGTCTGACCCCCGAACGATATGGCCTTCGCGTGCGAACTCATCCTGCCGGAATGATCGTTACGGCGCTCAACAAGATGAGTCACGGAGTGAACCGCCAGCTCTCCTGGGAGGGGACACTGGTGCAAACCACCGACCTGTCGAAGGGGGATCCGGAGATTGGTGCGAATCTGTCGGCGACGG
>CALGOH010000173.1 GCA_937957985.1 uncultured Verrucomicrobiae bacterium
GAGGATTTCCAGCTCGGGGTGGCGTCCGATGAAGGTCTGGTAAGCGCGCAGGCCGTCGCTTTGCAGGTAGCCGCTGAAGGAGGCTTCGTCCTCGTTGCCGATGAGGATGTGGTCCAGGCAGGTGTTGGCCCGGCTCTTGTGCCAGTCGAAGAGCACGCCGTGTTCGGGGTGGTGATAGGCCCAGAAGTAGCTCAGCGCGGTCTTGCCGAGGCCGGGTTCGAGGCAGCGCACGGGCGTCTCGTCGACCTTGACGTAATTGGCGGTGCGGAAACTTGCGGCGATGAGGTCGTAAAGCGGCAGCAGCCGGTCCGCGAGGTGGTCGTGCCACGAGCACATCAGGTTGCGCGTCAAATCGATGCCGTGGGCGGCCTTGAGCTTCCATTGCTCGCGGTAGAACGTGCTGTGGTAGCAGAACTTCTGGGTCAGCAGATAGGCGCCCAGCGAAGGAGTCAGCACGCTGCCGGGAAGCAGGCAGGGTTCGAGCGGAGGGGTGACGGGCACACCGTCGGGGTCGCCTTTGCGGACATGGGTGAGGCGCTTGATGATCTCCAGGGTGAAGGAGGCTGGCGAGACGTGGAGCCGTTCGCTGACCTCTTCGCCGATGAGCCGGAAGGCGTCCGGGTCGGCGAGGACCGCGGGATCGATGATCTCGCGGACGGTTGTCGGCAGGCCCTTGAGCGAGTCGGAAAGCTTGTTGGTGCGCTTCTTGCTCTGCTTGCGCTTCCTGTCGTCAGCCGCCGGTGGTTCCTCGTCCCCATCGGCGGCTTCGGGCTTTTTTGCCTCGTCCTCCAGGAAGGCCATGAGCAGCTGGTCGGGGCTCATCTTCTCGCTCTTCGCGCCGTAGAGCCGCTTGAGCAGCCCGGCGACGATGCCCTTCTGGGTAGCGAGCTCGTCCCGCAACGCGGCGACTTCCTCGACGAGCGCCCGGTTTTGTTCGACGAGGATCCTGTTCTGCTCGACGAGCTCGGCGATCTGTTGCTCCGGTGTCTTGATGGTTCCGGTGAAAGCAGCGGGCGTGCCGGACGGGCCGTTTTCTACTGCTTTTATCGTAGTTCGTACCACGGGCGCTGCAGGCCGTCGCGCAGGTCGATGCCGTCGGTGAGCATGGCCAGCGCGGTGGGCTTGAGCACGAGCTTGCGGCGGTCGCCCTCGATGTCGCGCGGCCAGCTGAACCGGCCGCGCTCCAACCGTTTGGCCACAACCCAGTATCCCGTTCCGTCGAAGTAGAGGATCTTGATGAGGGTGCGAGCCCGGTTGATGAAGAGGAAGGCCGCGCCGCTGAGTGGGTCGAGTCCGAGGTGGTTGCGGGCCATCGCCGAGAGCCCGTGGAAGCTCTTGCGCATGTCGCAGGGTTCGAGCCCGACGTAGACCTTGAGGTTGCCGTTGAAGGTGAGCATGGCGGCGGGGCGTCAGGCGAGGTGGCGCAGGAGTTCGGCGAGCAGGCGGATCTGGTCCGCATCGGTGGCACGGGCGACGGCGCCGCCGGGGAGGCGGACCTCGAGTGCGGGGTCGATGGCGGCATCGCCGGACAACTCGGCGAGTACGAAAGCGGGGCGATCCGCCGAGCGGGACGAGGGTAGACCCTCATTCCTGCGTTTGGCGAGCCAGGCGGCGAAGGTGGGATACTTGATGCCGCACTGGCGGGCGAACACCGGGCCGCTCAGGCCGCTGGACTCAAACGCGTCGAGGACCTCGCGCTTGTATTCGGAGGTGTAGCGGGTGCGGCCGGTGCGGTCGCTTTTGATGATCGGGCCGGCGGGCGGGTCGGTTGGTGTCTCCATAGACCGCCAGCCTACCGCGATCCGGCCCCGCCTGGGTAGAGAGGGAGTGTTGACCGCTTACCGCGATCGCTTCATCCAAGGACTCCTTGGTTGCAACCCGTTCCGGCCCAAGGAAATACTTGGTCAAGCGCCGTTCAATGTTCCTCCGGAGAGACTCTCCTTTGAACCTCACGAACCACTCCCATGTTGAAAAGCATCGATATTCTTTGGCTTCGAGACCCAAAACATCTATTTTCCCTACTGGCTGATTCCAAACGAATCCGTAAAGATTAAGCCCACCATCTTCCTCGATCGGATCCTTGGATGGCCACCGTCCGGTTTCCGGGTCGTAATTGAGGTAGGACGCCCGGTTGCCCGGGCGCCCCCTCGCAGATCCCGGCGTGCGTGTTCCTGACCTCGCTCCGAAGTGTGACGACGGAGATCGATTGACTGGGTGGTGGCATACACATCCAGGGAGAACACGAGTACAGACAGTCGGGCGCACCGAAGAGCGCAAAAAGCAAATTCTAGTCATCACCCAAGGAGGCGCATTTTCTGATGAAGATGAGGTTTGGGTTGATGGTTCGATTGGACCCATGAGTGGTGAGCATATTCCCAATCCACACAACAAGGAGGCGAAGCCTCTCGCGATGACTAGGTATGATCAGGGAGGAAAAGCGATAACAGTGGTGTATTTTGCTGGTAAACTCTATTCCTATGTTGAGCCCAAGCCCGTTGAAAAATGATGAAATGGGAAATCCAATCACTCATTGTCTCACTATGTTTCTGCTTGCCCGTCAATTCGGATGAAACGAAGGCGAGTCTGGTGGATCAGGGGGACTTGCTTCTCGGTGACGGCTGGTCTGAGGTGTTGCGCAGTTCTGCACGTGAGATTCAGAGAACTGAAGGATCGCGTCCTGTTGTCATGGTTTATTGCAAATCCAGCCTAGGTATCGACGAGGATAGTCTATTGCTGATAACGCCAAAGGCATCTGATGGAGTTGATCCGTTCGATTCCAAAGCGTTTTCCGATCTTAAATTTGATGTTTCGTTCAAAGATTTCAAAGATGGAAGCAACAATCGGTTGCGCAAAATCAAAGTGGACAAACGTGATGTTATGAAGCTTTGGACGGCTGCCTCAACGATTTGCTCTTCGGTAATCGCGGGACATACTGAGGGTCCCTCATACCGGGGCGAATTGGTGAGTGGTTCCAGTTACTATATCTTCTCAAGCTATTGTAGGGGGGATCAAACAAAGTTCGTGCCTCATATGAGCGCTTTCATTAGTGTTGAAGATCAAGGACACCAGGACAAAATTTTCATTGAGCTGTATCATAAGATTGTGACAAACTAGGGTAATAGATGCAGCCAACCGCATTGAGCGTGGCTAGTGGCAAGGATCGGCCCCAAAAAACTTACATTCGGGGTCTTTATCTACGAGGTTCATGATAGTTTCGGGCGGACTGGCCCCGTCGTTTCCTCGGGTTTCCTGAATCCGTGTCGGCAGCCGTCCTGAGACCTTGCCGGACTCGTGGAAACCGCGCGCGAACGGGGAACCGTTGGAGTCGGCGAGTCTCCTGGTGAGGTGCGGAAGGGGCGTGACGAATGATCCCTGAACCACCCCGGCCTCGGACCGCCAGAACAACGGCTCGGGAGGCGTGCCGTTTGCGGAAATCCACCCTGTCCGCTGCCGCCTGTCGTTCAAGACTTGCCACTCCCGGCGATTTCTCCAGCCTCCGGCGCATGGCCTCCGCCGAGCTGATCCGATCCGCCATCCGCGACATCCCGGATTTTCCGAAACCGGGCATCGTCTTCCGCGACATCACTCCCGTGCTCGCCGATCCGAAGCTGTTCCGACACTCGATCGACCTGATCTGCGAGACCGCCGGTGGCGCGCGGATCGACAAGACCGTGGGCATCGACGCGCGCGGGTTCATCTTCGCCGCGGCCGTCGCCGACCGGCTCGGCGCCGGCTTCGTGCCCGTGCGCAAGGAGGGCAAGCTTCCCTGGACCACACGCGGGCTTTCCTACACGCTGGAATATGGCGAATCCGTCGTCGAGATCCACGAGGACGCGATCCACGCGGGAGAGAAGGTGCTGCTCGTCGACGACCTGCTCGCGACGGGCGGGACGGCGTCGGCCGCCATCCAGCTCCTCGACGGCCTTCAGGCCGATCTCGTCGCCGCCACCTTCCTGATCGAACTCACCGGCCTCGAGGGTCGGAAGAAGCTCGGCGATCACCGCATCGAGTCCCTCGTCACCTACGACTGACCTCATTCGTCATTCGGAAATTCAACACTCGACATTCTCCGTCCCCATGTCCTTCGACCACTACTCCGCCTCCCTGCTCCGCTACCCAGACCTCGGGTTCTCGCTGGATTCGTCCCTGCTCGAGGTCTCCGACGACCACCTCGCCGCGCTCGAGCCGGCCATCGCCCGCGCCTTCGACGACATGAAGGCGCTCGAATCCGGCGCGATCGCCAATCCGGACGAGCAGCGCATGGTCGGCCATTACTGGCTGCGCCATCCGGCGCTCGCCCCCGACAACGAGATCCGCGAGGCGATCACCGGACCGGTCAAGGCGCTCAAGGAATTCGCCGAGCAGGTCCACACCGGCCGCGTCGCCCCGCCTTCGGGCGGCCCGTTCCGCCGGATCCTGCTGATCGGCATCGGCGGCTCCGCGCTCGGCCCGCAGTTCATCGACGACGCGCTCGGCGACCACGCCCGGATGCCCGTCATCTTCTTCGACAACACCGACCCGGCCGGCATCGACCGCACCCTCGCGTCGATCGGCCGCGACGGTCTCGCCTCGACGCTGGTGCTGGTGATTTCGAAATCCGGAGGCACCCCGGAAACGCGCAACGGCATGATCGAGGCCAAGGCCGCCTACGACGCCGCGGGCCTCGACTTCGGCAGGCACGCCGTCGCAATCACCGGCGAGGGCTCGAAGCTCGCCGCATTCGCCGACGACCACGGCTTCCTCACCCGCTTCCCGATGGAGGACTGGATCGGCGGACGCACCTCGGTGATGTCCACGGTGGGCCTCGTGCCGGCCGCGCTCCAGGGCATCGACATCGACGCCCTGCTCTCGGGTGCGGCGGCGATGGACGCCAAGACCCGGGTGACCGACGCCGCGGTCAACGCCGCCATGCGGCTGGCACTCTGCTGGCACGCCGCCGGCAACGGCCGCGGCGAGAAGGACATGGTGGTCCTCCCCTACAAGGACTCGCTGGTGCTGTTCTCGAAATACCTCCAGCAGCTCGTGATGGAGTCGCTGGGCAAGGAGAAGGATCTCGACGGCAAGGTCGTCCACCAGGGCATCGCGGTTTACGGCAACAAGGGGTCCACCGACCAGCACGCCTACGTCCAGCAGTTGCGCGACGGGGTCGCCAACTTCTTCGCCACCTTCATCGAGGTCCGCAAGGGCCGCGACGGCGACACGATCGAGGTCGAGCCCGGCAGCACCTCGGCCGACTACCTCCAGGGCTTCCTCCGCGGCACCCGCAAGGCGCTCCACGAGTCCGGACGCCCGTCGATCACGATCTCCATTCCGGAAGTCAACGCCTTTCAGGTCGGCGCGCTGATCGCCCTCTTCGAGCGCGCGGTGTCGTTCTACGCCTCGCTGGTGAACATCAACGCCTACCACCAGCCGGGCGTCGAGGCCGGCAAGAAGGCCGCCGCGGCGTTTCTCGAAACGCTTCACGCCGTGCGCAGCCGGATCACCGCCGATCCGAAGACCGCGGCCGACATCGCCTACGAGATCGATGCCGATCCGGAGGACGTCTACCACTGCCTCAACCACCTCGCCGCCAACGGCGAAGTCCAGGGCGCGCTCGGCAAGGAGCCGAGGGAGGACACCTACTCGCTGTAAGGAGCGCGGCTTTGCAAGCCGCTTGCCCTAGCGCCGCAGCTCCGCCTCGATCTGGGCGATCTGGTTGCGGATGTCCGGGTCGGTATCGATCCGTGCCGAGACCTTGCGCACGGCGTGGATCACGGTGCCGTGGTCGCGGCCGCCGAAGGCCTCGCCGATCTCCATCAGCGAGTTCTTGGTCAGCCGCCGGCTCAGGTACATCGCGATCTGCCGCGGGCCGGCGATGCTCGCCGGTCGACGCCGGCTCGCCATGTCGGCCAGGCGCATGTCGAAACGCTCGGCCACCAGCCGCTGGATCGAGTCGATGGTCACCTGCTTGCCGTTCTCCTCCCGGAAGAGGTCGCGCAGCAGGTGCTCGACCTTCTCCGGCGTCACCCGCTCGCCCGCGAGCGAGGCGAAGGTGCCCACACGCATCAGCCCGCCCTCGAGACGGCGGACGTTGGTGCGGATCCGCTCGGCGAGCATCCGCACGATGCCGTCATCGAGACGCAGCTTCCATTCCTCGACCTTGTGCTGCAGGATCGCCAGCCGGGTTTCGAATCCCGGCGGCTGGAGCTCGACGGTGAGGCCGCATTCGAACCGGGACACCAGCCGCGGCTCGAGGTTCTGGATCTCGGAGGCCGGGCGGTCGCTGGTCAGCACCACCTGGCCGCGCCCGTCGAGCAGGGTGTTGAAGGTGTGGAAGAATTCCTCCTGCGAGCGTTCCTTGCCGCTGAGGAACTGCACGTCGTCGATGAGCATCAGGTCGGCCGAACGGTAGCGGCGGCGGAAGCGCTCCAGCCCGCCGCTGCGGACGACGTCGATGAACTCGTTGATGAACCGCTCGCAGGTCAGGTAGACGATCTTCGCCCGTGGATTGCGCTTCAACCACTCCTGGCCGATCGCCTGCATCAGGTGGGTCTTGCCGAGGCCCGGGCCACCGTGGATGAAGAGCGGATTGTAGCCGGCCCCCCTGCCCAGGGCCACCGCCTCGCAGGCGGCATGGGCGAACTGGCTGTTGGCACCGACGACGAAGGACTCGAAGGCGAAGGACGGATTCAGCCCCACCCGTTTCAACTGACGGTCAAGGGCCTCGCCTTCCGGGGTGATCTCCTCGTCCGGCTGAAACCAGTTGTCCGCTCCGTTCTCCATGACGCCGGCCGCCGGTTCGTCGGCAGCCTGGCCATCATGAACCTCGAGACGCACCTCTGCAACCTCAGGAAGCACGTCCCGCACCGCGGCCGTCAGTTCGTTCTGGTAGTTCGTCTCGATCCACACCTGGTAGATCTCGTTCGGCACCGCCACCCGGGCGCTGCGCCCGTCGTGACCCATCAGGTGCGACGCCCGGAACCACCGGTCGTAGGCGTCGCCGCTCACCAGCCCGCGCAGGCGCTCGCACACCTCGCTCCAGATCTCGCTCTCACTCACCTGACCACCGTTCTGCTCCGACCTCGCAACCGCCTCCGCCCGTTCCATTTTCTGCCACTCTAATTCATTAAGGGTTTCCACCGCGTCTTCGACTCCCGGATCCCCCCGGCGAAGCGCTCCGCCATGATGTAGAAGCATCCGCCACCCCCGGAAATCCCTTTGCGCGAGCCTCTAACAGTTCGTCCGTTCCGCAACGATGTTTCAAGCGTTCCACGCCCCATGTATTTTAAAATCTTGACCTGAAATATCCTTAAATTCCCCAAAGCAAATCGCGCCCGATTCCCAACAGATAGGGAATCTCCGTCTTTGATTTTGTGTCGCTTGCATGACTTTTTACGACGATTCCTTCCGTTTCAATTTTGTCACCAACGCGGAGGGGGTGACGACGGCGTCACGACCGCCGGTTTCGCCGACGACGACACGACCCGGCGTCGCATCCCTCACCTCCGTTCACGGGGTCCCAAGGGGTCGGAATGCGTCCTTGCCGACGGGGTGATCAATCCCGGATCCGGCGGCATCGGCCGAGCGGCAGGAAGGCACCGCCGAGCGTGATCGCCGCGTTGATCGGATAGAACCACGGGAACGCCAGGGAGGGGCGCGAGTCCACGATCCATGCCGTCGGGAGACCGAGCGCTTCCAGCGCCCGCGGCAGCTCCGGGCGCACCCAGGCGACCATCAGGATCGACACGGCCACCCCGATCAGAATGCCCTCGAAACTACGTCGCCCCGGCAGGATGGCGGCAAGCAGGATCCCGAGCAGCGGGCCGTAGGTGTAGGCGACCATGCCGAAGGCGAGGTCGATCAGGTTCTTGTTCTCCGCCTCCCGGTGCTGGGCCGCCAGCCACACCGCGAAAGCGGTGAGCAGGACGGCCCATATGCAGACCATCATCCTCGACAGCCGGACCATGCGGGCGCTGCCTTCGATCGCCTCGACCTTCTCGCGTCCCAACACCGCCGAAAGCGTCGTTTGGGACAGCGCCGCGAGCACCGAGTCGAGACTGGAGATGGCCGCCGCGAACGCTCCCGCGAGAATCAACCCGGTGAGCCCCGGAGGCAGGACGGTCACGATCCACACCGGGAAGACCGTGTTCGGATCCTCCGCGAACTTCGCCGCCTCGTCCGGCGTCGCCCCCTTGAGTTGGTACCAGGCGAACAGGCCGGACCCCACCGCCAGCATCAGGAGGGTCGTCGCGATCGACACGCTGCTCCACACCATCGCCCGCCGCGCCTCCTTCGGCGTCCCGCAGCAGAACATCCGCTGCGCGTTGAGCTGGTCGGTGCCGAAGGCCGCGAGATTCTGGAAGGGCATCGCCAGCACCCCGACCCAGAAGGTGTAGTTCAGCGTGGAGTCCTCCCACGGCAGGGTGAAATCGAAGATCCTCATCTTGTCCACCACCCCGCCGCCGGTCGCCACGTGACCGCGGTTGAGTTCGACGATCTGCTCCCAGCCGAGATGGCCGACCAGCCAGCCGAGCGCGGTCACCCCGCCGATGATGAACACCCCGAACTGGATCACGTCGGTCCAGATCACGGTCCGCATCCCCCCCATCAGCGTCCAGATCAGCGCGAAGACGCCGATGGCCACGATGCACCAGCTCATGCTCCATCCGGTCACCGCGTTGAGAATCACCGCGGTGACCAGCACCCGCACGCTCTGGCCCAGGATCGCACCGAGCGAGAACAGGCCGGTCACCAGCCGGCGCACCGGCTCCCCGAGACGGTCGCCCATGAAATCATACGGACTGTAGATCTCCCGGCGATAGTAGAGAGGAACCAGCCAGTAGCCGATCATCACCCGCGCGATGATCGACCCGATCCCCCACTGCAGGTAGGTCCAGTCCCCGTTGACCGCGTAGACGCCGCTCGGCACCGCGATGAAGGTCAGCGCGCTGATCTCGGTGGCGATCATCGATCCCGACACCGCCCACCACGGCATCGACCGTCCGCCGAGGAAGAAGTCCTTCACCGTCGCCGCCTTGCCGGCCATCAGGTGGCCGACCCACGTCGTCAGGAGCATGTAGCCCGCCACCACCGCCCAGTCCCAGCCCGTGAAGTGCGTCTCAATCGCCCCGATCAGCATGGCGAACGCTAGGGAAACCCGGCCCCGGCCGTCCACGACCGATTTGCCGCCCCCCCGGCATCGACATCGGGATCGCGACACCCGACATTCCCGCGATGGACGACCTCGCCGACCTCCTCCGCCGACGCCTGGCGATCATCGCCGACCACGGGTTTCGTGATCGCGACGCCGACGCCCACCTCGACGCCCTGCGCCGCGTCTCGGAGGAAATCGCGGCATGGCATGCGCGGCACCGGGGTTCGCTGCCGCCACGGCTGGAGCACTTCCTCTCCGGATGCTCCTACCAGAAGGCCCTCGATTTCATCGAATCGGATGCGAAATAGGTCGGTTTCGTCACGGGGCGCTTGCGCGTGCCGCGCGGCGACCCTTAGGGTGCCGCCAGCGCATTTCCCGTGAGTTCCGGCGGCATCCACATCACCGGCATCCTCCCAGCCCGCTGGGGGTCGAGCCGCTTCCCCGGAAAGCCCCTCCACCCCATCGCCGGCAAGCCGCTCATCCGCCACGTCTGGGAGCGCTGCCGGCAGTGTTCCCGGCTGGATGACCTGGTGATCGCCACCGACGACGAGCGCATCCGCCAAGCGGCGGAGGCCTTCGGCGCCCGCGCCGTGATGACCTCGCCCGACCACCCGACCGGCACCGACCGCCTGGCCGAAGCGATCAGGCTCCTCCCGGAAACGGACATCGTCGTCAACATCCAGGGCGACGAGCCGCTCATTGAACCGGCCCTGATCGACGAACTCGCCGCCGCGATGGCCGCCGATCCGGCGCTCGACATGGCCACCGCCGCCAACCCGCTTGATCCCGGCGATCCCGCCGTCGCCGATCCGAACGTCGTCAAGGTCGTGACCTCCCTCGACGGGCGGGCGCTGTATTTCTCGCGCTCGCCCCTGCCCTACTTCCGCAACCCGGTCGAGGGCCTCTCCGTCCTCCGGCACAAGGGCATCTACGCCTACCGCCGCGCGTTCCTCGAAAAGTTCGTCACCTGGCCGCCCTCGCCGCTCGAGCGGGCCGAGTCCCTCGAACAGCTCCGCGCCCTCGAAAACGGCGCCGCCATCAAGGTCCTCCCCACCACCGACACCTCACCCGGCGTCGACACCCCCGAACAGGCCGAAGAAGTCGAACGCCTCCTCTCCCAAGTTGAAGTTTAGAGTTTAGAATTTCGAGTTTTCCCATGAAATACATCTTCGTCACCGGCGGCGTCGTTTCCTCCCTCGGCAAGGGGCTGGCCGCCGCCTCCATCGGCACGCTCCTCGAACACCGGGGCCTCAAGGTGCTGATGCAGAAGTTCGACCCCTACCTCAACGTCGATCCGGGCACCATGTCGCCCTTCCAGCACGGCGAGGTCTACGTGCTCGACGACGGTGCCGAGACCGACCTCGACCTCGGCCACTACGAGCGCTTCACCTCCGGCGTCCTCTCGCAGCGGAACAACCTCACCTCCGGCCAGGTCTTCGACTCGGTCATCCGCAAGGAGCGCAAGGGCGAGTATCTCGGAAAGACCGTGCAGTTCATTCCGCACGTCACCGACGAGATCAAGGCGCGCCTTCACCTGGTCACCGAGGAGAACACCGACGTCGACGTCCTGATCACCGAGATCGGCGGCACGGTCGGGGACATGGAGGGCCTGCTCTTCCTCGAGGCGCTGCGCCAGTTCGCGCTGGAAGTCGGCAAGGAGAACGTCTGCTTCATCCACGTCACCCTGCTGCCCTTCATCAAGGCCGCCGGCGAGGTGAAGACCAAGCCGACCCAGCAGTCGGTCGCCAAGCTGCGCGAGATCGGCATCCAGCCCGACATCATCATCTGCCGGACCGAGGCCGACCTCGACGAGGACAACCGTCGCAAGATCGCCATGTTCTGCAACGTCGAGCGCAAGAACGTGGTCGCCTTCCGCGACGTCGCCCACACCATCTACGAATGCCCGCTCGACCTCCGCCGCGACAAGATCGACCGGCTCGTGGTGGACAAGATCGGCCTCGGCCACACCCCCTCGCCCGCGCTCGAGGACTGGGAGGAGTTCGTCGACAAGGTCATCCACCCGAAGCACCGCGTCACCATCGCCGTCGTCGGCAAGTACATCGAGCTGCAGGACGCCTACAAGTCGATCTACGAATCGCTGATCCACGCCGGGGCGAAACACGACACCAAGGTCGGCATCGTCCGCGTCGAGGCCGAGGCGATCGAAAAACACGGCGCGCACTCGGTGATCGGCGACGTCGACGGCATCCTGGTGCCGGGCGGTTTCGGCGACCGCGGGATCGAGGGCAAGGTGCTCGCCGCGCAGTACGCCCGCGAGGAAGGCATCCCCTACTTCGGCATCTGCCTCGGGATGCAGATCGCCACCATCGAGTTCGCCCGCAACGTCTGCAAACTGCGCGGCGCGAACTCGACCGAATTCGACAAGAAGTCGAAGTACCCCGTGATCTGCCTGCAGGAGGAGCAGAAAGGCATCGAGGACATGGGCGCGACCATGCGGCTGGGCTCCTGCGAGAGCATCCTCTTCGCCGGCACCCGGGCGTCCGACCTCTACGGCGGCGTCGAGCGGATCCACGAACGCCACCGCCACCGCTACGAGTTCAACTCCGAGTTCCAGGACCGCCTGCAGGAGGCCGGACTGGTCATTTCCTCGGTGTCGGCCGCGGAGGGACTGGTCGAGAGCATCGAGCTCCCCGAGCATCCCTTCTACCTTGCCGCGCAGTTCCATCCGGAGTTCCAGTCCAAGCCGAACAAGGCCCATCCGCTCTTCTCCGGATTCATCGCGGCCGCCCTCAAGCGCGCCAAGGCCCATCCCGCCCCGCGGGACTGAAACCCCGCCCGTTCGGACTCCGACGGATCGCGGGCTCCCGCCCGCTCGCAGATCGTGCGCGGATCCATTTCAGGATTTCCGCTTTTCAGCTTTTCAGCATTTACCCTTTCGCCTACCAATCCGCCCCCGCGACTGGACCCGTATTTCAACGGATAGAATGGCGCCCTCCGAAGGCGCAGATGCAGGTTCGATTCCTGCCGGGTCCGCCAGCCTTCGCCAAGGCTTCGGCTGGCAAGCCAGCTTGTCCCACTGTCGGCGGGGGCCTCGGCTCGGACAGGCATCGTGCGTCGACGGATCGTGAACCGAAGTGTTGGCGAAGGCTGCCAGCCGTAGC
>CALGOH010000174.1 GCA_937957985.1 uncultured Verrucomicrobiae bacterium
CGACGGCGCACGACCGCGCGAGCCCACTCGCGCACAGGCCGAACATCGGGGCGCGTGGGGGCTCGGGCGGTCCTTCCCCATCCACCTCCGGCCTTGATCCTTAAGACTTCTTAAGTATCATCACGGCGTGCGTCTTCTCGCCACGCTGCTGCTTCCGGCGACCCTTCTCGTCTTTGCCTCCTGCGCCCATCCGCGCGGCAACTACAGGGGCTACAAGGACGCCAGTTATTCGGTCCGCGGCCAGACCTACCATCCGATGAGCGTGGACGAGGCGCTGCACTACCAGGAGGTCGGCACCGCTTCATGGTTCAATGAGTCGAGATTCTTCGGCCTCAAGCGCGGCAACACGGCCATCGGCGAAAAGGTGATGCCCTGGCACAACATCGCCGCCCACAAGACCCTCCCCCTGCCCGCCGTGGTGAAGGTCACCAATCTGGAGAACGGCAAGTCGGTGAAGTGCCGCGTGAACGACCGCGGCCCCTTCATCGACGGCCGCATCATCGATCTCTCGCCCCGGGCGGCGAAGAAGATCGATTTCTACGACCAGGGGCTCACCACCGTCGAGGTCGAGGTCCTTTCGGTCGGCGACGGCAAATACAAGCGCAAGCCGCGCAGGAAGTGGTTCTTCGGAATCTTCTGATCGCTCCGGCTCAAAGGAATGCTCCGGCCGCCACACCGCCGCCGAGCCAGGCGTAGGCAAGGATCGCCAGCACCGAAAGGGTGCGCTCGATCCAGTTGCTGTCGCCATGGTCGTGGGAATGCCCGCCCCCGCGATCACTCCACTTCAGCCACGCCAGCACCCCGGTGAGCCCGAAAAAGGCGAGGTTCATCCAGAAGGTGAAGTCGATGGCGAAGCGCTCGCCGCCAGCGCCTCCACCTCCGCCGGCGGGCGCTTCGGGAAGGAGATCGAAGGCGGCGAAGGTCCAGTGCATCGCGACCGCGCTGCAGACGATCGCCATCAGGAAGATCCCGGCGATGTAGGCGGCCATCTTCCAGCCGTAGAACTTGGCGTTCATCCGGATCACCGGAAAGACGACGAGGTCGCTGAAGATGAAGGCCATGACCCCGGCGAAGGACACTCCGCTGCCGAAAAGCAGCGCGGCCAGAGGAATGTTGCCCATCGAGCCGATGAAGGTGAAGAAGGCCGCCACCGGCCCGATCAACGAATGGGCGACGGTGGTCAGGATCCCCTCGTCACCACCCGAGTTGAAGAACAACGCCTGGAAGAATTCGGCCGGCACGAAGGCGGCGATGATCCCGGCGACGGTGAAACCGACGGTCACGTCCTTCCACACCATGTTCCACTCCATGAAGTACTTCCGCGCGACCATCCGCCAGCCCTCCACGCTGCGGATGCGGTCCTTCCAGTCTGGCAGGTCGCCTTCTTCTCCCCCGCCCTCCTCGTCCCGCAATCGTTCGCGGGCGTCCTCGATCAACCGCTTCGGATAGAGAAGCTTCACGAACAGCCACATGAAGCCGATCAACAGGATTCCGCCGACGTATTCGCCGACGACGAACTGCCAGCCGAGGAAGATCGAGATCACGATGCCGAGTTCGATCACCAGGTTGGTCGACGAGAGCAGGAAGGCGAGCGCGGGAATCAGTCCGGCACCCTTCTTGAAGATGGCCTTCGCCCCGGCCAGTGCGGCGAAGGAGCAGGAACTCGATATGAACCCGAAGAAAGTCGCCAGACCGACACTCCTGCCGCCCGCCTCGCCCATCGTCCGCCGCATCCGCTCGCGGGTGACGAAGACCTGGATGCATCCGCTGATGATGTAGCCGAGCACGAAGGCCCACAGAGCTTTCCAGAAGTAACCGAGGGTCGTGAGGGCGGATTCGTTCCAGCCATTCAGAAAATCGATCATCGTTGCAGCCTAGGGGCGATCCCAGGGAGCCTCTAGCGGAAATCACGTCCGGGCGCGGGAGACCCCGATATTCAGGCGGCGCGAGTCCGCTCCTCCTTCACCGCATACAGCACCGGCACGACGAACATCGTCACCAGCTCGATCAGCATGCCGCCGAAGATGGGAACGGCCATCGGCGCCATGAGGTCGGAACCGCGGCCGGTTGATGTAAGCACGGGAAGCAAGGCCAGCAGGGTCGTGGCGGTGGTCATCAGGCACGGGCGCACGCGTCGCTTGCCGGCGTCGACGACCGCCTCGCGGATCGCCTCGATGCCCTGCGGCTTGAGCTCGGCGAAGCGTTGCCGGAGGTAGGTGGACATCACCACGCCGTCGTCGGTGGCGATGCCGAAGAGCGCGAGGAAGCCGACCCACACGGCGGTCGAGAGGTTGATCGGCGAGACCTGGAAAAGCTGCTGCAGGTTGTGGCCGAACAGCTCGACGTCGAGGAAGCCGGGCCGGCCGTAGAGCCACAGCAGCAGGAACCCGCCGGACCAGGCGACGGCGACGCCGCTGAAGACGATGAGCGTGGTGGTGGTCGATCGGTTGTCGAGGTAGAGCAGGACGAAGATCGCGCCGAGCGCCAGCGGGACCATGGTCCACAGGGTGCGGTTGAACTCGAGCGCCGACTCGTAGTTGCCGGCGAAGTGATAGCGGATCCCCGGGGCCCGCGTGAGGCGTCCGTCGCGCTCCGCCTGTTCGAGAAAGGCCCTGGCGTTCTCCACCACATCGACCTCGGCGTGCCCGGGCCGCGAGCCGAAGGTGACGTATCCGGTCAGGAAGGTGTCCTCGGCCTTGATCATCTGCGGGCCTCGCACGTACCGGATGCTCGCGACCTGCGACAGCGGCACCTGGGTGCCCTCGCGGGCGGTGACCAGCACTCGGCCGAGCGACTCCTGCGTGTCGCGTGCCTCGCGGGCGTAGCGGACCTGCACGCCGAAGCGCTCGCGGCCTTCGACGGTGGTCGTCACGACCCGCCCGCCGATCGCCGTCTGGATGGTCTCGTGGATGTCGGAAATGTTCAGACCGTAGCGCGAGGCGGCCTCACGGTCGGGCTCGATCTCGAGGTAGGGTTTGCCCACGATGCGGTCGGCGTTGACCGTCTCGGTGGCCAGGCCCTCGACCTCGCCGCTGCGCAGCAGCCGCTCGACCTGCAGGCCGAAGGCCTCGATCTGCTCGAGGCTCTCGCCCTTGATCTTGAGGCCCATCGGCGCGCGCATGCCGGTCCGCAGCATGACCAGGCGGGTCTCGATCGGCTGCAGCTTCGGCGCGCCGGTGATGCCGGGAACCTGCGTCGCCTCCTCTATCTTCGCCCAGATGTCGTCCGGCGTTCGGATCTCCGGCCGCCACTGGCGGAAGGGCTTGCCGTGGCGGTCCTCGATCAAACTACCATGTTCGTCGTAGATGAAGTCGCCGTCGTCGGTGCGGAAGCGCAGCACGCGGCCCTTGTCGTCGGAGCGATACTCGGGAAGGTAGTTGATGACCGTCTCGATCATCGAGATCGGCGCCGGGTCGAGCGGCGACTCGACGCGGCCGAGCTTGCCGACGACCTGCCGCACCTCGGGAATGGCCGCGATGGCGGCGTCGGTCTGGCGCAGGTATTCCATCGCCTCGTCGATCGACGCGTGGGGGCTCACGGTCGGCATGTAGAGGAAGGAGCCCTCGTCGAGTGCCGGCCGGAACTCCTCGCCCAGGCCGGGGAGCTTCTCGGCCGCGCTCTGCCACAGGCGGGTCCCGGTGATGCCGTCGCCGAGCACCCTGGGAACGAACCCGAAAACGGCGGGAAAGCCCGACAACACGCAGAGCGCGAAGACGAACAGCGCGACCGGCAACGCGAGAAACAGCGCTTTGTGTGCGAGGCACCAGCGCAGGACGCGCGGGTAGATCATCTCGAAGGCCTTGAAGCCCAGCAGCAGCAGGCCGACGACGAGGACGACGAAGATCGTGTTCTCCACCGTGTTGCGGTCGAGCCCGAGCGGCATCCAGTCGAGGGTGAGGAAGATCACGACCGACAGCGCCGCGACGACGTTGAGGCCGAAGACGATGCCGCGGCGGAATTTCCCACGGATGAACGGATCGACGGCGATGCCGGCGGCCAGCACGAGCAGCCCGACAGCGAGCGGCGTGGCGAAGGTCAGCGCGATCACGCCCGCGGCGGCGAGCAGGCCGCAGGAAAGTCCGCGGCGGCTGCGGAAGAGCTTGGGAAATGAGCCGAACAGCAGGTGCGCGACCGGCGGGATGATGGTCAGCGCGACGATGATCGAGGCGACCAGCGCGAAGGTCTTGGTAAAAGCGAGCGGCTTGAACAGGCGGCCGGCCTCGCCAGTCATGGTGAAGACCGGCAGGAAGCTGATGACGGTCGTCAGCACCGAGGTCGTGACCGCGCCTGCGACCTCGGTGACCGCACGGTGGATGACCGCCGCCCGCGACTCGCCGGGGTAGGCCTCGTCGAGGTGCTTGAGGATGTTTTCGGTGAGCACGATCCCGACATCGACGACGGTGCCGATGGCGATCGCGATGCCGGCCAGGGCGACGACGTTGGCATCGACGCCCGCGAGCTTCATCGCGATGAAGGTGATCAGCACCGCCAGCGGCAACATCGCCGAGATGAGCAGGCTGCTGCGCAGGTGGAGCACCATCACGACCACCACGATGATGGTGACGAGCACCTGCTGATAGAGTGCCTCGTCGAGGGTGTTGAGGGTTTCGCCGATGAGCTCCGAGCGGTCGTAGAAGGGGACGACGGTGACCTTGGAGGTGGTCAGCCAGTCCGGCCACCCGGCGCGCGGGGTGCGACGGGTGAAGTCGAGCCAGGCTTCGTTGTCGGGGAGCGGAGTCGTGGCATGCTTTGTGGCATGACCGTCCCGGTCATGAATCGATGAGCCGGTTTCCCGGGTGGAGTCCGTCGGCGGATCGCTGCCAGGATTGGACGCGGCCTCGGGATCCATGACCGGGTCGGTCATGCCACGGGTGATGTCGCGGGCCTGGGCGAAGGCGGCGACCTGCTGCGGCGTGGTGCGTGTCCAGTCGATCACCGCGCGGATCGGCAGGGAGCCCTCGAGGTCCTTGATCTTCGCCTTGGTCGCCTGGATCGCCTCGAGCGGGTTGGCCCCGTAGCGGGCGACCACCACGCCGCCGGCGGCGTCGGCGCCGTTGACGTCGAGCGCGCCGCGGCGCATCGCGGGCCCGAGCTGGACCGAGGCGACGTCCGCGACGGTGATCGGCGTGTTGTCGCGGACCGTGACGACCGCCTTCTCAATGTCGGAGACGTCCTCGACGTAGCCGGTGCCGCGGAGGAAATACTCGACGCCGTTGATCGCCAGGTTTCGCGCGCCGATCTCCTGGTTCGACTTGCGCACGGCGTCGACGACCTGGGCCAGCGTGACCTCCTGGGCACGCAGCAGGTCGGGATCGACATCGACCTGGTACTGGCGCTCGTAACCGCCGACCGAGGCGACCTCGGCGACGCCCTCGGCGGCGAGCAGGGCGTAGCGCACCTGCCAGTCCTGGATCGCTCGGAGTTCGTCGAGGTCCCAGCCACCGGCCGGGTTGCCGTCGGGGTCGCGGCCCTCGAGCGTGTACCAGAAGACCTGTCCGAGCCCCGTGGCGTCGGGACCCAGTGTCGGCGTGACCTCGCCGGGAAGCAGGTTTGCGGGGAGCGAGTTGAGCTTCTCGAGGACCCTACTACGGCTCCAGTAGAATTCGACGTCCTCCTCGAAGATGAGATAGACGTACGAGCTGCCGAACATCGAGAACGAGCGCACCTCCTTCACCCCCGGCACGCCGAGCAGGGCGACGGTGAGCGGATAGGTCACCTGGTCCTCGATGTCCTGCGGCGAACGGCCTGGCCAGTCGGTGTAGACGATCTGCTGGTTGTCGCCGAGGTCCGGGATGGCATCGACGGCGACCGGATCGCGCGGGTAGTCGCCGGTGTCCCAGTCGAAGGGCGCCACCCGCACGCCCCAGGCGATGAAGAAGGTCAGCAGGAGCAGCACGACCAGCTTCTGGTGGAGGCAGAAATGGATGAGGCGGTTCACGGAAGATGGGCCACAAAAGTCACAGAGTTCACAAAAGGGTTGTGGTTCGGACTGGCGTCAGGTGTCGGAATCATGATGGCTTGATGAACGATGAATGACTCGATCGATGATGACGTGGTGAAGGGGTGGTGTGACTTGATCCGGGAGCAGGCCTTCGACCTGCATGCATGGTTGAGACACGGCCAACTCGAGAAAGTCTACGAGAACGGAATGCGGAACCGGATCCGCCGGATCGGCATGACAGTCGAGCAGCAGTGGGGAATCGATGTCAAAGACCGGGACGGTTCGGTGCTGGGAGAGTTCTTCGCCGATCTCTACGTGAACGATGAACTGATCATCGAATTGAAGGCGGCGAAGAACATCGCGGATGAACACGTCGCCCAAGTCCTCGGATATCTGAACGGCTCCGGAAAGCGTCACGCCCTGCTCATCAACTTCGGCGCACCAAAGCTCCAGATCCGCAAGTTCGTCATCTGAACTCGCCCGCTCCCTTGCAAACGGCACCCTCCCAAGGTGCCGCCCGAAGCCCCCTTTGTGAGTCTTGTGACTTTTGTGGCTATTCATCGTTCTCGACCGACAGCGTGTCAGTGACGGAACCGCAGGTGAGCATGGCGTCGCCGAAGTAGGGGTTGAGCACCCTGGGTTCGGCGGAAAGCCAGTCGGCGCCGGTGTTGCCGAAGGCCATCGGGCAGTGGACGACGTAGGCGTCGCCGACGGCGTCGATGCCGCCCTCGCGGATGCGGGCGATCAGCGCGTCGCTGAGCGGCTTGAAGGCTTTCCGACGAGCCTTGAGATCAGCGGCCTCGGCGACGGCCTTGGCGAGGGGTTGCAGTTCGCCTTCGACGGTTCCGGACAGCGCCCGGGCGGCTTGCTTCGCCGCGTCGTCGTCATCGTCGGCCAAGGCCTTGGCAAGCGGCAGGTAGGCATTGAGGGCGTTTCGCAAGCCCTCGACCTGCCCGGCTTCGACCGGCGGCGGGGCCTCGGGCTGGTAGGGCAGGCCGAGGTGGCGGCCGAGCTGCTCGACGGAGCGCAGGACCCGGAGAACCGCGGCCCGGGGCGAGGAGCCGACTTCGTTCTTCGCGATCGTGAGATCGTTGAGCAGCCGCTGCGAATACTCTTCCCAGAGCTTGAGTTCGTCGGGCTGGAGCGAGGAGGTCTCGATGTCGCGCAGGTGCGATGCGAGCGCCTCGATGCCCGCGGCGTCGGGGTTCTTGGTGAAGCGGAGCAGCAGGCGCGGGATGGCGGCCCATTGGCCGGCGAGGTCGGCCGGGGCCGTGTTGGCCGGGCGTTCCTCGAGGCCGGCATTCGGGTTCATCATCGATGGCCGGGCCTTGATCTGGAGTTCGGAGTCGAGCTTGAAGGCGCCCCGGCTGACCACCAGCTCGCCTTCCTCGAGTCCGGCCTCGACGATGAACTGGTCATCGACCCGGGGCCCGAGGACGATCTCGCGGCCCTCGAAGGTCGGGCTGCCATCGCTTTTCCCGCGGACATACACGATCGCCCGCTCGCCGGTGCGCAGGACAGCCGAGGCGGGAACGAGCAGCGGGACCGGGGCCGTGCCGGGGTCGGGGATGATGCCGAGCTCCTCGGCCGGGACCAGGTCCATGCCGCAGATGTCGCACTGGCCGGGGTGGTCCTTGACGATCTCCGGGTGCATCGGGCTGATCCACTTGCCCTTCAGCGAGGGGTCGAGCACGCGGCCGTTGGCCGTCATGGAGGAACGCACGATCGCATCGGCGAACATGCCCGGCTTGAGCGCGCGGTCGTCGTTGGGGACGTTGACGCGGATCTTCGCGACGCGGCGCATCGGGTCGATCTCGGGGTCGATGAAGGCGATGCGGCCGTGGAAGACGCGTCCGGGCACGGCATCGACGGTGAACTCGACATCCTGGGCGTATCGCAGCCACGGCAGGTCGGCCTCGTAGGCCTCGAGCTTGAGCCACACGGTGGAGAGGTCGGCGACGCGGAACAGCGGGTCGCCGGTCTTCACGTACTGGCCCTCGTTGGCGAGCTTGGCAGTGACGATCCCGGCCTGCGGCGCGTAGAGCGTGAGGTGGTCGGTCGGCTCGGCGGCGTTCTCGATCGTGGCGATCTGCTCCTCGGTGAACTGGAGCAGCCTCAGCTTTTCGCGGGCGGCCTCGAGCAGCCGGCGGCGGGTGTCGCGCACCGCGTCGGAGGCGCCCCCGGCCGCCTTGGCGGCGCGGCTGGCCTCGATCAGCTCGCGCTGGGCGACGAGCAGGTCGGGCGAGTAGATCTCGGCGAGGTGGTCGCCCTTGCGGACGCGCGCGCCGGTGAAGTCGACGAACAGGCGGTCGAGCCGGCCGTCGACGCGCGAGGTGATGGTGGAAATACGACGCTCATCGTAGGCGATGCGGCCGAAGAGGTCGATCTCGGCGGTGGCGGGCTCCCGGACCGCCGGGGAGACGCGGAGGTCGAGCAGGGCGGCGGCCTCGGGGGTGACGCCGACCTCGCGCAGGGCACCGCCGCCGTCGTCCTGGAGCGGGATGAGGTCCATGTTGCAGATCGGGCAAAGGCCGGGGTTCGGCTGGCGGATCTGCGGGTGCATCGAGCAGGTCCAGAGCTGGTCGGACCCGCCACTCGTCGAGTCGTTCCTCTCGCCGGGCGGCAGGCCGAACCACCAGCCGGCGAGGAAGAGCGCCAGCGGGACCACGAAGGTGAGCAGCTTGCGCGGGCTGCGCTTGAGGAAGGTCGGGAGTTTCATGGGATCGGGAATTTGGCCGCAAAAGTCACAAGATTCACAAAGACACCAAGTCTCATGATTTGATGGGCATTTGTGGCTTTCGTGATTCTTGTGGTGAACATCTAGCGCAATCCGGCGGCGGCCTTCAGGGTCGCGGTGGCCTTGCCGAGTTGGGCGCGGTTGCGGGCGAGCTGGAGGCGGTAGGCGAGGTGTTGGCGCCAGGTTTCGATGAGGTCGTCGAAGTCGCTGGTGCCGGCGCTGTAGCCGGTGAGCGTGACCTCGTAGGCCTGCTTGGCGTCGGGCACGAGGCGGGTGTCGAAGAGGTCGGCGACCTCTCGCGCGGTGCGGACATCGAACCACGCCTGCTCGACCCGGTAGCGCAGGTCGGAGCGGGTGGCGGCGAGCATCGCGTCGGTCTCGGCCATGCCCTCGCGGGCTTCCCGGATCATCGCCTTGCGGGGCTCATGCCAAAGCGGGATGTTGATTCCAAGCGTCGCATAAATCTGGTCGCGACCATTGGCGACACGCGACAGCCCGGAGTCGGCGATGGCCGCGCCGCCGACGCCGGCGGTGAAATCGGGAAACTTCTCAAGTTCGGCCCGCTTGAGCCGGTGGCGGAAGGCCGCGGCGCGCTGCTCGGCGGCGGCGACCTCGGGATGGCTCGTCTGAGCCCGGGCCAGAAGGTCTTCGAGGGATCCGGGCGATGGGATCGATCTGTCATCGGGAGTCGGCAGCGGGGCACCGGAGGGGCGATTGAGCAGCGAGTTGAGCCGCGCCTGCGCCGTGCCCCGAAGTTGCCGTGCCTCGGCGAGATCGCGGTCGATCAGGGCGAGTTCGTTGGAGAGCCTGATCTGGTCGGCCTGGTTCGCCTGGTCGGCCGCAACGCGCGCATCGACCGCCTCGCGAACGGCTTCAAGAACCGAACGGCTTTCCCCGGCAAGCGACAGCGTGCGCCCGGCGAGATACAGGTCCCACCACGCTGCGTGGACCTGGGCGGCGAGCCTGAGTTCGAGCGCCTCGACCTCGGCGCGGGCGGCGGCCGCTTCGCTGTCCGCTGCGGCGGCCGCTTCGCGACGCTTGCCTGGAAACGGAATCTTCTGTTTCAGACCACCCATCGCCTCGGTGCGCCCGGCGGCGGTCTCAGCCATCGAGCCGGCGGAGACCTCCAGCGTCGGATCGGGCAATGACCTCTCCTGCGGCGCCTTCTGCGCCAACCTTTCGGCGCGATGACGCGCGGCGGCGACGGAAGGGTGATGCCGGATCGCCAGCGCTGCCAGATCATCGGGGCCGGCACCACGGGATACACTGTAGTTGACGGCGCCGGATGGCGGTGGGGCTGCCAGGCCGGCGGCAGCACCATCGGACGTCTCTGACGAATCGACACAGGCGGAGATCAGAAGACATCCGGCAATCGGAACGATGCGGTGCATGGGGGTCGGGCTGGTTGATGAGGAGCCGGCCGGCTCCGAAAGGTCATTCCTTGTCGAGTTGCGACAGGTACTTGTCCGGTTCCTTCCGAAAGTCCGGTTCGCAGTGGCTGCAGCAGAACTTGATCTCACGTCCCTCGTGGACGATCACGTGAGGATCGCCCATCGAGCCCAGTTTCTCGCCGGAAACGAGGCAGGTTCCGAGCGGGTAGGGCTTGGCGGCGGTTTCGGTGACCATGGGTTCGTCGGCGGCCGTCTCCTGCTTGCCGCAGGAAGCCAGGCCGAGGGAAAGGCAGGCGAGGATGAGGTTCGTTTTCATGATGATGTGTTCGATGATTGTTTCTGTTAGATCGAGGCCCTTGAAGGCGGGCGAAGTTCATGAGTCCGCACGGGCGGCGACGCAGGCACGCGGAAAGGCGACCGCCGCGGCACGGGGTCAGCGGGCAGGCGGCTTCAAAGAAGCCAGCGGGACAGTCGGGCGAACCGACTTCGCGGCGGATCACAGCCCGAGCGCGGAGCCAAGGCCGACGAGAAGGTCACCGGCTCCGAAGGCTTGAGATGGGAGAGATCGGAGGTTTCCGGCGGC
Organism: uncultured Verrucomicrobiae bacterium; assembly: GCA_937957985.1. Lineage (GTDB taxonomy): Bacteria > Verrucomicrobiota > Verrucomicrobiia > Verrucomicrobiales > Akkermansiaceae > Haloferula. The sequence goes on from CALGOH010000174.1 coordinate 10,653, forward strand.
AGCGGCACTGCGATGGCACCCGGCAGCTGGAAATCCTTGCCGAGGTCCCTCGGGTCCTTGTTGTGGCACGCACACACATGCGGTGTCTGCTCGGGAGAGGTCCCGGGCTGCTTCGAGGCGGCGCAGCAGGAGGGCGCGGCCTTGTCCGGAGGAGCGGCCGCACAGCAGCAGAGCGGACTGGCGATCAGAAGCGCCAGTGCCGTTGCAAACAGCATGCGGAAAGAGCTCAACATCGTCGAAAAGCCTCGCGGCAGGTAGGGCCTATAGCCCACATCGAAGCCGAAATCAAGCCGGGGACCGGCGAACCGTCACCTGATGTAGTAGCCGGACACACGCCATTTGCCGTCCTCGTCCCGCATCGGCGTGATGGTTTCCACCGCCGATTTCTTGTGCTCGAACTCGGTCTCGAAGCGGATGATGACGTATTCGCCATCCGGGACGCCCGGGGCGGAGGTGGTGAAATCCGCGCTCTTCAGTGTCCGTGAAACCATCCTGCCAAACGGCTCCCTCGCCGCCTCCGCCGCCTTTTCCCACTCCTCGCGGGTCACCGCCTTCCGGAAGTAGGCGGCCGCCTGCTTCCAGCTTTCGGCGTAGTCGCCATCATCAACGACGGCCAACCACTTCTCCGCGACGGCGACCGCGGCCTTCTCCTTCCCGTCCTGTTCCGGGGCGCCGAACACGGCGTTCCCGAAGCCGATCGACAGGGCGATGACCAATCCCGCCAAGACGGAGTTCATGATCGAGCCTCTCACCATCGGCTCTTCAAGGCAACCTTTCGAAACGATCCCGTCTGGTCGCGGATTCACCGGCCGAGCGAATCGAGCAGCTCCTTCTTCCGTTTCTCGTGGTCGATGTCCCAGTAGGAGGAAAACTCCTTCCTGCCTTCCTCGAAGTCGCGGTCCATCCGGTCGATCATTCCCTTGATGTCGGGTGCGCCGTCGACCTCGCCCGCGTGCCGGCGCCGCTCCTGCTCGAGGCGGCGGATCTCGGTTTCGAGCCTCCTCTTGGTGGCGTCCAGCTCGCGCCACTCGCGATCGTAGATCTCGCGGTCGCGGTTCATCTGAAGCTGCAAATTTCCCAGGCGCATCTGGAGCTGCCGGATCTCGAGATCGACCTGCATGCCGGACTGCTGGTGCGCGGCCTGGCATGAGGGACAGGTCGGATTGTAGGTCCCGCACTCGGCGCAACCACGGGTCGGCTGCCCGCGCAACAACTGCAACTGCCGGATCCGCTGCTGGATGCGCACGATCTCCGCCTGCGCGGCGTTCGGGTTCAGCCCGCCCCATCTCTGGTTGAAGCGACCGACATGTCCTTCGAGCTCGGCTTCGAGACCGTCCAGCTCGCGGTCGATCTCGCGGATGCGCGCGAGGGCCTTCTCAGCGTTGGCGGCCTGCTCGGCCGCCTCGCCCTCGGCGATCTTCCGTCGCTCGTCCTCATGTTCCTGTGCCAGTTCGCCGAGTTGTTTGGAAATGCTGTCGCGACCCCGCAGGTACTCGGCACGATGCGGATCCTGAAGCGCCTTCACGCAGGCGGCGTCGATGTCGCGATAGCCCGCGGCGGTGGCCGGGGTGCTGCCCGGGCCCATCAGGAAGCCCATCGAGAGACCGAAAAGATAAACCGTTTCCTTGCTCGCCTCGCTGGGTTCGCGCGTCGCGTACTCGCCCTCGCAGAGGAGTTGGATGGTGGCCGTCGCCGCCGCGGACTTGCCGGTGTGGAGCTGGGACCACACCGCGCCCTCGCAGGCCCGGTCCCAGAAGATCCCGCGGTCCTTCTTCTTGACGGCCCTCGAAAAGAACTTCGACGCGTTGCCGACCGCCACCTCGGGCTCGACGCCCCCGGAAACGTTGCCCGCCCAGACGGAATCCGTGCTCAACTCGGCAAGGGCCTTCGCATAGTCGGCGCGACAGTCGCCCGGATCCTCGTTCACCGCCATGCCGTAGTAGCGGGTGGCATTCGACGTTCCGGACGGCCCCCAGCCGGAGGTCAGCAGTCGGCGGATGTGGTCCTCGAACATCCGGTTCACCGGCTCGAGGGTCAGGACCACGGGCTCCATCCCGATCTTCACCGTCACCTGCCCCTCGCCCGGCTTGAAGCCCTCGGCGGACAGTTCGTAGGCGTAGGTGCCGACATCGACATTCGGCACCGAGAAGCTGCCGTCAGGACCAGTGGTAATCGGTCCTTCCAGAGCCGGTGGCAGGAGCTGCCCCTCCCCGGCAACGAACACGAGCCTGGCCGAGACCACCCCGTCGCCCGCTTCGCTCCCGCCCTTCTTCATTTCGACCACCGTGCCCGCGAGGTCCGCCCGGGGAGTCTCACCCTCGCGGAAAAGCGTCACCTTCATCTCCAGCCGCTTCCGGTCGGCGACAAGCGACCTCACCTGCGGGTCGAATCCGCCGAGGTTGAAGGTCACCTCGTATTCGCCGAGACCATCATCGAGGACGATCTCCAGCCTGCCATCCTTGCCGGTCCCGCCCTTGGTCGCATCGACGAAGCTGCCGCCGAGCGTCTTGTTGATGAACCGGATCCGCACGTCGTCGAGCGGCTTGCCGCCACTGTCCTCGACCAGCACCTCGACCTCGGGCCGGACCCGCTCGAACACCAGATCGAGAATCACCGGGCTCTCCGCGGACACCGTCTTCAGTCCGCTGTCGGGATCGAGGTAGCCCTCGAGTTTTCCCTTCGCCCGATAGACCCCCGGCATCACCTCGACCCCCTCGGCGGGACGGGCGAGAAACCATTGCCACCTGCCCAGATCCTCCTGATCGAGTTCGAGGCCGAACTCCTTGAAAAACTCCGACCCCCTCGGATCGCCGCCCAGCGGCTGGAGTTGCAGGTCACCGATCTCCGAGCCGTCGCAGGTGCAGAGCAGGCGGACCTCGGGATCGTCCCCCTCCTCATCGGGCAGACGTTCCACCGCGACGAGCACATACACCTCCGGTTCCCCGGGCTGCGGCATGGTGAAGTCGAAGTCGATCCTTTCACCGGCACCCGGCGCGAGGGCGACGCTCTCCGGATGCGTCCGGCTTCCCAACTCCCCGACCGTGGCGGCGACGCGCCAGTTCCCCGGTGGGAGCTTGAGTTCATACATTCCATCGGCATCCGTGGTGGTCCTGGCCGGGGTGTTGCTCCCTTCCGCAACCGCGATCACGGTGCCGCCCGCGACGGGCTCCTTCGTTTCCCCGTCATGCTGCCAAAGATGGCCCGCCAGGGTCGCCGGCTCCTCCATCTTCTGCGTCTCGCGGCAGAGGATGATGTCCAGCACGTAGGCCTCGGCATCCTTCGGCACGACGAAGCCGCGCCCCGAGTCGTCGGTGGCGTAGGGTGGGCCCGTGACACGGTAGGTGTAGGCGCCGGGTCCCAACTTCTCGATCCGGTAGAAGCCATGCTCGTCGGTCCGGGCCGATCCGGCCCGACGGCCGTGGGTGAAAAGCTCGACCGTCGCACCGACCACCGGTCCGTCGTGCTCGGCTTGATCCGTCTGCCCGGTCACCGTGCCCTCGACGCGGGAGTTCCCGGGACGGCCGGCCATGTGTTCGGTGGGGCCGGTGCCGTCCGGCTCGCGCGCCAGCACCACATCGAACCAGGTCGAGCGTCCGGCGGCGGTCGTCTTCGGCGCCGTCCGATCCGGGCGGCAACCTTCGGCACCGGCCTCGGCACGGTAGGTGCCCTCGACCATTTCGGCGGACGGCCGGGCGACGAACCACGACCATCGATCCTTGCGGAAACCTCCGGGGTCGATGCCCTGCGCGTGCATGTCCTCGTCCGACAGTGCCTTCACCTCACCCGCGATGCGTTCACCCGAGTCCTCGCAGACGAACGAGAGTTCGGGAACGGCCGCCTTTCCCGCTTCACTCCGCTCGACGGTCACCAGCGCACGCACCTCACCGACCGGCGAAGGCTTGAAGACGAAATCCGCCTTCGCAACCTCGCCCGCCACCACCTTCACGGCCTCGTCCTTCGGCTGCGGAGGAAACCCGTCCACCACCGCGGACGCCCGCCACTCGCCGGAGGCGACCTCGATCGAGTAGGCGCCATCCTCATCGGTCGAAACCATCGCCCGGGTATCCGCGTCCCGGGTGAAAAACACCGGCGCATCGGCCACGCCGACTTCCCGCCCGCCTTCGAGGATCGCGACACGGCCCTCGATCCGACCGATCTCCGCGTCCTTCCCGGAACCCTTCGTCAGGATGAAGTCGAGGACTTCCATCGACGCCCGCCGGGTGATCTCGACGCCGCGGCCGGAGTCGTCCGTCTGGTGATCCTCGGCGGACAGGCGGTAGGTGAATCGACCCGGCTCGAGATTCTCGATGCGATAGTATCCGAACTCGTCCGTCTCCGCCGCGCCCGCGGGCCGCCCGTCGGCCTTCAGAAACTCGACCCTGGCCCCGGCGAGCACCCCGAGGTGCTCCCCTTCCTCATCCTGGGACGTGACCATCCCGTGCACGCCGGCCGGGGCCTCGTCCACGCCCGCCGCTTCCGCTGCCGGTGCATCGAACGTGAAGTCCACCGTCTCCTTTTCTCCGGCCTCCAGGACGACCGGCACGTCGTGAAGCACCGGAGCGGCATCGCCATGCCTGGCGGAAACCTGCCAGCGTCCTGCCGGCAAGGAGATCCGGTAGCCCCCATCGGCCCCGCTTTCGGCGAGAAACGCCGGACCGCCGGACTCCTGCCGCACCGCGACGGTCGCGCCGGCCAGCGGACTCTTATCCCCGTCATTACCGCGCCACACGTGGCCCGCGAGTTCGGCCGCTTTCCCGACATCGGATTCGCCCTTGGTCAGGATGAAATCGAGCACGAGTCCCTCGCTCGTTTCCTGGAGCGCGAACCCGCGTCCCACATCCTCGGTCGCGAAACCTTCCGCCGTAATCCGGTAACGGTACTCGCCCGCCGGCAGGTCCTCGAGACGGTAACTGCCGAACTCGTCGGCCGTCGCCGTCACCGCCGCGGCGTCTCCCCGCCTGACCTCGATCACCGCGCCTTCGAGCGGACCGAGATATTCGCCCCTCTCGTCCTGACCGGTCACCCGGCCCTGGACCAGGGTGCCCGCCCGCACCGGCACGAGCCCTAACAGCAGGACGCACACCCACACCAGCCATGCCCTCGCAGATCCGGCGTTCTCGTTCGCGGTCATGTCGGGGATCATCATCAGGAAATGTCGGGCACCAGGCGCAGGCCGAAGATCCCGACCGCTCCGCCGGGCGCCCGGGAGGTGTCGATGAAGATCGTGACCCGCACGGTCATGATCCCGCCGGCCGCCTTCTCCGCCTGGTAGGCGGCGAAGTCCGTGGCGTCGAAGGCCGGAGCTCCTCCCGAGATGTTGGAGAAACCGAAGGGGTTCGGCGCGACAGCGAAGGGATTCGCCCCGCCCGCCGGGAAAGTCGGAACCGGTGCCGGGGTCGGATAGGCCGGCAACGCACCGGTCGTGACCGCCTGGTCCAGCAGGTCGAAGCGGATCGGCACGTCGAGCAGCATCAGCGGCGACCCCGGCCTCACCGGCCGCGGAAGCTGGATCGGCGTTCCGTTCGCGTAGTTGAAGAACGCACCCGTCGGCGCACCCGCGACCACCGAGGAATCCACCGTGGTCATGGTCAGGTCGAGCGGCAGCGGCGTGGGACCTCCGACGGTCGATCCCGCGCTGACCTCGACGATGATGCCCAGATTGGCGAAGCCACCGACGGCAGGCAGTCCGCCATCCAGGAATCCCGCATGACCGACGACCCGGAATCCGCGGATCACCCCGGGCGATCCGGCGGTGCCCGCGGCGGGATAGGGCAGCGGACCTTCGTAAACGAGCGCCACGGTGTTTCCGGCGGTGGGGCCGGGAGCTCCGACGGTTCGGGCCGCGGTGTTGGAGGAGGCCCCGGACGCCAGTGCCGGGAAGCCGCCGAGGAAAGCCTCGTTGGTCGAAAAGATCAGGCCGTGGGCCGACCGGTCCGCAAGCAGGGCGAAGGCGCCGTTGCTGTTGGGGCCCGGATCCGAGGCGCCGACGAGCGACTGCCACGAGCTGAAGAAACCGCCCGGACCCGGGGGAATCGGCCCGCGGGGCAGCGGCGTGAGGTTGACCGGTGGCGGGGGTGGCGCCGTCGGCACGCCGAAATTGAAGACGGAGAATCCGGGCGCGGGCGCGGAGGCCGGATCCCGCGCGAGCGCCCCGCCGGGAAGGACGGGAAGCGCCGGACCGCGCAAGGGAATGAAGTTGCCGAAGTTTCCCGTCAGCACTCCCGCCGGGAAGAGCGGAACGACTCCGCCGAAGGTCCCCGCCGCATTGATCGGCCTGCCGCCGATGCCGAGCGCCACCACCCGCGGCTGCACGTAGAGGTGGGTCAACTGGGTCGAGGATGTGATCCGGTTCAGCGGCACCGGCGTCAGGCCGGGGATGGCATTGAAGGCCGCCGAGCCTCCCGGCGCCACCGCCGGAGGCACCGCCGGCGGGCGGATGCGCGGCATCAAGGTGGAGGTCGCCCCGGTGCCACCCACGATGCCCGGCGCGATGAAGGTCGCCAGCGGCGGACCGACGATCCGGCCGGGTTGCTCGGGCAGCACCGGCATCAGATCGACCCGGTAGCCGGTCACGCCCGTCGTCACGCCGGTGACCGTCCAGTTCACCCGGCAGCGGTCGCCCACCTGCAGGACCGGGACCGGCGAGATCTGGACCTGACTGATCGTCACGCCCCGCGGACCGGGTGCGGCGATCGGCCTCAGCAGGCGGGCCAGACGGGAGTTCGGCCGTTGATTCGCGATCGCCGCCGCAAGGTTGATCAGCGGCGCCACATTCAGACGGCGCTAAGGCCGGAAAGAAACACACACGACAAAAA
>CALGOH010000175.1 GCA_937957985.1 uncultured Verrucomicrobiae bacterium
AGGAATTCCTGGGCGAGAACCGGAATGAACTTCTTTCCGGCACCGAGCATCTGGTCGAGGTGCTGGCAGGCGAGTCGCGCTTCGGTAAAGTCACGGTGCCTCCTGGCTTCGGTCTGGTTCCTTTCGTCAACAAGCTCCGGACATCTTCGGTCGATCCGGCGATGCCGGCCCTGGTGCGCCGGTCGCTCGAGTTCCGCGAGGCGACCGTCTTCGAGTATCTCGTCCGGTGCCGGACTGCCAACGAGTTGTTCGGAGACGACATCGTCATTGAATCGGTGATCGTTTGGAGAGATGGACGGGTGTCCCTGGCGATCAGCCAGCCCCAGTATCATGGCGAGCCCGCCGGGATGCGCGACATCGAGCGCTACTTCCTCGAAGCAGGCTGGGACCGGCTGCGGGAACCGGGTGGTCACGTTGTCTTCCATCATTCCGCATTCGGAGTCATCGCCGTCGATGCCGCGCCGCGAAACTGCTACCTGAATGCCGGCGGGCTTCAGCCCTTCGACGTGATCCTTTGTGAGCCTGACGAGGCACTTTCCCGGCATCTCGGGATTGGCTGACGGCCGGGAACCTTCAAGCTTTCTCCAGATGCTGCGAACCCTGCGAGCCGTCGATTTCCGGTGCTTCGAGACACTGTCCCTGGAAGTTCCGGAGACCGGTGCGGTCTTCACCGGACGCAATGCGCAGGGGAAGACCTCGGTGCTGGAGGCGGTGTGCCTGCTGGTGCGGCTGCACTCCCCGCGGACGTCGCGGATGGCGACGCTGGCGCGGGTCGGGGGCGAGGGCGGATTCGGAATCGCCGGGGAAGCGTGGGGCGACGAGCGCCGGATCGACTGGCGGTCGAGGCAGCCGATGGGTTTCCGCGTCGATGGCGAGGTGCGCGAGACCCAGGGAGCCTACCTGGAGGATGGCGGGCTGCTGGTGTGGATGGGGAACGACGACATCGACCTGATCCGCGGCGGCGGCGAGGGACGGCGTCGCTACCTGGATTTCATGGGCTCCCAGGTCGCGCCGGACTACCGCCGCGCCCTGGCCCGCTACCGCCGCGCGTTGAAGGCCCGCAATTTCCTGCTCAAGGACCCGGCGCCCCGGGATGCGGAGATCCGTTCGTACGAAGGAGTGATGATCGAGGCGGCCGCGGTGCTGCGTCCGATCCGCTCGGCGCTCGCCGAGCAGTTGGCGCCGGCGGTCGCCGAGCGACAGGAGCTGATCGCGGGTCATCCGGAGAAGCTCGAGTTGGAATACCGGGCGGCGGGCGGGATGGACCTCGCCGCCGCCTTCGATCAGGCACGCGACCGCGAACGGCGGCAGCGACGGAGCCTTGTCGGTCCCCATCGCGACGAGTTGGTGTTCCGCCTCAACGGCCTCGATGCGGCGACCTTCGCCAGCGAGGGCCAGCAGCGGACCCTCGCGCTCGCCCTGAAGCTGGCGCAGGGGAAGGTCCTCGCGGACCGTCGCGGTTCGCAGCCGATCTGGTTGATCGACGACATCTTCGGCGAACTCGACGTCGTTCGGCGCAACGCGGTGATGCGGGCGCTTCCGGCCGATGCCCAGCGGTGGATCACCACCACGCATCTCGATTGGCTTGAGGCGTCGCCCGAAATCGCCGGCCTCAAGCGCTTCACGGTGAGCGGGGGCCGGGTGATCGCGGACGGTTGAGGGATTTGGAGTGCGGAGGCTTTCCTCCGCTTTCGAGCGACTCTTGAAGACCATAGGAATCGGCCGGCCCGGCGGAACCGGTGAACAGCCCGGCGATGCGGTGCGGAACGCGTTCGGGGCTGCCATCCAGGGCAGGGCGAAAGCGGAGGCAAGCCTCCGCACTCCAAAAAAGAGGGCGGGCATCGCTGCCCGCCCTTCGGTGAATGGATGCCGGGGATCAGGCCTCGCCGGGCACCGGCGGGGCTTCCTCGGGGAGCTCGATCTCGCCCTTCTCGAAGGCAAGCGCGTTCGGCGTGCAGGCGTAGTTGTAGAACGGCGATTTCTCGTTCTCCATCACGTCCACCCAGCGGATCAACTGGCCGGTGTAGGCGGACATGCGGCCCATGATGGCGACCATGGTCGACTCCGCGATCTGGCGCGCCTCGTTGAGCGGCTCGCCCGCGATGATGCTCTTGATCATGGCCACGTGCTCCTGCGTCTGGCCGTTGCCGGACTCGAGCTTGATCTCGGGGACATCGACTTCCTTGCCGGTGATCTTTCCGCCGCCCTGGCACGAGCCGATGGTGCCGGTGAACATCTCGCCGACCCGCGAGTAGGTGCCCGCGATCTGCCGGCACTGGCTGTGGATGTGGACGTCGTCGCCGAAGTCGAGGTCGACGCTGAAGAAGTCGAACTGGTTGCCGGTCTCGCGGCGGGCGCGGCCGCCGAAGCCAAGGGCGGAGACCGGGAGCCTGCCGAGGAACCAGAGCGCGACGTCGATGTTGTGAACGTGCTGCTCGACGATGTGGTCGCCGGACATCTCGTAGAAGTTGAGCCAGTTGCGCGCCATGTAGTCGGCGGCGCTTTCGCCATCGGCCCGGCGCTTGATCCACGGGATGCGGCCGTTCCACTGGATGACGCCGCCCTTGATCTCGCCGATCGCGCCGGCATCGATGCGGGCCTTGTTCATCTGGTAGTTCGCCGAGTGGCGGCGCTGGGTCCCGGTGACGATCGCCAGGCCCTTCTCCTTGGCCTTCTCGCCGGTGGCGATCACCGAGCGGACGCCGACCGGATCGACCGCCACGGGTTTCTCGATGAAGGCGTGCTTGCCGGCCTCGATGGTCGCGGCGAGGTGGAGCGGACGGAAGTTCGGGGGCGTCGCCATCAGGACGAAGTCGCAATCGCTCTCGATGACCTTCTGGTAGCCGTCGTATCCGCCGAAGCATTTCTCGGCCGGGACGCCGTGCTGTTTTCCGGCCTGGAGCGCCTTGTCCTGGAAGGCGTCGGCGGTGGCGACGATCTGGCCCTCGATGCCGAGGATCTTGCAGGCCTCGAGCCAGTTCTTGATGGCGCCGTTTCCGCGTCCGCCGCAGCCGATCAGGCCCGCCTTCAGCTTCTTGGTGCCGGAGTTGATGTTGGCCGCCATCGCCGGGCCCGCCGCGAGGGCGGCACCGGCCAGCGAGGTGGTTTCGAGAAAGGAACGGCGGGTGCAGGGATCGGTCATGATGTTGGTGGGCTTGGTTGGTTGAAAACGACTTGGTCGTTAGCCTCTTTTACGGCCACTGCCGAGGAATATTGCGCCGGGATTGCGCGAAACCGCCGGGGGCGGTGTCGGGCGCTCGGGCCGCATCAAGTTGCGGTGCGCCTGGGTGAGGTGGTGGCTCGAGACCCACCTTCGCCAAGGCTCCGGCGCGGCAGGCGGGATCTTGCCCGGATGGCACCAACGAAGGGAGGTGGCGATTCCTTCCGCCCGGTCCGGCGCGCGTGTCGGCGGCTGGCGTTTGCTCGAAGCCGCCGGAGGTGGCGAACTCAAGAGGAGAGGTGGTGGCTCGAGACGGGATCGAACCGCCGACACGCGGATTTTCAATCCGCTGCTCTACCAACTGAGCTATCGAGCCTGATGACCTCGGAAGGTGGGCGGGGATTTAGGGAGGGTCGCCCGGGTTTGACAACGGAAAAATGCGGGGAATTGAACGGTCGTTTTTGGGTCACGAACCTTCGTCCGCCGGGACCTCGGCGAGGAAGTCGAGGGTCATGCGACCGACCTTCTCCAGCATGCCCGCATCGACCTTGTCGAGGGTGTCCTCGGGGGTGTGCCAGTATTCCATCTGGCCGAACTTGCCGATGATGTGGAGGCAGGGGATGCCGGCGTTCTGCAGGGGCACGTGGTCGTCGAGGATGGGGAAGGGGGACATCTCGAAGGGCTTGGCGAAGGACTGGCGCTCGGCACAACGCTTGATGGTCGCCGCGAAGTGCTCCGGAGCCTCGGGGCTGAACAGCAGGTCGTGGTTCGGGTCGCCGACGATGTCGAGAATGATGCCGGCGGCGGGCCAACTGCTGCGCCGGGCGAGGGCGTGCGCGAAATACTTCGAGCCGTAGAGGCCGTCGGTCGCGGTGATGCCGGGGCGGAAGGCCTCCTCACCGTCGAAGAAGACGATCTCGATGCCGGCGGCGGATGCCTCGTCGGTGGAGAGCACCCGGGCCATTTCGAGGAGGATGCCGGTCGATGATCCGCCGTCGTTGGCGCCGACGAAGGGCTTGGAGAGGATCTTCGAATCGATGTGGCCGCCGACGATCCAGGGGCGCGACTCCGGAAGTCCGGGGGCGGACTCGTGGCGGGCGAGCAGGTTGGTGAAGGTGACGGGACCGTCCGGCGTCGCCGCCTTGAAGGTCTGGCGCGAGCACTTCCAGCCATAGCCGGTGAGGGTCGCCTCGAGGTAGTCGAGGGTCTTCGCCAGGCCCTCGCTGGCCGGCGGGCGGGGACCGAAGCGGAGGATGTCCTCGATGTGCGCGTAGGCGCGCTGACCGGAGAAGGAATCGGAGAGCCCGGGCGAGATCGTCCGGATTGCGAGTGGCTCGGGTGCCCCCGTGACGGAGGAGTCCTTGTCCCGATTGATGAAGAAGAACAGCGCGGCGACCGCCAGAAGGCAGGGCAGCAGGATGGCGACGGCTTTCTTCACGGCGGACACCAGCACCTAGACTTCGCCGACGCCGAGCAGCTCGAGCAGGCGCTGCAGGTCGTCATCGCCGTAGTACTCCAATTCGATCCGGCCCTTGGTCGCGCCGTGGTGGATCCTGACGTGGGTGGCGAAGTGGTCGCGCAGGCGGTTCTGGATGGCCCGGATCTGGGCATCGGCTTCGCCGCCGGCGGACTTCCTGCGGCCTTTGCCGTCGCCGGAGCCGTCGGGCGAGGCCAACTCCCGGGCGAGCTTCTCGGCGGCCCGGACGGTGAGGGATTTCTTCAGGATTCGCCCGGAGGCGGCGAGCTGGGTGTCCTTGTCCTTGATCGAGAGGATGGCCTTGGCGTGGCCGACGCTCAGGCGTCCCTGGGCGACGAGGATCTGGACGTCCGGGTGGAGTTCGAGCAGGCGCATCGCGTTGGCGACGCTGGCTCGGGACTTGCCGACCCGGCCGGCGATTTCGTCCTGCTTCATCGAGAACTCCCGTGCGAGGCGGACGTAGCCGGCGGCCTCCTCGATCGCGTTCAGGTCCTCGCGCTGGAGATTCTCGATGAGGGCCATCTCGAGCACGTCGCGGTCGGACGCCTCGCGCTCGATGACCGGCACGGTGGCGAGGCCGATGGCCTTCGACGCGCGCCAGCGCCTTTCCCCGGCGATCAGTTCCAGCTTGCCATCGACGCGGCGCACGATGAGCGGCTGGATGATGCCGTGCTGGCGGATCGATTCGACGAGCTCGTCGAGCGGCGTCTCGATGAAATGGGTGCGCGGCTGCAGCGGGCTGGGGACGACGGTGTCGATCGGAGCTTCGCGGACGCGGTCGGATCCGGAACCGTCATCGGCGGGAGTCGCATCACCCTGTTTGCGGATCAGTGCGCCAAGTCCTTTGCCGAGAGCCTGCTTTGCCATGAGGCGATCAGATTGGCGGGGCGTCCGGGAGAAGCCAAGCGGATTTGATTTGGAAATTGTACGGTGGTGCGACGGGTGGTGTGCTTGACGTGGCGGATGGGCAGGGTGAGCATTCGCGCCGATGAGATGGTTGTTCTCCATCGGATTGATCGTGACCGTGATGACGGCCCGCGCGCAGACGGTCGCGCCGCACGAGGTCACGGCCTCGGCCGTCGCCGCGGTCGAGGCGCTCGGCAAGCGCGTCGTGCTGGGTGACCACAAGGCGGCGATCGACAGCATGTATCCGCAGTGGAAGAAGCGCATGGCGAAGCGCTACGGCGAGCTGGAGGAGCTCCAGAAGCAGCTCGAGGGGATCGGCGGCGAGATGGCGCGCAACGGGGTGAGCATCATTTCCTTCAAGACCGCCGGCGTTCCGAGGGTCTACGAGGTCTGGCCGGGCAAGAGTCCGGAAGGCGAGGAGGCCGAGCCGGTCTTCGACAAGTGGATGCTGCTGATCCCGACGGTGACGCAGTTCCGCATCATGCAGGGAGATCCGCCCGAGGCGCATGTGATCAACAGCCACGGCTTCCAGGTCGCGATCTCCGACAAGGGTGAGAACGCGTGGTCCTTCATCAACGGCTCCGATGTCACCGTCGCCGACCTGCGGTCGCTCTTCGCCAGCCTTCCCGCGAACATGGAGCTGCCGGCGGTGAAGCGTGAAGTGGCCGAGTGAGGCGATCCATTTCCGAGAAACGATGGGCAAGAAAGGCAAGAAGCTGAAAGAGGAGGCACGTCTGCGGCGCAAGCTCACCGAGCTGTGGGAGCGGGGCCAGAGCAGGCTGGTGGAGGTCCGGGGCTCCGTGATCCACGGGCAGGGAGTCTATGCGGCCGACGATATTCCGGAAGGCACCCGGATCATCGAGTACATCGGCGAGTTGGTCGACAAGGAAGAGAGCGAGAAGCGGGCGTGGAAGCAGCACGAGCATGCCGAGGAAACCGGCGACGCGGCCGTCTACATCTTCACGCTCAACAAGCGCTACGACATCGACGGCAACGTGCCGTGGAACACGGCGCGGCTGATCAACCACTCGTGCGACCCGAACTGCGAGGCGTGGATCGAGGGGCGGCGGATTTTCATCTACGCGCTCCGCGACATCGCGAAGGGCGAGGAACTGGGCTTCGACTACGGCTTCGACATCGAGTGCTACGAGGATCACCCGTGCCGCTGCGGCAGCGACAAGTGCATGGGCTACATCGTCAGTCAGGACCAGTGGGACCAGCTTCGCGAGCTGCTGGTCACCAGCGGTGGACGCTGAAGCCGACCGTCACGTAGGGCGCGGGATCGGCCTCGCCCATGATGCCGGGGAACAGGTCGCGGCCGCCGGGCGAGTAGATCTTCACCTCGTTGGCGAAGGTGTAGCCCGCGCCGATCTCGACCCAGGCGTCCCCGGCGATCCGGTGGCGGTAGTAGAGGCCCGCGCGGATGGAATCGACCTCGAGTCGCGACTCGGCATTGAAGGCGTCGATGCCCCACCAGCCACCGTTCCAACCGGCCTCGAAACCGAAGCGGATGTTGTCGCCGATCTCGCGGCGGGCGATGAAACGGGGTCCGTAGTAGCTCACGAGCCAGTCCTCGCCGGGTTCCCAGAAAAAGACGGGTGCCGGGACGATGAAGGGATCGTTGAGCAGGTTGCTGCCGTAGACACCGAACCCGACGAGCAGTTCGTCGCTGAAGCGGTAGCCGGAGCCGATCGCGGCGGCCAGGCTGATGTCGCGCGAGTCGAGCACGGAGAAATCCGAATTCAATCCGGCACTCAGATACGCGCCGTGAAGCCAGCGGGAGCCGTCCGGCGCATGGATGAGAAAACTGTCCAGCGCGATGCCGTGAAGCCCTTGGTCGAGGCGCGGTGCCGCGGGATTGGCGCCGAAGGGCAGGGCGTTCATATCGAGGCTTGAGAACTGGTAGCGCAGGGCGGGAACCCAGTTCCAGCCGGGGGCGAGTTCGACGTTCCCCAGCAGCGCGAACACGCTGGCCGTCGTGAAATCGACATCGCCGCGGGTTGGCCCGTCGAAGTCCATGCCGGCGGTGTGGGTCACCCGGGTCGACAGGACGTCGATGAACTCGGTCACGTCCAGGCCTTCGACGGCTTCGGGCTCGCTGGCGGAGGCGGTGGTGACGAGGAAGCCTGCGAGGGCGGGAAGTAGGCGCATCATCGGGCGGCGAATGTGGCGGGTTTGCCCGCGGACACAAGGCCCGAAGTTCAGGCGCCGGCGAGCCGCACGATCCACGAGATCACCGCGGCGGTGGCGGCGAGCAGCAGGAACATCAGCAGCAGGCTCCGTCCCTGGGTGCGGCGCTCGTTGCGGATCTGGCCGCGGGCCGCCTGTTCCTCGAAATGCCGCTGGCGCTCGCGTTCGGCGAGGTCGTCGGGCGGCGGCAGCGTCTCGTTGGACTCCCGCATCTCGAGCTCAAGCTGCTCGGGCACGCCTTCGAGCTCGGCGATCTTCTGTTCGAGTTCCCGGCGGCGGAGTTCGAGTTCGTCGACCTCCTTCGACTTGCGGCTGCGGGTCAGCACCATGGCGGATCAGCGGAGGAGGTAAACGGCCAGCGCCACTCCGCCGAGGGCGAGGACGGGAAGGTTGAAGGCGAGACCGCGGATGAATTGCTGGGAAAACTCGCCGCGGAAGCTCCGGACGCGCCGGACGCCGGAAAAGATCGAGGCGCTGCGGGTGCGGGAAAAGTGGTCGGCGGCCTGCCCATACTCGTCCTCCGCGTGCTCCACGA
This sequence comes from uncultured Verrucomicrobiae bacterium, assembly GCA_937957985.1. Lineage (GTDB taxonomy): Bacteria > Verrucomicrobiota > Verrucomicrobiia > Verrucomicrobiales > Akkermansiaceae > Haloferula. Next base: position 8,269 of record CALGOH010000175.1, read on the forward strand.
TCGCCTGCGCCCGGTCGAGATTCGTCTCCATCTGCTCCCGCGACCATCCCTCGGGATTGAGCTTCTCGATCTTGGTCAGGTGACCGGCGAAGCAGGCGCGGCACTGTTCGAGATCATCGATCTCCTGACGCATCTCGAAGATCTGCCGGTCGATGAGGGTGACGGACGAGGAAAGGCGCTCGCTCATTTCCACCTGCGACGAGATCAGGTCGCGGCGGCGGGCGTTGAGCATTTCCGTCTCCTGCTTGAGCCGTTCGAGCTCCTCGCGCTGGGCCTGCAGCTCCTCGAGCTGGGACTGGGCCATGCGGAGGCGTCCATCGACATCGTCCCCGGTCCTGCCGGAGCGGTCGTGATCCATTTCAAGCTGGGTGTTTCGGACGCGGAGGTGGTGGGTGTGCTCGGTCGCGGAGGGCATTCTCGGAGGAACGGTGGCAGGACAGCCAACGCGTTTTTATGGCTTCCGTTCCCGATGTTCCAGTCAAATATTTCGGATCTCCGAAGGATTCGGGTCGGGACGATCATGCCGGAGCGGGGGTGCTCGGGGACGGCGGGCTTTCGGGACCAGGATGGATGGG
>CALGOH010000176.1 GCA_937957985.1 uncultured Verrucomicrobiae bacterium
ACATCCTCCCTTCGAAACGAGTACGCGTCCCCGAGGCACTCATCCTTCGTCTCCTTCCCGAGTTGGGGGCTCATCGTGGCGGTGATCCTCACCAGATGTTTCCTGGCATCGACGAACACCGCGAACATCGCGATCGGCCCTTCGTCCTCCTCCTGCGGTGCCAGGGTGATGAACTTCGCCCTGCAGCCGTCGAGTTCGCCATCCGAGATCATCGCTTCGCCCTTGAAACGGATGGCCTCGGCGTAGCTCTTGGCCGAGGCCTTCGCCATGGCGTCCATGTCGGCTACGGCGTTTTCGGGGATGACGTCGCAGTTGACCGAAATGATGACCGCTCCATCGGGGCTCTCGCGCGCGAATTCGGCGTCGGGGGTGGGTGCCTTGGACTTCTCCCAGCCCTGGGGGAACTCGAGCGAGTAGGCGCCGTCGGAAAATGTGACCCGGTCACCGGCCAGGCCGGGGCCCAGCGTGACGAGGAAAACCAGAAGCCATCTCATGGCAGGCAGGGTCGGCCTGGGTGGGGAGGGCGTCGAGGGAAAAGCCGGTGCTGAGGAGCGCGGCTTTGCCAGCCGCCTCATCAGCAGGCGGCCTGCAAAGCCGACCACCCCGGGCCGCTCCGGGCGGCCCGCGGCGAGACTCACGCGCTCAGCACTTCTTCGGCGATCTCGTCTTCGGCGAGATAGCAGCCGGGATCGCTGCCCCACAGGTCCTCGCTGCAGAAGGCCGCGCGCGTGCGGAAGCCTCCGCCGCAGATGCCGAACCAGCGGCAGGCGCGGCAGCGGCCGTGCATGCGTTCCTTGCGTTCTTCCTGGCTCAACAGGCCGATCTTGCGGATCTCCTCGAGCATCGGCGCGGTGGGCGCGTATTCCTCCTCCCAGATGGTGGAGAACGGCGTGCGCTTGACGTTGCCGAGGATGACGTCCTGCCAGAACTGGTCGGGGTGGACGTTGCCCTGGGTGTCGATGTTGGCGATGCCGCGGCCGGAGCTGTTCGCGCCGCCGCCGTTCCAGCCGAGAAGCTGGCGCGCCTGCTCGAGGTTCGGATGATTCTCCCGCTCCATGCGCAGCAGCAGGTAGGCGCCGTCGGCCGGCTGGGTCACGGTGAGCAGCTCGCGGTCGAGGCCGCGCCGGTGCCAGTTTTCGACGCGGGCGATGAGGGTGTCGATCGCATGCCGCGCCGCGCCGGGATCGAGCACCTGGAGCTCGCTGCCGCGGCCGGCGGGGACGAGGTGGTAGAAGCAGACGCGCTTGATTTCCTGCTCCTCGATGAAGTCGAGGATGCGCTCGATGTTCTCGACGTTGTGGCGGGTGAGGGTGAGCCGCAGGCCCGTTTTCTGATCGACGTCGTGGCAGTGGCGGAAGCCGCGCACGGCGGCGTCGAAGGCACCCTGCTTGCCGCGGAAGTGGTCGTGGATCTCGCCGATGCCGTCGAGCGAGATGCCGACGTAGGCGACGTTCGCGGCCTTCAGCCTCGCCGCCTTCTCCGGCGTGATCAGCGTGCCGTTGGTGGAAATGGTGAGCTTGAGCCCCTTTTCGGTCGCGTGATCGACGAGGTCGCAGCACCGCGGGTGGATCATCGGTGCGCCGCCGGAGAACAGCAGCGAGGGCACCTCGTACTTCGAGAGGTCGTCGACCACGGCCTGCATCTGTTCCCAGTCGAGTTCGCCGGGGTACTGCCGAGCCATCGAGTCGGAGTAGCAGTGGATGCAGCGCAGGTTGCAGGTGCGCGTGATGTTCCAGACGACGATCGGGCGGCGCTTGCGGGCGCTGCCGGGGGCGCCGTGTCCGTGTCCGTAGCGGAGGTGGTCGGCCGGCTGCTCGTGGCCGGTCCAGAGTCGGGTCAGGTTGATCATGGGTGGATTGGTGATGCCTCGCGGCGGGGTTGGTAGGAACATGCGGGATCGGCGGCGAAAGCGTCGCCGGTGAGCCCGTAGGCGCGGGCCCGGGAACCGCCACAGATGTTGCGGAATTCACAGCGGCCGCATTTGCCGCCGAGAGCGTTGGAATCGCGCAGGCTGATGAAGAGTGGATGCCTGCGGTAGATCTCACCGGGGTCCCGCTGGCGGACGTTTCCGCAATCGACCGGCAGGAAGCCGCTGGGGCTCACGACCCCGGTGTGGGAGATGAACATGACGCCGCGCCCGTCGCGGATGCCGAGCGGCGAGCGCATGCCCTGGCGGCCCTTGTTGCCGCCCAGGCCACGCTGGGCGAGCACGCGCCGGAAATGGTGGCCCTCGGTGGTCTTCACCGCGAAGGGCGCGTTGCCGACGAGGTCGGCCATCTCGCCGAAGATGCGCTCAAGAGCGGCGGGATCCGGAACCTCGTCGGCCTGCGCCCGTCCGGTCGGGACGAGCAGAAAGAGACTCCACATCGCCGGCTTCAGTTCGAACATCAGATCGCGGAACGCCGGAAACTCATGGAGATTCGACCGGGAGAGGGTGGTGTTGATCTGGATCGAAAGCCCGGCTTCATGGGCGAGCTCCACCGCCTTGAGCGTGCGCTCGAAGGTGCCGCCCAGGCCGCGGAAGCGGTCGTGCGTTTCCGCCGTGGCGCCGTCGAGGCTCAGCGAGATCCGCTGGATCCCGGCGCCGCGGATCTCCCCGAAATCGAAGCGGGTGAGCCGGGCCGTGGCGGCGGGGCTGAGCCCGACCCGGATGCCGGCGTCGGACGCCCGGCGGCCGATGGTCAGGACGTCGGGCCGCATCAACGGATCGCCCCCGGTCAGGATCAGCATCGGCGGAGCAAGCTCGGCCAATTGATCGACCAGCCGGAGCGCCTCGGTGGTGTCGAGTTCGTCCGGATGGCGGTGCGACTGGGCCTCGGCCCGGCAGTGCTTGCACGCGAGGGCGCAGGCCCGCGTGATTTCCCAGAAGACGAGGAACGGCCGTGCGGCGAAGGGGTCGGTGGGGTGGATTGGGGCAACCATGAGCGCGATGCAACGAAAGCTCCTTTGGAGCCCCCGAGCCACGCTCCCAACGGCAGGGTGTGCGCATATTTTGACGATTCGGTGCGGAGACGCTGAGGATTCCGCAAATCCTGCTATTTTCGGAGTCGGGACGCAAAACGCCCGCTTCCGGCGGAATCAGGAGTCGGGAGGTGTCAATTCCGACAACAGGGCCTCGACCTCGGCTTCGCCACATTCGCGATAGCTCCCGTCGCTCAAGCCAACGATCCGCACGGTTCCGTCCCGTCCCCGCACGGCGGGAGAAAGAATCAGCGGCATGGGCCTGTCGGCATCGACCGGCAATCCGGCACCGGGGTAGAGGAAGCCATCGGTCCAGGCGAAGGAGGTGTGCAGATCTCCGGAAGTCCGGGCAAGCGATTCGAGCGACGCCGGAAAATAGTCGCGACCTTCCGACGATGTGATCAGGAGGTGCGTGAGTTCTTGGGTATCGTTGATCGCGGAGGCATGTCGGCTTCCCGAGATGCGATCTATCCAACCGGTGTCCATCGGCGTGCGCAGCATCAGGAGGACTCCCGGAACGATGAAAGCGGCGGCGAACCCCGTGAACAGGAAGCCGAGGATCGCGAACGAGTCGCGCCAGCGCCAGCGTTTGCCAGCGAGGAAGCGGGCGAAGGCATGGGTCAGCAGCAGCGCGAGAACCGCGGTGACCGCTCCGCTGGCAAGAATCGCGGGATCCCATGGAGCGGCTTCGAGATTGCGCTGAAGAAAGAACACCCAACCGGCCGCGAGATGGAGGAGGCCCTCCTTGACCACCCTGTCGAAAATGGCGGCGAGGAGGAGCAAGAGGAGTGCGAAGACGATCAGAATGCCTGAGAAAACAAAGACCCGCACCACCGGATGACCCGACCGGACATCGTGGGCGGACATCATGGTTCGGACGAGAGGAGGGCTTCGACCTCGGCGGTGGTCATGCGGCTGGTCGAGCCGTACGCCGAAACCACGATTGCCTCACCGGACGCCAATCCCATGGCGCCGATGACCGGCACGTCCGGAGCCAGGCTCAGCAGATCCTTGCCTGGCTGGAGAAGAACGAAGCGTTCGCGGGCGTGACTGGAACTGGACGTCGGGTACGTCGAAATCCCGCGCGCCTCCGGACAATGCTCGATCACTTCGTCGATCGACCGTGGGTGAACGCCCCGGTCCGCCAGTTCGAGCAAGACCAGATGGAGTTGTTTGGCGTTGCTGATCGCCATGGTCCGCGCCGATGCCCGGTTGCTGACGATCACGGGCGAACGGGCCAGCCACGCGAGTTCGTGAACGATGCCGGTCATGGCGATCGCGGCGGCACAGGCGGCGAGAAAGGCGACCGAAGCGTGCACGGTGACCGACGCATGAATCTCGCGGTTGCTGACTCCGCGGAAGAAACGGTGGAGGAGGAACACCGCCAAGACCAGGCAGGCGGCAGAGAGCGCGACGGTTCCCGGATCCCAGCCGAGGTGTGGAAAATTGACGAAAAGATGACGGATCCAGCCCGTCGCAAGATGCCAGAGCATCAACGGTAGCCACACGAACGTGCCGAACATCGGCAGTACGACCACGCTTGCGACGATGATGGCGAGTGCCCAGGCAAGTGGGACAAGACCCCGGCGTCGTGGACTGTTGGCTACCGTTCCCACCGCTCCTGAAGTTCGGAATTGAGTCGGCCCTCGGCCCAGTCCTCGATGGCGCCGTCATTGAGGAGGACATACCGGCGTGCGCCCGCACCCGCGGGCTCGTAGGCGATTACCGAGCGGCCGATGCCGAGGCGTTCCGGACGCGCGTAGCCGTAATATTGTCCGCTTGCGGTCCGCCAGTGCTCCCTGGAGATCTCTCCGGAAAATGGACTCAATGGCGGCACACCCTGGTGTTCTTCGGCGTGCTGCCAGAGCCTGTCTCTCAGGCTTTCAAGACGGGCGCGGCGTTGCCCCTTGGTTGCTTCTGCGGAACCGCCTTCACGGAGCCGGTAACCGATACCCTGCTTTTCCCAAGCTCCCGGGGTGAGCAGTTCGCGAGCGCCGGAGATCATCGTGAGGATGACATAGAGGAAGAGGCCGGAAAGCAGTAGCAAGGCCAGCGCACGACGGTACGACAGTCGGGGCATCCGCTCGAAGGTTCGGGAGAGGGAGTTCCAAAGCCCCTTGACTGCCAGACCAAGCAGGAGATAGGCGACGATGAAGAACGAAAGCACGTCGAGCCTGACCTTGGCGGCGTCGCTGAGGGTGACCACCGTCATCCCGGCGCTGGCGGGAAGCGAGAGAAGCAGCAGCAGTAGCGCGACCCTTGGCATGCCCCGATCATATTCTCCCGCCACCCTCCCGGGGAAGCGGCAAGTGTTGCTCCAGGCCACCTTCAGCGGCACCAGCCGGGAAATGGGAGCCCGCTTCGCAGACGACAAAACGCCCGCTTCCGGCAGGCGGGAGCGGGCGTCGGGGGAAAAGCGAAATTCGCTTATTCGCCGAGTCCGAAGCGGACGAAGCGGCGGATGACGAGTTCGTCGCCGATGGTCTTGCCGGTGGATTCGACGAGCTTGCCGACCTTCTGATCGGGATCCTTGACGAAGGCCTGCTCGAGCAGGCAGCTCTCGGCGAAGAACTTGCCGATCTTGCCCATGATGATCTTCTCGATGATCTCGGCGGGCTTGCCCTCCTCCTGCATCTGCGCGCGGTAGACGTCCTTCTCCTTCTCGACCAGCTCGGCCGGGATGTCGTCGCGCGACAGGCCCTGCGGCGCGGCGGCGGCGATGTGGAGGGTGATGTCCTTGACCAGGTCGCGGAACTCCTCCTTGGCGGCGGTGTCGCCCTGGCCGGCACCGACCTCGACGAGCACGCCGACCTTGCCACCCATGTGGATGTACTGGGCGATGGCACCGTTGTCCGCGAGGTCGAAACGCTCGAACTTGCGGAGCTGCATGTTCTCGCCGAGTTCGATGACCTTCGACTTCACGAATTCCTCGATCGTCATGTCGCCCTTCTTGACCTGCAGCGCGTCTTCCAAGGTCCTGGCATCGCTCCCGGCCAGGGTGTCGGCGATCTCATCGACGAAGGCGACGAAGTTCTCGTTGCGCGACACGAAGTCGGTCTCGCAGTTGACCTCGATGAGGATCCCGGACTTTCCGTCCTCGGAAAGTCGGGCGGTGATGATGCCCTCGGAGGCCTCGCGGTCGGCCTTGCCGGCGGCTTTGGAAATGCCCTTCTTGCGGAGGTAGTCGACGGCCGCTTCGAGGTCACCGTTGGTTTCGGTGAGCGCCTTCTTGCAGTCCATCATGCCCGCGTTGGTCTTTTCGCGGAGTTCCTTGACGAGTGATGCGGTGATCATGGGATTGGGATGGTGAATGCCTGTCGGGAATGGACCGCCCCTTTCAGGGTCACGGTCCGGTCACCGTCTCAGCCCTTCTTGACGAGGGTGTCGACGATGTTCTGGAGGATGATGCGGATCGAGCGGACCGAGTCGTCGTTGCCCGGGATCGGGTAGTCGACGACCGACGGGTCGGCGTTCGAATCGACGATGGCGACGATCGGGATGTTCAGGCGGCGGGCCTCGGCGACGGCGATCGACTCGCGGGCGGAGTCGACGATCACCAGCGCGTCGGGCAGGCCGTCCATGCCGCGGATCCCCTGGAGGTTCCGCTGCAGCTTGAGCTTCTCGCGGGTCAGCGCGGCGAACTCCTTCTTGGAGATCGTCTTGAACTCCGGCGACTTCTCAAGGCCTTCGAGCCACCTGAGGCGCTCGATGGACTTCTTGACCGTCGACATGTTCGTCAGCATGCCGCCGAGCCAGCGGTGGTTGACGTAGTACTGCTTGGTCGCCTCGGCCGCCTGCTGGACGGCTTCCTGGGCCTGGCGCTTGCAGCCGACGAAGAGGATCTTCTTGCCCTTCTCGGCAAGGCCTCCGAGGAAATCGGTGGCCTTGTCCAGGCACTTGACCGTCTCCTCGAGGTTGATGATGTAGATCCCGCCCTTGTCCTTCATGAGGAAGGGCTTCATCTGGGGATTCCACTTCTTGGTCTGGTGGCCGTAGTGGACGCCGGCGTCCACCATTTCGCTGATGAGTTCGTTGATCATGGGATGGGTCCCGCCTTGATTCAGGTCGGGCGATTTTGGGAAACCCGCCGCGTATTGTCCCTTCGGTCTCCCGTTGTTGGGCGGCGGCGCGAGAAGGGAGGCGCGGGATAGGGGAGGGGTGGGGGAATGGCAAGCCGGAAGTTCCCGGCGTCACGGGGCCGGGACCCGAAAGCGGCCCGGTTTCACCACAAGGCCAGCCCGTGGCGGTCCCAGAAGCGGTTGAGGTCGCCGACGCCGCCCTTGAAGACGTTGCGCTCCATCGGCATCGCCATGTTTCCGAAATACCGCGGGCTGCGCCAGGCGGCGGTGTCGTAGTGCTTCGGGTTCGACCGGCCGTTCTGCCAGATCACCCCGCCATACTGCCACATCGCCCAGTCGGACCAGATGTCGTACTGCTCCATCAGGTCGTCGGGCGTGAGATCGCCGGAGCCCATGCTGCGCTCGGTGCCCGCCGGACCGTAGAGGGCGATCCAGTAGGGAGACCGCCGGATCACCCGCTTCTGGGCCGGGGTCGCGTTGCTGAGCGAGGTCCGCAGGGCGGCGCTGTTCTCCAGGCAGACGCCCGGGGTCCCTCCGGTGCTCTGCTCGACGCGCTCGATGAAGTCGACGAGGCGGTCCGGCGTGGAGCCGGTGTCGAAGTCGCCGACGAGCAGGATCTTGCGCTGCGAGATCCCGCGGGCCCGGGCGACCGCCCGGACGCGATCGACGAAGGCGTCGGCCTGGGCCGCGGCCGAGGGCGAGAGGGTGACGAAATGGTAGGCGCCGAGAAGGAGGCCCTCGCGGTCGGCCGACTTGAGGAAGTTGGCGAACTTGTCGTCCAGCGCGTTGCCCTTCGCCGAGCGCGCGATCAGGCCGAGCGCTCCGTTCCGCCGCAGGGCGGAGACGTCGTGCTGGCTGTAACGCTCGCCGCCGCGCTGGACCTCCTTCGGGTCCCAGCCCGACACGTTCAGGACGGCGGGCGAACCGCCGACCGAGGTGCCGCCGAAACCGCCGCACTGGCAGAGCAGGGGCAGAGTGAGGAGTATCATGATCCACTTCATGGAGCCATCCCACCATGCCTTGCGTGCCGGCCGCAAGGATTCGGAGAAGCAGGGCCGGATGGGTGGGGGGATTTCGGCATCTGAAATTCTTGACAGGAGCCGGCGAAACCCGCTTTCCTCCGGCCCCGCGCCGCTCGCGGCGCGTCCTCCACGGCACCCGTAGCTCAATTGGATAGAGCGTCTGACTACGGATCAGAAGGTTTGGGGTTCGACTCCCTACGGGTGCGCCACTTTTCTAATCCCCGCAACTCCAGAGAGTTGCGGGGATTTTTCGTTGATAATTAGGGAGTTGTGGGTAGGCCTGAGAGGCCCTTAGTGGTGTGATTTTTGTGATCTTACGGTCGAGGTTTCTGCACGCACCTGCACGCAATTGCAGGTATTTGGGCAAGAATTCGGAGGTTTTGCTACCCGATTTTGCTACCCGGCTGCTTGAAAGGTTGCCGCTCACGATGCCGTGGTCTGCGCAACATGTGGTGACCCGACAGCAGGTTTGGGATTCGTCGAGACGATCTGTAGTGGCCAACTTCATCAAGCTGTTACGATGTCAGGTCAGGCTACTGGCACCTTGTTGGACACCCGGAACTGGTAGTTTGCGCCCTGGGTGTCAGGAAGGATGACCAAGTTCGTCGCATCTGATCGAGCAGAGGGTATGAGAAAGCCGTCGCAGCCCAGCCGTGATAGCCCTAGCCCAAATCTCTGGGTCGGAAGGTAATTCATGGTAGAGAAGGTAGCTTGCTTGATTCCTGCCTCCTCAAGCAGAAGCCAGTCTGTGGCACACGCCACTTTCTCCAAAACCACTTCTACCGTGTAGAGGGTTCGCGAGCATGCCGGCGGAATTGGTTGCAAACCGATGTAGTAGTCAGCTTCTGCCAGGGCGCCGGACTCGCTGAGGCTGCAATAAATTGCTCCCAACCCGTCAGGATTCCACCGAGCGCCAGTCGTATTGATGCGATCAGGCTCGTGGGATCCAAACATGTGCCGGTATGCGGTTCCCGACCACGGTCGAGTTTCGATCTTCTCTAGTCGTTCCAGATAATCGAGATCGATGAGCATGTTGACCTAGGTTGGTTCAGGCAAAAGCGCCGTCCTTCAGCTGCTGAATAATCTGCAGCACAGACTGAAGCCCTTCCTGACCTTCTGAGATTAAGTCGACAGGAATTCTTCCATCCAGCATTTGATTCGGCGAATTCAGCCAAATCCTCGCTTGGTTTGGAGGGTAGAGATCGACCAACTCCTTAGTGAGCCACTCTAGCAAGAGCAGCATTTGAAGGCGCGGGCGTTGGGGTTGGGACTTCCCCACTCTCCAGCGCGAGATCGTTTCTGGAGTAGTAGACAGAAGCTCGGCGATTTCCGCTCCTGTAACGGCGACATTATTCTGGATCGAATCAATGGTCTGGGCGATGGGGTTGCTCATGGTGTGTGTGATGACGAGGCAGGGATTCACTTAGCGACGTTGGTATTCCGGAATCCTACGATTCTTCTAGGAAAGGCGGGAACGTCTTTGTCGTTGAAGCGATGGAGATCTGTATTCTGTTCGAGCGTCTTCAGCCAACCATCCGTTCTACGGTGCTCTGTCCGGAGTCGCTTGCTAAGGCCTGTCGAAAGGTTGTCGATGCGCGATACGACGCCAAGTGTGGCGACAGTTTTCCTCAAAATGACATCAATGTAGCGAGAATGGCGAATTGCTGAAGGGGCAGAGAGGATATTGAACTCATGAAAGCGCTGGGTGAGGAAGTGGCCTCTCCGATTTGCTTGAAGCATGTCGGGAATCCCTTGCTTGCAGCAGCGAGCGTTCTTGCAGCCCAGAGCCGCTTTGGCGTTCAGCAAGTCTTCAGCCTGTTTCTTCGGCAATGAGCAACCGAGGTCGGGAAAGTAGACCCGAGCGTGAGCAGCTCGCTTCTGGTTGTTCCCACCGCCGCGTTGCATTGACAGCACATCGAACGACTCGCCAGAGGAGACTCCGCACTCCAATCCGCTCACCGACTGGAATGCTAGAATCGCTAATCCAATTGATCCTGTCTTTTCGGGGATGATAGGAAGCCCGAGTGACTGAAGGTCTCGGCAGGCTCGGATGTAGTTCACCAAGCTACCTCTCCCCGATCTGCTGCCGAACCCCGCAACACGAAGCCATAAGGACTTAATGGACGACTGTGACAGACGCTCCTTAAATCGAGCCCTCTCGAACTCATTGAAGAACTTCTTGGCGGGCGTGCAAACCGGGTAGAAGATGGGAACTTCGTGGAGACCAATCTTGTTGAGATTTGACCTGAGAAGCTCGGTCATTTCCAAGTCCTTTTGGAACCAGCGATCACTTGGACCATTTTTGAGGAAATGCGTTGGCGCCAATACAGCCGAGTAGCCGCCACTTTGGGCTCGCTTAGCAATCATGGCGGTGACCGCTTGAGCCACTTCCTCGTCAAAATTTTGAAGGGTGCGCGTGGCAAGATCAGACCACGGGAGCCCAAGGCGGCGAGCACTGTTGTTTGCTGAAAGACTCAATTCGAGAAACTTAGGGTCTAAGACAGTCCAGCCTCCTCGATCGTCAACCTCGGTTCTCAGCTCAGCATGCTCTTTCTCAAACGACGGATCAAAGACTACGCCAGTTAGCGGAGCGCCCTGAGAAATCTGCTGGGAAAGGACGATATGGTCCTGGGGGCCGGGCCTAAGGAACAGGGCCTGCGGTTCAGGCACTTCGTGAAGCTGAGGGCCGTCAAAACTAGGAGTCTTCATTGGCAAATACCTTAATGGTTCGGCCAACAATAGCGTCAACATAGAAATTGACAAGTAAATTGACGAGAAGATTGACATTCTTTCTTTGGTCTTGGTTTGGCAGGTGGATCAGCTCCGATCCAGATTGCCCCGGATTTGCTACCCGAAATTGCTACCTGGATACATAAGCAATTGATAATCAGTAACAAAAGATTGATAAAGTGTGCGACTACGGATCAGAAGGTTTGGGGTTCGAATCCCTACGGGTGCGCCACTTTCTGAAAGCCCCGTGATCGATCCGGTCACGGGGCTTTCTTGTCCCATAAAATGGCGACATGACGAAATTGTCAGATTCCGGCAGTCTCCTTCCATCGCCGACGGGTTCACCGCCCTGCGACAAAGTTTCATGACACTACCGGGGCCGCGCGAGTGCGCGGCCCCACTTTTTTGGTGGAGGCTCAATTTCGCTTGCAGCCCCGGGGGAAATCGGAGAAAGAAGCCGCCCGCTCGGTCTTCGGGCGATGGAAATAATCGGGGTGTGGCGCAGCCTGGTAGCGCGCTTCGTTCGGGACGAAGAGGCCGTGGGTTCGAATCCCGCCACCCCGACCATCCATTCAGAACCCCTCTGAATGGGACTCGAAGTCAGTGAGTTGCGAGAAATCGCGGTGCAGCCGCGACAGCATTTCACACAAATCCTCACACAAGTTGACTCGGAAGCGGAGGCGTATGAAGCCTCCGAAGAAGAAGCGGAACAAGATCATCGAACTCGGCTCGGGCCCCTCGCTCGTCCGGATTTACACGATCAACCGCTCCGACGGATACCCGCAGCACACCGTCGCCTGGAAGGAGGGCGGCCGGCGGAAGACCCGGGTATTCGCCAACCTCGACGAGGCCCGGCTGATCGCCCGCCAGCAGGTCGTCCGCCTGACCAACATCGTCGAGGGTGCGGGCGAGGTCTCCCTCCGGGATGTCGAGATCTTCCAGCACTGCGAGGCGAAGGCCAGGGAACAGGGGGTGAGCCTGACGGCTGCCGTCGATGAATGGATGGCGGCACGGAAGATCCTCAACAAGGCGGACCTGATCGAGGCGGTCCGGTTCTTCGAGGCGAACCGGCGGGACTTCCTGCCGGTGAAGTCAGTCGCCGAGGTGGCCGACGAGTTTGTCCGGTCCCGGGCGGCATCCGGGATGAGCCGGGCCTACGTGAAGACCGCCGAGCATACGACGAAGAAGTTCGTCGAGGTGTTCCCGGTCCCGATCGGGGAGATCACCGTTCAGCAGATCGACAAGTATCTCGGTGGTCTCAAGGGGGTCGCCCCGACCACGAAGAACTCGCGACGCCGGATCATCGTGACGATGTTCAGCTTCGCCAAGAAGCAGGGTTACCTACATCCCGACCGGCAGACGGCAGCCCAGCTCAGTGCTACCTACAAGGTCCCCGACAAGGAGGTCACGATTTTCACGCCGGACGAAATGCGGAGGATCCTCCTGGCGGCGAACGCCCGGATTCTCCCGACGATCGCTCTCGGGGGATTCACCGGGATCCGGACCGCGGAGATCGGGAAGCTCCGCTGGGAGGACATCAATTGGGACCGCGGCTACATCGAGGTCCGGGCCAAGGTGGCGAAGACCGCCGCACGCCGGCTCGTGCCGATCCCCGAGAATCTCAAGGGTTGGCTCGCCCCATGGCGGCATGAAACCGGGAAGATCGTCACCCTCACCTCGGTGGCAGGAGCGCTCAACACCACGGGAACCAAGGCCGGGATCCCCGGCGGATGGCGTCAGAATGCCCTCAGACACTCGTTCATCAGCTACCGGGTAGCGGAGACCAGCGACGTCCCTCGGACCGCTCTGGAAGCCGGCAACTCCCCGAAGATGATCTTCCGTCACTACCGCGAGGTCGTGGACGAGGAGGCAGCCAAGGCGTGGTTCTCGATCGAACCGCCGGATGGATGGATGCCAAAGGAACTGCCCTGGCCAGTTCGGGAGCGGATTCGCAAGGCGGCCGAGCAGCGGGAAATTGACAACGGAAACGGAGCGTGAAAACCGATACCCCTGAGCCAACACTGATCAAGAAGCGGGAACTTGCGCAACGTCTGTCGGTGAGTCCCCGGACCATTGAAGAGTGGACGCAGAAGCGCATCATTCCGCGGATTGCGGTCACGGCGCGTCTGAACCTCTACAACTTCGACGAGGTGCTGGAGATCCTGGAGAAGCGCTACAAGGTCGCGGCGATCCAGAAGTAGACCGCAACACGAAGCCCCCGGACGGAGCGATCCATCCGGGGGCTTTTCGTTCGACCACGGAAAGGCCCGAGTCAGGCCTTGAAGCTCTGGTTCACCTTGCCGTCGTCGAGCAGGTCGCCGATCCGGTTCACGGTGTCCTTGAGCAGGGATGCGGCGGCGAAGATCACCACGCCGACCTTCGGGTCGACGAACGGCAGGGTGTCGAGGGCCGCGACGAAGCCGGCGAGCTTGCCGACATAGCTGAGATACTTGAGCGCTTTCATGGCGCCCCGGTCGCCATGTCAACGGCGACGAAGTTTCCGGATCATCGCGATGAGCGACATCACGCCCACCGCGAGGCCGACGACGAGCGACGCGATCCGGAGGTGCCACTCGATCTGTTCCTGGAAGGACGTGATGACGCCGATCACCGGAGACGCGGTGCCGATGATGCCCTTGAAGGCGAACTCGATGTCGATGGGTGAGCGCATCGTCCTCGTGTTCCTGTCAACGGTCGTCCCGCAGGTATTGCTCGGCCCAGGCGGCGTAGCGCTTGGTGAGTGACTCGTAGGTCTCCACGTCCCCTGCTGCCTTTGCTGCGTCGATGTCCTTGAGCATTTGGTTCATCCACTGGCCGTGCGGCTTGGCCCAATTGAATCGTCGATTGATGGTGAACAGGTCCGGGACCTCAGCCTCGGGGAACCCATCGAGGTCCGGCAGTTCGACCGAGGCGGCGAGAACGACCGGATCGCCCGCTCCCTCGAAACCGGGGATTCCCGGTTGGCTCGCTGCAAGTTCGTCCGCCAGCTCCACGGCATCAGTGATCGCCGGGAACTCCCCTTCAGGGGCCGCGAGTGCCGCGTCCATGGCGGCCTGTTGCCGTGCCGCGCTGATCGCCGGGTAGTTGGTGATGAAGTCCGTGACCGAGGCGATGCGCTGGGCACGGGTCTGGGTCTTCCACTCGGGCCGGCGGCTGATGCGTTCGGCCAGTTCCCGGGCGGCATACATGCCTCGGACCTCCGGGGTGAGGCTGGTCCAAACCGCCATGAACGCCCGGTCGCGGGCTCTGGTGGTCCGTGCCAGCACCCGTCCGGCTTCCCGGGCCTTCAGAAGGGCAGCGGTGCGTTCGGCACGGGCCCGCTGGATCCGGGCGTCACGGATTGCCTCGATCCGGGTAACCTGTTCCGGCGGTAGTCCGGGGCGGCGGATCTGCGCTTCGCTGACGATGGCGAGGGCGAGGAGGAGCAAGAGGTAGGTCTTCATCGGTGTTCGGGTTCGGAGATTTCTGATCACTGATTTGCGAGCAGGTCGTCACGCCAGGCGGCGTAGGCTTCATTGCCCTTCACGAACATCACGCTGCCGAGACCATCTTGGTATTGGATCTCTGCTCCCCACGCGGTGGTGAACTTGGTCCGGTTGGCAGCGGCGCTCTCGACATCGGTGGCAACGGCTTCCTGATCGGCGTAGTCCGGCGCGGGGATCGTCATGTCGATGCCGAGCGCGGTCACCGCATCCGCGAGTCCGTCGAACTTCGGGGCGTCGAGCGCGGTGACGACGGGTGCGATGGCGGCATCGAACTCCGGTCCCTCGACCGACTGGCCCGCTGCCTTGCGTTTGTCGATGAGCAGGCGGGCCGAATGGGCGAGCAGATGATCTCGCATGGCAGCGTAGTAGTCAGGCGCAAACGAAGCTTCGGCGGCAGCAAGGTCGAACCAGTCAGCCGTGTTCATCTGGTTGACGAAGCCCCCCTTGTGGCCTGCCAACCCAAGATGCTTGAGCTTGAAGTATGCGATGTCGCGGATGCCCTGCGACGGAAGCAGCGCGGCGAACTCCTCGATCCGTGCGGCGAGGCCGACATGGTGCTGACGGAAGAGCATGACGACAGCGAGGTCCTCAGGGACCAGCACCGGCTTGGCGGCGATGTGATCGAGCAGCTCTTTCTTCTTCGCTCCGGAGATGCTGGGAAGGGTCAGCTTGAACGGCCCATCGTTGATGTAGATGTCCACGGTCTCATCATCGGGATTGTCGTATTCGCTGTTCTCCCAGCGGGTCACCCAGTCGGAACCAAACGTATCGGCCTGGGTGGCGTCGAAGGTGGCAAGAGCTTGCGCCTTGTCGGCAGCGACGGCCACCAGTTCGTTGTTGGACGGGTCTGCGGCGGCAGCGGTTTCGGCTTCCTGCTTGGCTCCTTGGAGCTTGGCACGGGTGTCGAGGAGCGACGCGCTGCACGGGAGAGCGAGCGCGAGGATCAGTGCGGTGATGGTGGTATGCATCTTCATGGTGGTGTTGGTTTGGTGGTGAGGATTCAGGGAGCGGGTTCGAGTTCGACGCGGGCCTTGCGCCACTCGGCGGGCCGCATGTCGTTCCACTTCCGTTGGCCGTCCGGGTGGGCGTCGAAGCCGGCCGCGTTCTCGAACGAGTAGGTCCAGATCAGGCTCGGGTGGTTCTCCTGCATCCACTCGGAGGACCCGAGGACACCACGCGACGGCTGGAACAGGACGGAGCGGCCGGGGCTGCCGCCGGGCATGAGCTGGGAGGTCAGCGCGGTGGCGCTGTTCCACTTGAGGCGCTTGATGTTGACCGGGTGGTCGAGCCAGACGGTGTCACCGGACGGGTGCCCGCCCGAACCGTCCTGGATGTCGAAGTACAGCCACGGGTCTGCATCGCTGGTGCCGGTCCCCCAGGTCGGATCGGCGGCGGCCCCGGTCGTGCAGGTCCGGTAGACGAAGTATTCCTTCTGGAGCGCGTAGGCGTCGCCGCTGGTCGAGGTGAAGCTCACGCAGTCCCACGGATCGAGGACGTTGTTGGTCGACTGCAGGTTGTCGTGGCCGAAGACCCACTTCGTTCCGTTCCACTGCGCCACGTCATCGGTGCCGAGCGCCTGGTATTCCTTCCGACCGTTCACGGTGGCCCCGGTCGGGACGTAGTTCAGCACGAAGGTGCCCGCCTGCTGGACGAGGAAGCCGGGCTCGAAGTTCCGGGTCGTGGCACGGATCTGGATCTCGGTCCAGCCGTCCGGGACGACGATCTCGAAGACCGGGAAGCCGTCCTTGGTCGTGACGCTCGGCACGTTGATCTCGTCATTCGGGGTGTAGACCTCCGAATTACTGCCGAGGTCTCCGAGGCGCTCGGCATCCGCAATCAGGATGACCAGCGTCAGGGAGACGAGCACGAGGGCGAGGATCGACTGCTTCATTTAGAGGAC
The DNA here is from genome assembly GCA_937957985.1 of uncultured Verrucomicrobiae bacterium. Lineage (GTDB taxonomy): Bacteria > Verrucomicrobiota > Verrucomicrobiia > Verrucomicrobiales > Akkermansiaceae > Haloferula. The sequence continues at coordinate 16,178 of CALGOH010000176.1, forward strand.
GTTCTTCGATTTGAGGGTGTCAATCAGGGTGGCCAGGGCGTCGGTCAGGTCGTCGATGGTCGCGGTGTTGGCATCGAAGGTCTTGAGCGTGTTGCGAAGCGTCACGTCGTAGCCCTCGTCGGACTTCAGCACCATCGAGTCGGGTGCCGGATAGGGCGGGTCGGCGTCGGTAGGGACGCCCTCGGTCCCGCGGTTCACGTCGTTCTCGACGATGACCAGAAAAGTGCGCGTGGAGGTCGGCTCACCCTCGCCTTCGCGCCAGGTGATCTCGCCCATGAGCGTGATCTCGGAAAGCTCCGAGCCGGTTGGAGAACCGACCTGCATCGCGGAATCGAGTTCCACCGTGTTGAAGGACGGCGAGCACTGGTAGAGCGGGTTCTCGGCCCCGGCGTCGGGAAGCGTCCAGTCCGCGGCGTGGACGAGGTAGCCGACATCGTAGCGGCCCCGTGGTTTCGCCCCGAACCGCAGCTCCAGGCTGCCCGGATCGCCGATCTCGGTCGGCGTGGTCCCGTTGGTGAGGAAGGTGACATCGAGCCGCGCCCCGTCGCCCCGCTTGAAGCGCAACGAGGTGATCGGGTTGCGGAATCCCGGACCCTCGATCAGTTGCAGCGTTTCGAGGTCGACGTAGAGCCTCACGCCCCCGGTGGGCTGTCAACCGGGCTCACTGGATCGACAGGATCTTCGCCTTCCACCACACGTCGTTGTTTGCGATGGCGTCGTCGGTCGAGCCGTCGATCTCGATGATGTTGCCGCAGGGGCGGTCCGGGAGGTTGATCGTCACGTTGAACGGGCCGACCGCGACCTTGCCCCACGGGTCGGCGTCAGTGACCTCGGTGCTTTCGTGGTAGAACTCCCGCGCCCCGTTGAGCCGGACCTCCAGCCAGTCGTAGCCGGTGTTGAGGATCTCGATCTCGCCCCAGACCTCCAGCACGATCTGGGTGCCGCAGCACACGCCGAAGACCACCGTACCGCTGACCGGTTCCTCGCTCTCGGCGCTCGGGTTTGATTCCGAGTCCCCGTAGGCGTTCGCCCGGTAGATCTCCCACTCGTTCGGGCCGATGGCATTGGCCGCCTCGATGAGGATCTCGATGGTGCGCCGGGTGACCGGATCGCAGCACATTTCGATGCCCTCGACGGTGATTGGTGCGATGAGATGGGCCATGGTCAGGGAACGACGACGAATTTCCGAGTCTCGGGATACCCGTCCACGCAGACCTTGAACTCCTCCACCTTGAGCGTCTTCTCACCGGGGGTGGTGACCAGGCCGTCCTGCCAGCGGACCAGGTCTGTCGACTCCTCGTCCTCTTCGAGGAGGATCGCCCCGTCGACGCTGTTGCCGACAACGCGGATCGTCTCGGGCAGTGGATCACCTGGATTCGCCGCCTCGCACTCGACCTGAATCTGCGGCTGAGACAGGCGACCGGCAATCGAGCGGAACTTCGCGGGACCGTCCGGAGGGTCGGCTTCGGGCTGGCCTTGGTCGTCCACCGGCTCGACCCACACCGGGCAACCCTCACCGACATTCTCGGCCAGGAAGTCGAGCTCCACCTCGTTGGCAGCCTCCGTTTCGTTGATCCCGTAGTCGCCCCGGACCCTGCGGAACTGGAAGATGTTCGCGGCTTCGTTGTGTCGCTTGTAGATGCCCGCCCCGCCCCCGATGTTCTCGCCCGTCCAGAGCTGCGCCCAGTGTTCGATGTCGCTCTGCTGGTAGACCTTCACCTGGGGAGTGCCGCCATCGTCCTCCAGCTTGAAGAGCTTCACGTAGTATTCGCCCTCGATGCCCGACTCCGATGGATCCTCCGGCTGGTAGTGGGCCTCGTCGGAGCCCTCCAGGACGATCTCCCCGTCCTCGCCCTCGGGTGCGACCACGATCTGAGGGGCCTCGGTGATCTCGCCCTTCACGTTGGTCTTGATCTTGCACCATAGGAGGTCGTTGAAGGCCATCGGGGTCTTCGGGCGTGGAGTGGCGTTGAGCTTCTCTGCCTCCAGCGACTCAGGCATGTGGAACTTCACCTTCGGCTTGTCCCCGGTCTTCGGCTTCCGCTCGATGACCCAGCCCTCTTTGATAATGACCTGGTAGGTGTCGCCCTCGTCTTCGGCTGGCTTCTCGATGCCGATCACCGCGAATGGGGGCAGCGACTGGCGCGGGATGATCAGGTTCGACGGCTGCGAGTAGGCGAAGCCGCCGGACGACGCGATCAGCTCCAGACCGTTCCCCGGGCGCGGGGTGCGGGCCGCGATGGCATCGAGCAGCGTGTTCCAGTCCTCCGCGAGGATCGGATCGCCACGCTTCTTCTTCTGCGGGAGCCGGTTCATGGATCCTTGTAGATTTCCGGGTCCCAGCCGCCCCGGTCGCTGGCGAGCCATTCCATCTCAAGGCGGAACGATTTTCCTTCCTGGGTCTGGGTGACTCCGTTGAGCAGCCAGTTTCGTCCACCTGCGAGATTCGGTGCCGGACCTGACGGATCAGCGATGTTGCCGATGTCGTTGAGTTCCCCGGCGGCGGCCGGCTTGTCGCGAACCCAGCTTTCCCGCCACGTCACCCGCGGGCTGTAGTAGCTCGTCTGGCCGCGCTCGATCTTGGCCAGCACCTCCTTGCCGCGCTCGCTCTCGATCTTGTCCTTGAGCTTGTTGCCCTGGTCGTCCTTCTCCTTGCCCGCGAGGATCATCTGGAGGGCTTCACGCTCCTTGCCCTCGAGGTTCTTGTAGCGCTGGTGGGTGAGGATCGGCTCCTCGCTGAGCGACAGGCCCATCGTGTAGACCGCGTTGGCCTTCTCGTCCTCGTCATCCTTTTCCTCGGCCCCGGCGTAGTTGCAGGTGATCTCCGCAAGGTCACCCTCGGTGATGCTGGCGCTGACCTGGGAGATCGTGATGAACGGGATCTCCGGGTGTGGCGTGCCCGGTCGGGGCATGAGAGCCACGGCCGAGTTGCGGTGGCACAGGAAGATCTGGGTGGCGGTCCACTTGCCCTCCTTGTCGATCTGGACGGAGTATCCCGGCTGCGGGTAGAGGCGTCCCGGCTGGATGGCAACGTGTCTCGGCATCTTGGCCGGGGCATGGCGTCAACCGAACGTGGCCGTCAGGGTGCCTCCGTTCCCGAGCTTCTTCAGGTGACGGTTGGATTCCTGGAGGAGCCGGTTCGTCTCACCCGTGAGACGGTTGTTCTCGCGCTGGGCGTCCAGGGCGCCGGACGAGTAACCGCCACCACCCACCTTGCCGAGCGAGGTCACAATCGGAGCAAGTCCGGGCTGCTGGGTATTGAGCCTCTGATTCGTCCCGGCGGCGGTTGCCTCCGCGACCTTGCTCGCGGCCTCCTTGGCGTCATCCGGCTTGGGCATGGCGTTGCGGATCGTCTGGATGATGCCGACGAGCTTGTCCTGCATCCCGGAAGTGTCGATGAACTCCCCCTTGGCGGCGCTATCCTCGATGGCCTTCGCCGCTGCGGCCGCCAGTCGCTCGCCAAGTCCCGACGCCCCCTCACCGGTGAGTTGGTCCCCGAACTTCTCCATGCCGTCGAGGTCGAGGCCGAAGAACTTCCCGTCCTGACGGCTGCGGTACAGGTCGCCGAAGTTCGTGTTCACGTCCTCTGGGCCGAAACCGAGCAGCTTGTCCATGCCCGGAATCTTGAGGAGCTGCTTCACCAGCAGGCCGCCGACCCACTCCATGCCCGCGGCGATGAAGTTGATCACCGTCTCCATGCCCCGGAGGATCTTGTTGTAGAACTTGATCGCGATGCCGATGTAGAGCTTGCCGAGGTTCGACCACATCGATCCATCGGTGAGCGCGTTCCATAGGAAGCCGACCGCGACGCGGAAGCCGTTCACCAGCGAGTTGATCGCCTCGGTGAAGCCGAGCTTCAGGGATGTCGCGATCAGGTCGAGCATCTGGCCGCTCTTGAAGGCGGCGATCACGAATTGGATTGCGTTCTTGACCGCCCCGCCCGCCCGTTTCGCCATTGGCGCGAGCTTCTGGACGAGTCCGATGGCCTCCGCGATGAGGGGACGGATCGCATCGTTGATCGGCTGGCCGAGGATCAGGAACGTCTCGTTGATGGCGTCCTTGAGGGTCGAGAACAGGCCGGTGGTCGTCTGGCTCTGTGCTGCCATCATGCCGTGGAACTTCCCGCCCTCGGAGGTGAGAGAGATGAATGCCTGCTCGATGGCCGGGAACCCGACCTGCCCGGACTCGACGAGCTTCTTCACCTGTGAGTCCGAGCCGCCGAATTGCTTTGCCAGCTCGCCGATGATCGGGATGCCCCGTCCGGTGAGCTGGTTGATGTCCTCGGCGAACAGCCGTCCCTGGACCCGCGCCTTGCCGTAGAGTTCCGCGATCTCGTTGACCGGTGCCTGGATGCCCGCGGACACGTCGCCGATGCGCCGCAGGGTTTCGGGCACGGTGTCGGCCCCCTCACCGAACGCGATGAGTTTGCGGCCGGCGTCGGCCAGCTCCGGAAACTCGAACGGCGTCTGTGCTCCGAGTTCGCGGAGCTTGAGAAGCGTCTCCTCGGCCTTCTGTGCGTCGCCGATGAGCGTGGTGAACGCCACCTGGGTCTGTTCAAAGTCGGCGGCGGCATTGACCGCTTTCACCCCGGCCCCGACCGCAGCCGCCCCTCCTGCCAGGGCAGTCCCGATGCCAGCCTTGAGCGCCGTGCCGGTGAGCGCGAATCCCTTCTGCAGGGCGAGGGCACCACCCTTGCCGAGTCCGGCGAGGCCGGCGCCGGTCAGCCGACTCATCCGGCGGGCCGACGATGCCACGAGATCGGTCGCGCCGGCCATCGCCCGCCGCAGCGCGGTGATGTCGGCTCCGAGGGTGACGGTCAGGGCGCTCATGATTCCGGGTCAGCGTCAACCGACTGCCGCCACTGCAACCGGAGCTGGGCAATCTGGTCCTTCAGGCTCATGCCGGATGATCCCGATGAACTCCAGTGGGTGCGGACCGCATTCCGGCGCAGCAGGCAGTGCTGGTACTGGGCGAGCCGCGCCAAAGGCAGGTGCAGGATGTGCGTCTCGGTCCATCCGGTTTCGGCGGCGAGGGCGAAGACCTGGGCCGCTAGGAAGCCGGGCTCGTCGCAGGGAGGGGCTTTTTTCCGACACCCGGCACGGGATCAACCTGTGCCGCCTCCAGTTCCTTCGACTGTTCCTCCAGGCGCTTGAACGCGGTCTGGAAATCGGCCGGCGTCAGGCTTCCGCAGAAGATCAGAGCTTCCTCACGGAAGCGTTGGTCATCGAACGAGGCGCGCACGACCTCGGGCCACGGGGCACAATGGGCATAGACGAAGCCCATCAGCGCCGAGGTGAATTCGGGCGTTCCCTCCTCGGGCATTTCACCCTTCACGAGCGGGTTGCCGGTGCGGAGCAGGACATCGTAGCTGGCTAGCGAGAGCGCACGCATCGTGTGTCCGCCGACGACGGTCTCGACCTCATGAAAGGCCGACGACAGGAGTGAGTCGCGGTCGTCCATAGGATCAGAGGTGGCGAAGAATGATCTCCTCGGTGCGAGGCGAGGCGTTGAGAGGGATGAGAGCGATCTTGCCCCGGCGTTTCACGCAGCCGAGTGGCACGTCCCGCTTCACCTTGTCGACCAGGCGCTCCCGATTGAGCAGGGCGCACTTGATATAGGCGAACGGGTGCTCCGGGTTGGCGATGTGCCAGGCGTCGTTGTTCCAGGCCTCGATGAGATCCTTGGTCTGGTAGGTTCCATCGGGGCTCTGCGGCTCGAAGAACCAGACGACCCGTTCGCCATTGATGCCGTCACCGACGACGCGGACGAAGGGCCGAGCGGCGAGCGGGATGCCGACGGCGGTCAGCGCGGCGGCAAGGCAGGTATTGCTGGTGGCGGTGGAGGACAGGTGGGATACGGCGTTCATCTCGGAATCTCAGTTGGTGGTGATCAGGACCCGCCTCCCGCCGCGACGAACGGGTAGTATTTGGCGGTGATGTCGATCTTCTCGAAGTCCTCGTTGTTCAGGCTTCGGGAGATCTGGTTGACGATGGTGGTGCCGCCGCTGCCGTTGAGGTGACCGGGCACGGTATTGGCGAGCGTGAGAGCGGCTCCAACCTTTCCGGAGAACGGGGTGTCCTTCGACACGAGGCCCGAGAGCTTCACCTCGGCCATTTCCTGGTAGAGCGCGAGGCCAATGATTTCGCCGCCCTTGTCGAGTACCGGCTTCTCTTGGTTGGAGAAATCGAACGACAGGTCGGTGATCAGGATACCGGCCTCGTCCTGGGGGATGCCCCAGTTGCCGGTCGTGCCCAGAAGCGATGCGGCCATTTGACCGCTGCCTGGATGTCAACCGTCACACCGCGGAAACGACCGCCTCGTAGCTGACCACCGTTTCGCGGCCCCGGGATTCATCCGGGACGGTGGTGGAATCGCGGAGCAGGAGGTCATGCAGGCAGAACGTGTCGTCGTTCAGATCCGCCTGAATCGCCGCCACGCCCGCGAGCAGTCGCGCCAGCTCGCAGGCCCACACGGCGCTCGTCTCCGCGGGGGTGTCATCGACCTGGCTGAACAGATGGACATCGAGCTTGATCCGGGCGGTGTGCCGTGCCCCCGAGACCGGCTTCGTGTCGGAGGTGGCCAGCACGACACACGGCCGCGTCCGCAGTTCGTCCCGGTTGGCGACATGGATCGGAACGGAGGTTGGCAGGGCCTCGGGGCGGTTGTCCGCAAGCCATGCGGCCAGCTTCGAGGCGAGGGCGTCTTCGATCAGGTTGGGCATCTGGCCGGGGCGCTGGCGTCAACCATGGCCGAGCCAGTGCCGGGTTGGTTGTCGCGTCTTGACTTGTGGAGTGGTTCTCGGTGAGTTTCCACCATTATGAATAGGCGTTTTTTGGCGGTGCTCGTCCTGGTTGTTGGAGGTTCCTTTTCCCTGTCAGCGGCAGATGAGGGCAAACTCTACTCGATCATCTCCGACACGGAGTCTGGAAGAGTGAAGCGCTCGGTCGACGTCCGCCTCGTCGAGAAGGTCGCCGAAGAGGAGCTGAGAAAGATAGCAGGAGAGATCAAGGCGATGAAACCTACGAAGTTCGAAAGAACCTTTATTCTCTACTACCTTCCAGAGCAGAAGGTTGGCGCAGGGGCATGGGCCAGTTCCCATTACAATCCGGAACTCAAGATTCAGATTCTCGGGACGCCCAAAGAACCCGCTGGCGCTGCACAGGCAAAAGCACCTGATGGGGCGACTGAGGTGATCGGGCGATGGGATTACAGCGCGCCGCCGGGAATTGTTTTTGTGCTATATCGAACCAAGACCGGATTCACGCTTCAGTACGTTTTCTCCAAGGAGAGCACCCTTGAGAAGGCGGTTACCGCAAAGCGGGATGGCGAGAAAGTGGTTGTCCGGCCGGTTGAGCCCGGAGGATCACGAGACTACTGGATCCTCGATGAGGAAAAGAATCTCGTACTGATGGATGCGGACGGTGTTGTCGGCAAAGCCGTGGCGATCAAGGAGAAGTAAAGCTGGCAGCTGTCATCCGGCCTTTCGCAGCCTCCGCTTCGTCCGGTCGTTGATCTTCTGCAGCGAGGTGGCCAGCGCCCGCCGCAATCGACCGGCGGCAACCTCCATCGCGAGCCTGATGCCGGCTTCGGTCAGCACGTCGTCCATGTAGCCGAGTCGGCTGATCAGCGTGACCGACGGTTTGGTACCGGTCTTCACTGTGGCGCTCCCCGGGGCCTTCCGATGACGAGTCGCCCACTGAGCGGCACCCCGGACCCGGCCCCCGATCGCCTTCGCCGCCTTGATCCAGGCACCCTTGGCGAAGCCGACCCGCCGTTGGATTCTGGCGATGTAGGTGTCGAGCGCCTTCCGGCTCGTGACGATCTGGGCGGGCTCGCGCCGGGTGACGTTCGCGTAGTGGCCGGTCCGGCTCTCCTGGTGGTGCTTCGGGTCGAGGCGGCCGACCGGGAGGTGCTTCCATTTCGAGGGAGATTCGGCGAGTGCCTGCCGCGCCCGTGCGAATCGCCGGTTCTGGATGTGGGCCCAGAACCGGTCGGCTTGGCTCGAGTCCGCAGCCTGGGCGCTCTCGTATGCCTGGTCGGGCGTGACGAAGACCTTGAGGATGTCGCCGGCCACCGCCTTCTCGCCGCGTTTCTTCGCCTTCTGCGAGAACCCGAACGGCCGGGTGTTCCGGGCCAGTTCGACGGCGAGCCCGCGGGCCTCCTGCTTCACGAGCGATTCCAGCGTGCGGCCGACCTTCTCAGGGTAGCGGTTGAGCAGGCGCGCCACGTCGCTGCCGCCGCGGAGCTTCGCGGTGAACTTGATCGAGTCGTCACTCATCGGTGGTGGAGAGGCTGAGGGTCAGGAGCGGAGAGCGTGGGTGATTCGAGACCTGGACGATCCGGTAGTCGTCGCCGTCGACCTGGATCCGCTCGCCGAACTTCGGCAGCTCCCCCGGGAACGCGGTCTTCGGAACCCGCAGGCTGAAGTCGGGAGTGTCCATGAATCCTCCCAGGTCGATCTGCTGGTCGCGCCTGACCCGGCTGACGAGCACGAGCAGATCGATTCCGTTCCAGCGGGCCTGGACGCCATGCTCGGTCAGGAGCTGGCGCAGGTCGGCGAGGATTTCCGAGTCGAGGCTCATGTCCGGTGGAGGCTGTCAAAGAAACACCCCCTCCGGTTTCCCGGAGAGGGTGCCGACCAGCCAAGGCAACGACGGAAGGTCAGGAATACTCGCCGGCCACCAGGTTGATCCGGCAGGCGGAGGTGCCGTCGAGTTCGAGGAGCGCGGGTCCCTCCGAGGTGGCGAAGACGGTGGGTGCGGTCGCTTCCTTGGTGGTGGCTCCGACCGGGATCTGACCCTGCGCGGCCATCAGGTGGACCTGATCGCCGGGGGCGAGGGCCAGGCCGAGGTTGGCCTTGAGGGTGATCGTTCCGGCCTCGGCATCGACAGCATCCACGACCCCGCGGACCCCGGTTCCGGTGGCGAGACTGAACAGCACGACCACGTCGTCCTGGGCGGCCCCGGCGTAGGGTGCGGCGTTGATGACCTTCTGGTTCGAGGCGCTGTCGGCGGTGACGACCGACGCGCGGCCGGAAGCCCGGAGGGTGAGGAGCGACGCCGCCTTGTCGGAGGTGACGCTGACATACTGGACGCGGATCCGGTCGCGGCCGCCCGCGGGGATGACGACGTGGCTCAGGGTGCTGCCGGCGTCGCCGGTTTTGCTGAAGGGAATCATGATGGTGTTGTCGGTTGGGAGTGGGTTACGGCTTCACGATGCGCTTGAGGGCGTCGGTCTTGGCGGCGACGAAGCCGTAGAGGCATTCGAGCGTCACGAAGACCTTGTTGGCACGGGTGTCGGTGAAGCGCAGGTAGCCGAAGGTCATTCCGGTCTGCGGGTCGGTGACCGCGCCGGCCTGCTGGTAGTCGGCCACCGGCTGCAGGTAGCGCATGGCAACGGCCATGGCGCTCGAGTGGGTGGCGAAACCGACGAGCTTCTCGGCGTGGTCGGGCGGGAGGATGGTGGTCTCGTGCAGGGCGAAGCCGGCGATGCGCTTCACCATCCCTTCGGTCACCGCGGGCGCGTTGAGGTTCAGGTTGAAGCTCTTGGCGACCACGTCGTCGGCGAGCAGGTTGGTGTAGTAACCGGCATCGAGCACGAGCGCCCGCGGGTTGGGCGGCATCTTGGCGTTGCCGCAGGCCTCGCGGAGGCCGAGCACCTTCTTGTAGTCGAAGTTCGACGCGGCCAGCGCCGAGATGCCGGGCGAACCGAAGTTGGCGGCGGTGATCTCGGTGAAGATATCGAGGAGCACGTCCTGGGCGAGTTGCTGGGCGGCGGCTTCGACGAGGGTTTCCAGCACGTTGAGCGCGGTTTCGGCCGACTCGCGGGCGGTGACGTGGACCGTCTTGTACTTGTGGCGGTTCAGGACCACCGGCACGACCGTGACGGTCGAGTCGGCATTGGCCGAGTAGTCCCCGGCGAAGTCGCTCGACTCGCTGGGCGCACCGACCAGCGGCACGCGCACGGTGTCGAGCTTGTCGGCGGGCAGCGGGCTGAAGTCGGTCGAGAACGCGCTGACGGGCAGCAGGTTCGCCATGAACGGCTGGAGCGCGCGTTGGGCGACCTTGATGTCCTTGACGTTGGTGAGGGTGTTCGACATGGCGATGGTTCAGTTGAGGATTCGGGTAGGTGAAAGGATCGGAGTTGGTGATCAGCCCTGGTGCTTGAGGATGAGGGCCTGTTGGTCCGGGGTGAGCTTGCGCCAGAAGGCGGTCTGCTCGGCCGGGTCGGTGATTGCGGCGAAGCGAGTGTGAAGGTCTGCGGCCTGCTCCTGGTCACCGGCGGGATGCACCCGGGCCGGGGTGTCGGTTCCGGTCGAGGCGACCACTCGGGCGACCTCGGCCTGAAGGCGTCCATCGAATTCCGCTTGGGATGCTTGGAGGTCGGTGACCTGCTTTCGGAGTGCTTCCGCCTCGCCGGTGGCGCTGTCGCGCTCGGCCTTGAGCGTTTCGACTTCGGCGGAAAGCAGTTCGACCTCGCCGCGGAGGGACTCGGCCTGGGCCGCGCTTTCCGTAAGGAGGTCGGCCTGCGCCTGCTGGTCGCGTTCGAGGTCGGCGATCCGGGTCCGGGCTTCCGTGAGTTGGACGGTGCCTTGTTGATTTTCCGATTGCAGCGATTCGATCTGCGTCCGGGCTTCAGCGAGTTGGTCTTCGAGAGCGGTGCTCATTGCCCGAGTCCCGGTGTCAACTGCGGCGTGGTATACGCGCAGGCGCCGCATCGCCTCGGCGCGGTCCGGGACCATGCCCGCGAGGTTGAAGCGCTGGGCCTGCCTGCCGCTGAAGGTCTGCCCCTCCATCGCCTCGGCCGGGACCTTCCGGCCCTTGGAAAGCACGGCCGCATGGAAGTCGGCGGCGGTCTCCGCGAGGTTGCCTCGGATCAGCTCGCGCTGGTCCTCGTTGAGCGGCGTGCCCGGAGCCCCCATCGCCTTGTATTTCCCGACCGCGAAGACCTCGACCCTGATCCCGGCAGCGTGAAGCCGGGCGCTGTCGTCGATGACCGCCTGGACGACCCCGATCGATCCGACCCGGGCCGAGGGGGTGGCGTAGATGGCGCGGGCCTGGCTGGCGATCCAGTAGGCCGCCGAGCACATGAGGCCGGACGAGAAGGCATAGACCGGCTTGCGGTCGTTGAGCGCCGACACCGCGGCGGCGAGTTCGGGCGTGCCGGCCACCGTGCCGCCGGGAGAATCGATGTCCAGGAACACGGCGCGGATGTCGTCGCGGCCGGTGGCTTCACGGATTGCGGTGCCGATCTCCTCGGAGTCCGTCGCGCCCAAGAAGATCCGGGCGAAGATGTCGGGCTTGCGGAGGATTGGTCCTTCGATGGCGACCGTGCCGATCCCGTCCTCGACCTGGAGTAGCGGGCTGCCCGGTTTCGACAGCGAGGACGTATCACGCCCGCGGGCCTCCTCGGCGGACGCGGCCATTGCCCGAAGCGCGTCGGGCTCGATCAACCAATCACGATTTTGCAGCAGGACCGGACTCACGCCCTGCGCCTGATGTCAACGAGGCCGGCTTCCAGAGCATTTCGACGGGCACCCCAAATCGCTCGGCAGTCTGGAGAATGAGCCGGGCGTCGGCTGCACGGCGTTCGATCTCCTCGCCGAAGTCGGCACCCAGTTCCTGGAAGTGATCGCTGAGGGTCTTGAGGCCCATCTCGACGTCGGCGCGGTTCTGCTGGGCCTCGCGGCCGGCATCGACCGTCACCCGTTTCGGCGGCACCGTGCAGATCTTCCACCAGTTCGGAGCGGCCGGCAGCAGTCCACGTTCGATGGCATCGCCGATGACCCACGCCCAGACCGGGCGGATCAAGCGGCGCTCGAGGATCATCTGGCGAAACGAGAAGCGCCGGTCCGCCTTGGCGACGATGAGCCGGACGCCCGCGCCACCGACCTTGCTCGAATCGGCCGCGAACTCGAACGGAATCATCCCGAGTGCGGAATCCCGCCGCAGGTGTTCGAGGAAGCCGGTGAAGGTGGGAGACGGCCGGTTGCTCTGGAAGCTGTCGAGCGACTCGCCTGGTTCGAGCTTCACCAGCTTGCCGCCGACGATCTTCTGCAGGCTGGCGGGATCGCTCGATTCTCCGCCCGCTGCGGTGCCGCCGACCACGAAGTCACCGCTATCGTCAATCTCGCCCCGGGCCATCTTGAGCACCCGGGCCACGTCCGCGTTGTCCTTCACCGCATGTTTCTCAAGCGCGAGGAGCTCGATCTCGTCGAGGATGTGGTTGATCGAGTGCTGGATCGTCGGATGAGCGCGAACGCCGCCGGCCCAATCCGGTTCGAAGACATGGATTACGGCCGGGGCCGGGAGGTCGCGATGTTTCCCGCCATCCTCCAGGATGCGGTAGAACGCGGGTGCCCCCACGGCATCGAATCCGATTCCATCGATCGTGTCGGTCGAGCCCCATTCGTCGCCAATCCGGTGCGACTCGATCAACTGGAGGCGTGGCTCGCCCTGATTGTCGCGCGTCTTGTGGATGAAGTATTCGCCGTCCACGTCGACCCCGCGGCAGATCATCGACTGGCATTCCTCAAACGAGAACCGGCGGGTCACCTCGCACCTCGCCGACCACAGGTTGAAGTAGGCTTCCGCCTTCCGGTTCCATTCCGGGTCCGCCGACTGCGCCTGGACGCGGATCCCGTCGCCGGTCGAGTAGATCGCCATGTTGGCGACCAGCTCCCGGACGAAGCCCGAGTTCTTGTGGAGGTAGCGCGACTTGCGGACCAGCTCCGAGCGGACGCCCGAGGTGAGTTCCTGTTTCGCGTCGGTGGGCGCCATGCCGGGCACCGACCCGCGCCGGGGCGACCAGTTCGCCGCCTCAAACGGCGAGCCCCAGGCCTTCGGAACGAGGACCGGGGGCAGCCAGCGGCGGGCGATGGATTTCAGCGAGGTCATTTCGGCAGGTGGCCGTCGATGAAGGAGGTGCTGGCGATCCGCGCCTTGCCGTAGGTCTCGGGATCGAGCAGGCGCAGCGCGTGGGCGCATTCGTCGAGGACCTGGTCGACCGGCATCGTGAACTGCTTCGAGGCCGACGTTTCGGCGTCGGACCAGTTCATGATCGTCTTGCCCTCAAGGAGCAGTTCCTTGGCGCGTGCCTGGATCGCCAGCACCTCGGCGACCGTGAATCCAACGACGAAAAGACCTCGGGCCATGCTCTCCAGTGGATGTCAACGCTCAGGCGATCTGCTCGCCATCGCTCCGGAGTTGGCGCGCTTGGGCGAGCGTGAGCCCGGTCTTGAGTTGCAGGTGTGGCTTGTCTTGGAAGCGCTTCCAGCGTCCGCCCCATTCAAGACCGAGTTCCTCGCCGATCACCCCGCAGCGGTCCATCAGCGGGCTGTCCCAGAGCGGTTGGCCGTTGGCATCGAAGACGACGAAGTCCCACGCCACGCCAAAGTTGTGCCATGAGTAGCCAGGCTTGGCGTTGGTCACCTTGGGGCCGGGAACGGTGCGCCCCTTGGCGTAGAGTGCTGCTTGGTCCTCGTAGGTCCGCAGGCCGGACATGACCTTCACGTTGATCCCTTCGGCACGGCATCGGGCCAGCCATTCGCGGGCCTTCGCCTGGGCACGGGGAACGAGGGTGACGATGTTCCTCTCGGAGCGGGAATCGAAGGTTGGGGCGGGCTCGATGATCCCGAGCTTCGTCGCGACCGCATTCGCCGTCTGTTTGCCCGGGATTCCGTCGACCGCAATTCCGAGGAACGACTGGATCTTCTTCCACATCTCTTTGCTCATGCACCGGCGTAGGCGTCAACCTGCGGTCACTTCCCCGAGCGGGCATCGATCACGATCTCGATGCGGCCGTCGGGCTGGACGACGAACTCGCCGTCTTCGGTGACGACCCGGCCGCTCACGCCATGGATGGCGGAGCAAGAGGTCAGGAACGCGGTGGCGGCGACGGTGGCGAAAAGAAGGATCGTCTTCATGACTCCCCGTCCGGGGTGTCAACGACATCGGCCTGCGCGACCGACTCCCGACCGACGATCTTGAGCATGGTCGCCGCCGCGCCCTGCATCGCCTCGCAGTCGAAGTAGTGGTTCGGGCGGCTGCCGATCTGCTTCCACATCCACTGGCCCTTCTCCTTGATCCGCTGCTCGCTCTCCATCTGGGCGAGGTAGTCGTCGTCGATGTCGTCGGGGACCTCCCAGGTGGGCCCGGCCGCTGGGTCCTGATTCCGCCGCAGCCGGGCGAGCGTGTCCTTGATGTTGAGGTTGCTCCAGTAGTGGACGTGGCAGAACTGGCGGTGGGACAGCACGACCTTCCGGCGTGGCGAATAGAACCGCTGGATGCGCTTCCCGTCTCGGCTCTTGTGGGCATAGACCGGGCGGCGGTCACCGATGAGCGCGACCCACCCCCGCTTGGCGCACTCGCGATAGACGTCGTAGGTCGCGTAGCCGGCGTCGAGGAAGACGAGGCTCGGGTGGATGTCGAAGCGCTCCTGGATGACCTCGATGTCGGCGAAGGTCAGGATCCGCTCGTTCCAGACCAGGCGGCTCGATCCGTCCGCGGACCATGACCGGACGACGGCGAACAGGTGATCCATCTGGCAGTCGACGGTGAGGAAACGCAACGGGATCAGCCCTTTCCGCTCAGGCAGCGGAGCCGCCAGCACACCACCGGTCCGGGGATCGACGGCACCCTCCTCCTCCCAGCTCTCGCCCCGCTTGTAGCCGGACTTGATGATCTCGAGCTTGTAGTCTTCCACATACTCGCGCCACGGCAGCCCAAGCCGCTTCTGGTAGAACTGCTGGAGCAGGGTCACATCGCCCTTCCGCGCCGCCGCCTTCGCCCGCAGGTAGAGCTCGGCGAGCTGGCCCCAGCTCATCGCGCACAAAGCATTCCAATGGAAGCCGACGTTCTCGGCCGACGCCTTCGGGTTCTTCTTCACGAACTGCCCGGAAGCGTTCAACTCGCGGCGGGTCCGGTCGCCGTCCTCGAAGTAGTGGTTGCATGACTCGCAACGAAGCGCGGTGGTGCGCCGGACCTCGTCGAAATCCCACTCGCCGAACTCGTCCTTGGCCGACTTGCTCCACTCGACGTTCTCCCACTTGAACGCCTGCCGGTGGTGGCATTTCGGGCAGGCGAAGGTCCACTCGCGCTGGTCGGTGGTGAGGAATTTTCGGTGGGTGTCGTCGTCCTCCTCGCCGCCCTGGCTCATGAAGATGCACTTGCCGAGCCACCCGAAGGCGGTGACCCGCGCCTCGGCCTCGGCCATGTGCCCCTCGGGCCAGCGCCAGGTTTCGTCGCCGATCAGCCAGCGGATCGAACGGCGCTGGAGGTTCGTCTTGTTGTAGGCCCCGAGGATCCAGAGCGTCATGCCGTTGTTAAAGTGGATCGCGTTGTTCTTCCGCTTGTGGCGGTGGATGCCGGTGGGCATCAGGCGGGCGACTGGCTGGCACTGGTCGAAGAGCTTCTGGAGCCGCGCCTCCGAGTAGTCCCGGGCGTCCTCGTCGGTCTGGTCGAGCCACAGCGCGGGCCCGGGGAGGTTCGAGATGATGTAGCAGAGCGTCAGCTCCGGTGCCGTGGTCTTCGACGACTGGACGGACGCGATGATCGAGACGAGCCGGATGCGCGGATCGACGATGGCCTCCATGACCTCGCGGATCCAGGGGGAGTTCTCCGAGCGGAAGCGGCCGGGATTGGGAGAATACGGGATGCCCTCGATGTAGTCCTCGCACCACTCCCAGGCCGGTCGGCGGTCGGGCGGCTGCCACGCCTCACGCCAGATGTCGTGCAGCGCCTTCATGATTCGTGGAGGCAGCGCAAGACCTCATCAATCGCCTTCCGGCACTCGCGCTGGATGCCGGTGGCGTCGAGACCGGACAGGACGGGCGGAAGCTCGTTCTCGAACTTGGCGCGCAGGACCGAGGTCGCCTGGGCGACGAGCCCGATCCATTCCTCGCGGACCTTGTGGAGCGGGACGTATTCGCCCTTCTTGATCGCGATCCGCAGTTCCCGTTCCTCGACCTCCGCCAGGAGCTTCCGGGCCTTCAACGCTTCCTCGTTCACGCCCGCCTTGGTGGCACCCTTCAATCCGCGGAGCCGGACGAACTCCCGCCACTCGGCAACCGACCACATGCCGTTCGAGAGCGGAGCCGGGGCACCGTCGAGCTTCTGCCACGAGTTCAGGGTCCGGCGTGTGACGCCGAGCAGATCGGCCAGCTCGACCTTCGTCTTGGCGTACGCGGTCGATTCGGTGCTGCCGGCGGCCCGGGCCTCAATCCGCGCCCGCTCGGCGACGGTCAGCGGCTTCCCCGCCGCGACCTTCTTGACGATGTTCTGGAAGTCGGCGTCGAGGATCTTGCCCGCGACGTCCGGTGACAGTTCCTTCGGCTCCACGCCGACGCGGGGGTGTCAAGCCAGCGCACCGAGCTACCCGAAGGTATGGCGTCACGAGGATCTTACTTCATCACAGATTCGCTCGAAGCGATCGAAATAGTGGCGCTGAAACTCGTCCTTCGGAAGCGCGAACGTGTCCGCCGTGAACCAAAGGCCAAGTGCATCGGATAGCTGTGCCGCTTCCGCGTAGAACGGCGGGTAGAGGTCGGCTCCTGCCATCAAGTCTCCACCGTTCCGCATGCTGTAGTCGGCAACCCAGAGGCAATAGATGAGTCGCTCTCCAGCGCTGAGTCCCTCCATGCCGGACATCGACTTCTTCTCGATGACTTCATCCCCGGCCTCGATCAGCCATGTTTCGTTGTCGGACGGAGCTGCCATTTCTTGCTTGGACTCAGAGTATGTAGATCCCCGCTTCCTGTGAGGATCACAATCTGACCTTGCGTATGTGCAGTGCAGGGAGTCGCCAAGCTCAATTCGACCGGTCGTTCACCCTCTGCTACCGCCGCTACGCCTTCACC
Source organism: uncultured Verrucomicrobiae bacterium (assembly GCA_937957985.1). Taxonomy (GTDB): domain Bacteria; phylum Verrucomicrobiota; class Verrucomicrobiia; order Verrucomicrobiales; family Akkermansiaceae; genus Haloferula. Next base: position 33,033 of record CALGOH010000176.1, read on the forward strand.
GCCACCCAGCCAGCGAAATTCAGGTGTCGCCAGAAGCAATCGACCGAGCGGAAGCCCTCCTCGTGGAGCAGGTCCTCGTTCCAACGAGCGGTGACCGGGACAAGCACGCCTTCCAGGGACAGTCGCTTGCGGTCGATCTCGGCTTCCGAGTAGCCGTTCTGCTTCTTGATCGCGAGGAACAGGTCGACGAAAGCGTCGTCGAGTTCGGAGGTCGCTCCAAGGACCTTCTCGACCAGGATGAAGGCACCGCCGGGAGCGAGCGAGTTGAACACCCGCCGGATGATCCGCTGGCGGTATTCGATGGGGGTGAACTGGAGCGTGAGCACGGAGAGCACGACGCTGGAGGTCACGCCCGGGAACTCGTGCCGCAGGTCGGCAGGCTGGATGGTGACGCGGTCGCCGTGCGGGTGCTTCGCGAACTTCTCCCGGGCCGCCTCGATCATCGGCTCGCTGATTTCCAGGCCGATGTAGTCGTTCGCCGCGCCGAAGATGGACACGAACGGCAGCAGTGCCTCGCCCCGCGAGCATCCCATGTCGATGATGGTCGTCCCCGGTTGGACGAAGCGCCGGCCGACCTCGAAGGTGACCATCCGCATCGCGTTGTACTGGGGGATCGACCGCTGGAGCATGTTGTCGAAGGCGGCGGTCACCTCCCGGTCGAATTGCCAGGGACCGTTGGGCATGACGTGGTCGTGCTCGCTCATGCCCGCGTCGAGGGTGTCAACGCGGCAGGCGCTTCACGATCCGCGTCCCCTCGGTGAGGCACGTGCCTTCCTCCGTCACCCAGAAGCACGGGATGTCGAACCGGGCATACATCTCGCGGGTCCGGGGATTGCTCTCGATGGCGATGTAGCGGGCGTCCTCGCCGTGGACCGGGAAGATGTCCTTCCGAAGCAGGTGCTCCTTGATGGCCGGCGGATTCCACCAGCCCTTGGGCGCGAAGCAGGCATCGTCGGGACGCCACCCGGTCTTCTCCTCGATCCGGTCGAGCGTCTTCATCATCCAGGTCGCCGGGCGGGCGGTGATAAGGATCACGGTATGCGGCCGGACCAGCTCGACCAGCCATTGGCGGTATTCCTCGGCGGCGAGGCGAGCCTCCATGCGCGGCGGGGTCGTCCCGCGGGCCGGGTTGTTCGCCACCAGGGTGTAGTTCAGGTCGAGGAGGATCACCATCTTGGCAGGGTCGGCAGGAACGGGAGTCATAGCAGGTCAGTCTGAAGACGTTGGGAGAAGGCGTCCATGGCGCATTGAACGAGATCCATGCGGGTGCCGTCCGGATACGGCAGGTCGAACTCGAACTCGATGGCAGCGCGGAGTTTCGCCATATCAACCGAACGGACCGAGGCACAGGCCGCGTTGATGTTGTTCGAGAAATCGTCGACCTTCACCGAGCGGAAGAACTGGCCGAACAGGTCACGGAACTCGGGGGTCGTGTGGTACTTCTGAACCTTCGGCTTGTCCTGGAAGTCGCCGATCCGGATGCCCGGTTCGTAGTCGAGGCGGAACGCGATGTTCCCGGCGTTGCTCTCGTTCATGAACGCCTTTCCGTTGACCTGCCGCCAGCCCGACTCGCCGGCCGAGGACGCGCAGGCGTAGACCTTGGTGAACGGCTTGCAGAGGGCGGCACAGATGCAGGCGATGTGCTCGCGGTCCTCGCGGAACGGGACGGAGTTGAGTACGCTGGCGATGAAGATGCTGGTCCACTCCTTGCCCGCGGCGACCTGCGCGAGGAACTCGCGGGTCAGCTCCACGCTCTCGGCCTTATTGATGCCGCCGGGGCCGAGGCGATAGGGCTCGAACGGTGTGCAGTCGATGCCCTGCTGTCGCAGGAGGAAAGTCTCGGTCAGGTGACCGGCACCGAAGTCGAGGATGCTGGTCCCGTGTTCCTTGATCCAGCGGGCACGGTCGGCGGGCTTGCCGATGTCGAAGGTGTGGCACGGCTTCGCGCCATGGGTGGCGAAGATGAATCCGTTGCCGAGTTCGCGCCGGACCCGCCGCGCCCGCCGGAACGAGTTGAACCGAAGCATGTCGGCGTAGCGAGTGTGGATGTCGAAGTCCATCGAGAGCAGGTTCATCATGGCCCGGGCGAACTCGGCCTCGTCGTCGGTGACGAACACGACCGGGGCATCGACGACCTTCTTCTCGGCGAGCATTTCGAGGCGACCGACCCCGTTGATGACGGTGAGATCCTCACGGCAGACGATGGGCATGAGGATGCCGTGGCGGTGGAGCGTCCGGGCGAGGTTCCGCGCATACTGGATCCAGCGACCGGCGTTGGCCTTGCAGAGGTCCTTCACCGGGACTTCCGCGGGCTTGAGGCAACGCAGGAAGCCGTCGCCGCCGACCTCCTTGTCAGGGATGCGGGCGGCGAGCGCTTGGATGTCGAGCGACTCTAGTTCGGCGGTGACCTTGCCGGGGGTGTGGTGGAAGTCGAAGTCGTTGGTGGCGCGGTTGAAGACGATGTTGAGCGCCTTGCGCTGGTCGAGATCGAGCGCCTTGGTCCGGAACACCGGGACATGGGTGGCACCCATCCGCTCGGCGACGAGGTGGCGCTGGTGGCCGGAAAGGATCTCGCCGTCCGCGTCGGCGAAGATCGGGGCGATGAAGCCGAGCTTCCGCAGGGAGAGTTCGATGAGGTCGAGGCGCTCGGCGACGGCGGAGCGTGGGTTGTAGGTCGAGGGCCGGATGGCGTCGATGGATTCGAGCGTGATCTTCACAGGTCGAGGCGGTTGCGGATTTCCTGAATGACCGAGTCCTTGTCGAAGCCGGCGTCCTGCTTCACGCGGTCGCACCAGGCGACGAAGTCGTCCTGGCTGATGCGGAACCGGTAGAGCCCGACCGCGACGGTGACCTCGCTCTTGTCGAGTTCCTTGTCGTGGCGGTCGTCGTCCTCTTCTTCCTCGTCACTGTCCGGGTTGAGGAGCGCATCGAGGTCGGCGGGCTCGAAGCCGGCGAGGATCGTGTCGAAGTCGGTCGCCTTCCATTCCCCGGCGATCTTCTCCAGCTCGTTGAGGTCGACGGTCGAGAGTTCCGCCAGGCGGTTGTCGGCGACCAGCACGGCGAGTTCGTCGTTCTCGTCGTTGAAGTCCTGGTAGTCCACCGGGACGACCTCCACGCCGAGGTGCTTCGCGGCCATCAGGCGACCGTGACCGGAGACGATCAGGCCGCTGCGCTTCGAGACGGTGATCGTCTGCCGCCATCCGAAGTAGCGGATGTTCTTGGCGAGCAACTCGACTTGGCGCTGCGGGTGCGTGTTCGGGTTTCGCGGGTTGGGCTTCAATTCGCCCACCGGGACCAGCTTGTCGAAGCTGCACCAGACCTCGATGCCGTTGGCGAGGGTGCGGGCTTTGGGATCATCGGCCATCGCCGGTTCCGGTGGTGTCAACACCCGCCGACATCGAGCCAGCTTTCGAGATCAGCGAGCGCGGCCCGGACGCACCCTCCGCTGCCGACTGCGATCCGCAGTGCCGTCGCCTCATCGACGGGCCAGTGGCGGCGTAGCAGGTCCGCGATTTCCTCGGTGGTCGGTGCCCCGAGCTTGATTGATTGGAAGCGCGTCTGGAACCGTTCAGTGAGCAGGTCGAGTTGCAGGTTGCTGGTGCCGATCACGGCGCGGCCGGGAGGCAGACGGTCGAGGTAGCTGAGCAGCAGGTCCTGGGCGTCCCGGGTGCAGCGGTCGAGTTCGTTGATGATCTTCACCGAGTAGACCCCGAAGAGCGACCCGGTGTTGAGGCAGGACATCCACTGCTTCACCACCTCGACGGTGACCAGCTTGCCGTTGAACTCCTCGATGGCGAGAGGGCAGCCGGCCAACTCGGCGGCGACCATGTCGGCGATGCTGGTTTTCCCGACACCGGGCGGTCCGTAGAGCAGGAGCTTCATCGGGACGCTCGGATCGGCGTTGAGGCGGCTGGCCTTGGCGACCATGCGGCGGGCGACGGTCGCGGCGGGGCCGCAGAGGTTATCGGGTCCGGTAGGACGCCACGCCAGGGGAGGCGTTGTCGGGTCCGGTGCCGGCTTCGGCAGAATCTTGAAGGGTCGTGACATGGGGATTGGTGAGTGCGTCGGCCACCGCCTCGGCACCCTTGCGGTAGACCGTCACGGCGAGCAATTCGCCGTCGACGAGCACCGCCCAGTAGCGCGAGGCGTAGCCATCGGGTTTCAGGTAGCGGGTGACCTCCACCTTCATCAGAAGTTGTAGTCGTGGAAGTGGTGGCGACCGGGGATCACCCGCTCGTTGTTGGTGGTCCGGTAGCGCCCGTCCTTCCGGAGGGATGCGCGATGGACGCACCCCTCCGGATTTGGGCGGTAGGCGTAGCGCTGGTCCGCGTTGTTCACACAGTGGCCGGCGAATCCGCCCGGGACGATCTCGGGCTTCCAGTCGTCGAGGGTGGCGACGTCCTCCCGCAGGTGGATCGTCTTCCCGCTCGCGCTGACCTTGATGACCGTGCAGGCGGTCCGGTCGGAGTAGTGGCAGACGGTGGCACCTTCGCCGACCTTGGGTGTCCAGTCGCTCATGCGTCCCCCTTCCAGTTCTCGCGGCGGGCGCGGGTCTTCACGCTGTTGGGCGAGAGGCCGAACTTCCGGGCGGCTTCGCTGAGGTTGCCGCACTTCTCCCAATGGGTCCGGACCTTCTTCCAAAGGTCGTCGCCGTGGCCGGGATTGCCGACCTTGGCGGCGGACTTCTTCCGCTTCTTCGGTGCCGGGGCCTCCGCGGGCGGTGAGTCGGGCTCAGCCGTCTCGGCGAAGGCGTCGTAGCGTCCCGCCGGGGGCGTGGGCTCCGGGGCCTTGATGGGCACGACGTTCGCCGCGCCGGTGCCGTCCCCGCCAGCGAGGATCTCGGCGACGATCTCGCGGATCAGCGGGACCGGGATCTCGGTGATGGTGAAGACCAGTCCGTTGAGGCTCTTGCGGCCGAGGGACTGTTTGAGGAACTTGAGGGCGGCTCCGCGGGTGCGTCCCTGGTAGCGGCCTTCGAACAGGGTGGTTTCGTTGTCTTCGCAGACGATGTAGTACAGTTTGTCCATGGTGGTGGTGCTCAGTGAGCGGTTTCGATTTCGGTGGTTTCGGTGGGGGTGAGGGTGGAAAGGATGTGGGCCTTGAGGGCACCGAACGCGTCCTCGTCCTCGGCGGGCATCCGCCCGAAGGTCGCCAGGTAGGCGTCCACGAGGGTGTCGAAGTCGAGGTCGGTGCCGTCGTCATCCGCCGACCAGTGGCGGATCATCCATTCGCGGGCTTGGGTGCGGGTCATGGCGTCGGGCGGTTAGCGGTGGACGGTGACCTCGCCGGCGTCGTCGATCTCGACCTGTGCCAGGCGCAGGCCGGTGCGGAGCCGTTTGCAGAGGTAGGCGACATAGCCGCCGCCGTGTTCGGGCGGATTCGGCACGATGCGAACGACCCGGTATCCGGTGCGTTCGAGCTTGGTGATGCCCTGCTGGAGGGCTGGTGGCAGTTGGTTCATTTCGATGTGGTGTTGGGGTTCGGGTTGGCCGCTGGTCCGATCCAGCGGAGGAGATGGGAGCGGTCCCGCTCGACGAGGCGGGTATCCACGAGGAGGCCGATGACCTGCTCGTATTGGTCGAGTTCCATGACGCCCATCAGGCGGGCGTAGAGGTGGCCGCTGGGCACCTGGCCGAGTTCGCGGATCGTCTCGGCGACGGCATGGGCGACCCGGACGACGGCGATGGCTTCGGATGTCGTGCTCATGATTCGCTGTCGGTGAGGGGGCGGTTGATGCGGATCGTCCGGCCCTTGGTTTCCCCGGCGAAGTAGCTCGCCGAATCAACCCGGCGGCGGCGCTGGGTCCGGTTGCGGAGCTTTCCGTAGTGGTCGTCGACGTAGCGGGTGATCGCTGCGTTCTGGTCGACCACGGCCAGCGCGTAGGTCTGCCGGTCCCCGTCGCCGTAGGAATCCTCGGCCCGCTTCTTGGCGGCGGTCAGTTCGGCATGGATGCCGTCACGCAGGCCCCGGTAGTAGGAGGCCCGGTCGGGATTCCACGCCGTCTTCTTGAACTCGTTCCAACAGCGGAAGAACGTCTCCCGCAGGAAGGTCAGGGCGTAGAGGGCGAAGTCCACGTCCTCGGGTGCCCCGATGATGTCCACGGCCGTCTTGCGGTGCCCGGACATCATGATGACCCGCACGTTGAAGTGCGACTGGAGCAGGGACAGGATCAGCATGTCCGCCGGGTTGAGTGACTTCGGCAGTTCGTAGAGCCCCTTGGTGACGTCGATGCCCGCCTTCTCGCCGGCCTCCATGCGGAGCAGGGCGGAGTCGATGTTGTGGCGGGTCATCAACTCCTGCGCCTTGGAGAGTGCCACCTTCGCCTCGTTCTCGGTGGCACCGCGGGAGCGGTCGGCCAGGCGGAGGAGCTTGCGGACCTTGTCGAGGATGTCGGATTCAGGTTTCATGGATCTCGGTGGTGGGTGATGGGCGTCAGCGGCTGCGGCGATTGATCTCGCGCTCGGCGTCGTTCATCCCGAGGGTCTCGTAGGACTCGCCTGAGTATCCGGCCCCGGCCCATTCGATGCGGGCCTCCTCGGTCAACATGGAGGCGACCTGTTCGATCTCTTCGATGCTCATGGCGTCGATCTCGGCGGCGGTGTAGGAGTTCATGGTGGTGGTTGGTGTTGGATGTCAGTGGAGATTGCGGAACCGGAAGTCGTCGCCCGCGTAGCTCGGGCGGTCCTGTCCCCGGCGGATCAGCACGGCGGCGAATTGGCGGGTGGACTTCCGGACGAGCCGGATGCGGAAGTCGTCGGTGACCCGGAACGACACGCCGTCCGGGACGAGCTTCGAGGCGACGAACAGGGCCCGGTCGCCGAGGGAGACGACATGGCCGACGGTGCGTCCGCAGAGCGGTGAGGTGACCGCCGTCACGTCGCCCTTGGCGAGGACCTGGTTGATGATCGGCGCGGCCTCCCGGGCATTGAGGAGCGGCTCGGCGTCGAGGTTGATGTGGCGGTAGAAATCCTTGAGGGACTCTCTATCAGGCAGGGGTCGGGATGGTTGTTTCATCATCCCTCATCTGCCAGTCTGAGTGGGCACGTCCATGTCTTTCGGAGGTATTTTGTCGCCACTACGAAAGCCGTAGTTAGACATGGACATCGGGTGCCGATCTGGCAGAGCGGCGACCATGGCCTACCGACTCATGAACCCACGCTTCCCGCTCGGGCAGATCGTCGCGACGCCCGGAGCACTCGCCCTCGGGATCGACCTGCAACCCTACCTGCGCCGCCACCACTGCGGCGACTGGGGCGACCTTTGCGAGGAGGACAAGCAGACGAACGAGGAGGCGCTCGAACAGGGATTCCGCCTGCTATCCTGCTACCAGGTCGGCGGCGGGAAGCGGATCTACATCATCACGGAACACGATCGCTCGTCGACCTGTCTCCTGCTTCCGGAAGAGTATTGATCCAGCCGACGATCCGCTCGATGAAGCCGATTTCGAGCTGCTTCTCGGTGAGCCGCAGGACCGTCCAGCCTTCCATCGCCGCTTCGAGATACTTCTCGGCGTCCTTGGCGTAGCCGGTGCCCCGGTTGTGCCGGCCGCCCTTCCGCATGAAGATGCCGCCCTCGATCTCGATCAACGTGCGGGTCGCCAGGTGGGCGAAGTCGGCGCGCCAGCGACGGGAAGTGTGGAACCGAACTTCCCGTTCCAGGGGAGGACCTCCGGCGACACGCCAGAGCAACAGAAACCTTGATTCCAAGCGGGATTGAGCCATGTCGCCATGGCCCGGAGGTCAACCGCGCCGGACCTCGTTATGTGGGAAGTCCATGATGGCGCATTTCACGGGATTTGGACGCCGGTGGGGACTCCCGGGCGTCGGGCGTCGGGCGGAATAGATTTCCTTTCGGGTTCGAATCCATCGCATCGAGCCTGAGCCTGGGCCTGGGCCAGCGCGGCGATCACATCGGGCGTGAGGTCGATGGATGCCTGGCCGGGCAGTTCGACCATGAATCGGCCTCCTTCGTCGAGGAGCCGGGTGACGCGTTCGATCGGGGTGCTCATGGTGGGGTGTGAGTGGTTGCGGGGGCGGGATTTGAACCCGCAGGGGCGAGGGCATGAGTCTCGCTTGGAACCGTTCCTCCCCGCGGTTGTTGGTCAGTGGCTGTCCTTCTTGATCTGGAGTTGGAACTCGAGATCGCGCAGCTTGCGGACCAGTTCGTGGTGTCGCTCGTCGCGTTCCCGCTTGGCTTCGCTCGAGCGTTCGATGGCCCACATGATGCCGGCGGCGATGCCGAAGAGGGTGGCCGTGAAGCCGATGCCGAAGAACAGGTAGAAGAGGAAGTCAGTCATGATCTGAGGTGGTTGGTGGTCGGTTGGTTGGTGATTCAGAGTGCCTCGTAGATGTCCTTCACGAATTCGAAGTCCTCCTTGAGCGCCTGCCGGCGTTCCTCGTCCCAGTCTTCGACCGGGGCCTTCTCGACCTGATCCTGCCACCACCGGCGGATCTTGTTCAGGAGCGACAGATAGGTCGTGTGGCGCTTGTCGTGAGGATCGCCGGCCACCTCCTGCTCGGTGGCCAGGCGCCCGAAGTTGATCGACTTCTGGAGCCGGCGCTTGCCGAGCTTGTGCTTCGCCGCCATCGCGAGCCAATGGGCTTGCTCGTCGGGGCTCTTGAGCTTTGCGACGACCCGATGGTGGGTGAAGTCGAGTTTGTCGTTCCGGAACGACAATTGGACCCGGCGGGCCACGTAGGCGAAGTCCCGCAGCGTCTGGTAGGCCATGCCCGTCCGCAGAATCGCCTCCTCATAGCGGTCCCCCCAGCGCCGCTCCCCGTAGTTGATCCAGTCGCCGATGATGAAGCCGATCGACTTGCCGACTGGTGCCAGCTTCTGCCCGAGCGCGTCCCACTCTTCGAAGCTGAGTTCTTCGTTGAACTGAATACCGGTCGGCGTGATGGCGAATTTCGGGTCGTTGATGGCAATGGTGTTCATGGATTGTTCCTGAGGTGCTGTTCGATTTGAGCTTTCCGGTAGACCTTTCGCGCCTTCACGCTGCGCATCGCCCTCGACGGCAGGACTTTCAGCCGTCGGGTGATGTCAACGCACCGCTTGCTGACCGCGGCACGGGTCACGCCGCAGCGCTTGGCGATGGTGGTCATGCTGTCGCCGTTGTAGGCGCTGAGTCCGAGCGAGATGGCCAGGCACTCGACGGTGAGGCGCATGTTCGCCTCGTCGATGAGATCGGCCACGAGGTGGCGCAAGATCCGGTTGGCCTCCACCATTCCGGCGGCAACGACCTGCTGCCGCGAGTCCTCGTCATCGGGATCAACCAGGGCCGCGATGTCCGGCGTGTGGCTGGCCAAGGGCGAGTCGGCCATGTCGTGATCGGGCGCACCGTTCCCGTGGCGGGCGACGACCGGGGAATCGAGCCCCTGGTCCTTCAGCTCGCGCTGCTGGTCGGGCGGCAGCGAGTCGAACCACGCACGGTATTCCCGCTGGTATTCGGCATCCCGCGCCGATTGCTTCAGGCTGTACTCGTCGCGGCTCATTTCTCAGCCCAGGTCGTGCATGGGTTCGCCTCGACCTCGACGGGCACCTCGGGGAAGAGGGCGGCCATCGCCTCGGTCATGGATTCGTTGAGGATCGAGCGGACGGCTTCGACGTCCTGCTCCCGGCATTCCACGACCAGCTCGTCGTGGACGGTGGACACCAGCATCGCGCCCTCGGGCAGGCGGTCGGTGACGAGCGTGATCGCCCGCTTCATCCCGTCGGCGGTGCCGCCCTGGACAGGCGTGTTCACCAGCGCGGTGAACCGCTCCCAGTTGCTCGCCGTCTCGGGGATCAGGCGGCGGCGGCCGGCGCGGGTGCGGACTTCCGCGATTCCTTCCTCGGCCGTGTTATGACTGGTCCCGTGCCACTGGCGCAGGCGGGTGTAGGTGCGGAAGAACGCGGAGCGGATCGACTTCGCCTCGTCGTCGGCCAGCGTGACCCCGTAGGCGGATGCCGCGTAGCGGACGAGGCCCTGGGCGGTCTGGCCGTAGAGGAGCCCGAAATTAACCGCCTTGGCCAACTGCCGGTCGTCCTTCGTGACCTCGTCCTCGGGCTTTCCGAGCACGGTGGCCGCGGTGAGGCGGTGGAGGTCGGCACCCGCCTTGTAGGCGTCGATCATCTTCGTCTCGCCCGCGATGGCGGCGGCGGCCCGAAGCTCGATCTGGGAATAGTCGGCGACGACCAGGCTGCGACCGGCGGGTGCGACGAATGCCTCGCGGAGCTCGCCCCGTCCGATGTTCTGGAGGTTCGGGTCCTTCGAAGAGAACCGTCCGGTGGCGGTGCCGGTGGGCTCGAACCGGGCGTGGATGCGGCTGTCGGCCTCGATGTGGTCGCGGAGCGCCTCGGCCTGCTGGGCACGCTTGCTCGCCTCGCGGTGGGCGAGGATGAGCGGGACGAGCCTGCCGTCGTCGTTCGCCTTGAGTTCCTCTTCGCGGGTCGAGGCGACGGCGACACCGGCATCGCGGAGCGCGGCGAGCAGTTGCTTCGGGCTCGCAGGATTGATCGACTCGCTGCCGAACGCCTCGCGGATCGATGCCTCGGCATCGGCGGCCAGGGCGCGGGAATCCGCCGCCACCTGGTCGAGCCGCTCGCTGGAGACGTGGATCCCGTTCGCCTCCATGTCCACGACGCACGGGAGCAGCCGCTTCTCGATGTCCCATGCTTCATCCAGCCCGTTCATTTCGAGCTGGTGCTCCAGCACGCCGAGCAGGTCGTGCAGGTGGGCTACGTCGCGACCGGCGTAGGCAAGCTGCTCGTCGGTGAGGAGCATCGACGACCAGTCCGACCGGCTGTGGTCGTCACCGGGCTCGACACCGAGGAACCGTTCGAGGCACTGGTCGAGGTTGTTCCCGGGCTTCGTTCCGGCGGCCAGCAGGCGTGCGGCGGTGAGTGTGCAGCGGACGTTGCGCGCATCGAGGCCGCACTTTACCCGGAGCCAGAGCAGGTCGAACTTGGCGTTGTGGGCGATGACCGGGGACGATTCGAGGAGCGGCTTGAGCGGCCCGAGGTCGTAGCCGGTTGACCGCAGGTCGATGGTGTGAGGGGTGCCAAGGTGTCGGCTGAGCGTGAGCAGGCGGATTTCGCCGCGCCACGGGTTGAGTCCGTCGCCCTTGCGCTCGCCGTAGGTCTCGATGTCCAGGGCGAGCTGGCCTGCGCCGGCGAGATCGGCGGCAACCGCCTCAAGGCCCTTGCGGGAGGAGTGGACGACCGGAAGCGGGGATGTGGGGGTGTGGTGGGATGTTCCACTACCTCTTTCATATACCCCCTTTAATTCATCATGTGTGTGTGCATCTACATGACATTTTTTCTGCTCTACGCGAGCGTGGTCGCCACATCCCCCAATTTCCCCACATCCCCGCTTCGAGGCCCCGAACGGGCTGGTTGGAGGCAATTCCGGGGCGGTTTCCTCGCCGGGACGGATGAACTGGTAGGTGCCCCGGTTCTTCGAGGTCAGGCGGATGCGGATCGTGATGCCTCCCAGCTCGCGTCCGTCGAATTTGGTGAGCAGCTTGGTGAACGAGATCAGGCCCCGGCGGCACGTCAGGTCGATCCATTCGAAAAGCTCGTGGACGTCCTCGGTCTCCTGGACCCACGCGTTGTATTCCTGCTTCCGCGTCTCGATGTCGCCGAACCGGTTGAACGAGAGCTCGAATAGCCGGCGCATCGAGCGCGTGTTCTGGTCGCCGGACGCATTGCTCTCCTCGTGCGGCAGGCACGGATCGGGCAACCCGGAGGCGAGGAAGATGCCGCCCATCGTCGACCCCCACTCGGGGAACGAGGTGAACGCGGTCGGGCCCTCGGGCATCCCTTCACGCACCCAGGTGACCACCAGCGCGTTGGCGGCGGAGAGCAGGTCGGCGCGGCGGCGCAGAACCCAACCGCGGATGTCGGCGTGCTGGTAGCGGTGACCATTGATGTCCTCCGGGGTGAAACGCAGGCTGATCCGGCGGCACCGGCGCTCGATGTCGGGTTCCCAGGTCGCGTTGTTGGCCGAGAAGCTGAACTCGGTCTCGTTCGGCAATCGCAGCGTCTCGCTGACTCCGAGCCGCCGGTCTTCCCACACGCCCGAGTTGTCGGTCGCCGCCTCGAGCGACGCGTAGCGGACGTGCCCCTTCATGTTCGCGAGGTGGAAGAACCGGCTGCCGGCCATGAGCGCGGCGGTGATCCGCTTGCGCATCTCCTCGTCTGCCTCCTTTGAGAGCGGGGCGCAGATGATCGACCGCCCGGTGTAGAGGACGTGGGTGACGTCGGCGCACGTGTCCTTCCCGCAACCCTCGCGGTTGCCGTCGAAGATCCACAAGGGGGTGCGCCGCCAGCCCATCAGGCCCCGGCAGAACGGGGTGACGAGTCGGGCCAGCGCGTGGGTCCGCGCCTGTTCGTCGCGCCACCAGAATCCGCCGCGTTCGGGCGTGGCGAAGAGTTCGCCGGTCAGCAGGTCGAGCGCCTCGTCGAGGCCCATCGTCCGCAGCTTCGGCGCCCTCGGATTCAGCCAAGTGCCGAACCGCTCGTCATACCCCGGCTCCGGGTAAACCAGCTTCCCCTTGCGGTCGAGCATCGGCACCGGCACGTCGAGGACGCGGGTGATTTCCGGGAGGCATCCCTTGAACGGGCGGCTCTGCGCGATCACGCGGGCGTCGTGGTCGCTCATGCTCTTGGGCAGGAAGATCTTGTCGCCCGCCTCGTCCTGGATCGTGACGCCCGTCTCGACCGACCGCTCGATGGCGGTGATCAGCCCGGTCGGCGTGAGCGAGTTGAGCATGTGCCCGGGAATCGCCCCCGCGGTCGTCGCGGCGGGCACGACCGCGATCTCGACGATGCTGTTGCCGAACCGGAACAGGTCGAGGGCCGGCGCGGCGGCGATGCCGATCTCCTGGCCGAAGACTCCGTGCGCCTTGCCGGTCCCGGGGAGGATGATGCGCGGCCGTCCTTCGCGCCCCTTCGCTCCGGGTTCCCAAACCCGCAGGTCGGAGCAATTCGCCGCCACGATTCCGGCGCTGCGCTCCTCGATCCAATCGACCAGCTCGCGCAGCCCGCGGGATTCGCAGTGCGAGTGGAGGCAGTGGAACGCCGGCATCGTCTCCGGCTTGTTGAAGATGACCGTGTCGGTGCCCGCCCCCTTCTGGTCGCCGGAATGCTCGCTCTCCCACGGGCAGCGGACCGACCACTTCGATTCGTCGGGATCGACGCATTCGCCCAGGTGGCCGAGGTCGCCCATCACCTTGACGAGGTCGAGCGTGCGCAGGTCCTCCTTCCACTTCGACCACCACGGCTTTTCCTTCGGCGGGCGGCCCCGGCGCTTCGGCTCGGGCGTGGTGAACCCGAACAACCGGCAGAGGTCGGCCCACTCCACTTCCGGGATCGGGCCGGTGACCTCCCAGGCATAGCGGTGACCGTTCGGGTGGACCGAGGGACTGAGAACGATATTGAGCCCGTCCTTGTAGAGTTCGGCGCTCACCGCGTCGTTGATCTTCACCGTCGGCGCCTTCTTCGCCTTGAGGATCTCTTCGGGCAGGTCGCGGCAGATGAAGACAAGATGGACGCCGCCGCCGGTCCGCTCGCGGGGGACTTCGGCAAGTTCATCGAAGCCGGCCAGCCATTCCATGACCGAGGCACCCCGGTCGCGCTTGCTGTCGAGATCGACGTGGATGAACGGTGGACGGGCGACGCCCACAACATTGTGGTTGGTGC
>CALGOH010000177.1 GCA_937957985.1 uncultured Verrucomicrobiae bacterium
GTTCGAGCCATGGGGCGGCGAAACTAGGACTCAGGGCCGGGTTGGCAAGGCAAAAGTGGCTTGAAGTCCGTGGAATTTGGGCGTGTCGGGATGGATGGGTGGAGAGTGACAGGCACTCCGCGATTCCTGCTCTGCGGTGCCGGTTTCATAACCGGCACTCCTTCAGCACACGGGGCACTGGCTGATCTGCTGGAAGAAGTCGTTGCCCTTGTCATCGACGAGGATGAAGGCGGGGAAGTTCTCGACGGTGATCTTCCAGACGGCCTCCATGCCGAGTTCGGGGTATTCGACGACTTCCTGGCTCTTGATGTGCTCCTTGGCGAGCAGGGCGGCGGGACCGCCGGCGGAGCCCAGGTAGAACCCTCCGTGCTTCTTGCACGCGTCGGTGACCTGCTGCGAGCGGTTGCCCTTGGCAAGCATGACCATCGAGCCGCCGTGGCTCTGGAAAAGATCGACGTAGGGGTCCATGCGGCCGGCGGTGGTCGGTCCGAAGGAGCCGGAAGGCATCCCCTCCGGCGTCTTCGCGGGGCCGGCGTAGTAGACCGGATGCTCCTTGAAATACTCCGGCAGTTCACCGGTTTCCTCGAGGCGCTCCTTGAGCTTCGCGTGGGCGATGTCGCGGGCGACGATGATGGTGCCGCTGAGCGAGACGGCGGTGGTGACCGGATACTTGCTCAAGGTGGCGAGTGTCTTCTCCATGCCCTCGTCGAGGTTGATCTCGACGCCGGAGAACTTCCAGTTGCGGTATTCCTCGGGAATGTACTGCCCGGGATTCTTCTCGAGTTTCTCTAGGAAAATGCCGTCCCTGGTGATCTTGGCCTTTGCCTGGCGGTCGGCGGAGCAGGAGACGCCGATGCCGACCGGGCAGGAGGCGCCGTGACGGGGAAGGCGGATCACGCGGACATCGAGGGCGAAATACTTCCCGCCGAACTGGGCGCCGATGCCGATCTCACGGGCGCAGGCGAGCAGTTCCTTCTCCATCTCGAGGTCACGGAAGGCGCGGCCGTGCTCGTTGCCGCTGGTCGGCAGCTCGTCGTAGTAGCGGGTCGAGGCCATCTTGACGGTCTTGAGGCAGGTCTCGGCGGAGGTGCCGCCGATGACGAAGGCGAGGTGGTAGGGCGGGCAGGCGGCGGTGCCGAGCGAGCGCATCTTCTCGATGGCGAACTCGCGCAGACGCTTTGGATTCAGCAGCGCCTTGGTTTCCTGATAGAGGAAGGTCTTGTTTGCGGAGCCGCCGCCCTTCGAGACGAAGAGGAATTTGTAGGCCTCGCCCTCGGTGGCGTAGAGGTCGATCTGCGCGGGGAGATTCGTCTTGGTGTTCGTCTCCTCGAACATCGAGAGCGGTGCGGTCTGCGAGTAGCGCAGGTTCTCCTCGGTGTAGGTCTTGTGGACACCCTTGGAGAGCCACTCGGCGTCGTCGCAGCCGGTCCAGACCTGCTGGCCCTTCTTGCCGATGATCGTGGCGGTGCCGGTGTCCTGGCAGTTGGGCAGGATGCCGTTGGCGGCGATCTCGGCGTTCTTGAGCAGCATCGCGGCGACCATGCGGTCGTTGTCGGTCGCCTCCGGGTCGTCGAGGATGGCGGCGACCTGTTTCAGGTGGCTCGGGCGCAGGGTGAAGTTGATCGCCTTGAAGGCCTCGTTGGCGAGCAGGGTGAGGGCTTCGGGCTCGACCTTGAGCATGGGGGTGCCGTCGAAATCGGTGACCGAGACGTGCTCGGAGCTGATTTTCTCATACTCGGTCGTGTCGGGGCCGAGGGGGAAGGGATCCTGATAGTGGAACGGCTTGTCGGGCATGCGGCGACTCTAGGAGGCGGCCGTGACAGGTCCAGCGCATCGGAGGAAACGCGTGGAAGCCGGCAGGATCGGATCACGAAAAAGCCCGCCATCCGTAGGGAGGGCGGGCTGGAAAAACGGGAAGTGCCGGGATTCAGCGTCTGCGCGGGAGGAGGAAGAGTAGTCCGAGGAGGCTGAGCAGCGACGTAGATGGCTACGGGACCGCGGTGCAGAAGCGATGCTGCTGGGTCGCGGAATCGGCGTAGTAGTAGGTGTAGCCCTTGGCGTCGCTCTGGTCGGTCCAGGTCCCGCTGCTGATGTTGGTCAGGTAGGTTTCGGCAAGGGCGACGGCGTCCGCCGTGGCACCGGCATACCCGCTTGCGAAGTCGATGATGTAGAGGTCGCCGGGAGACAGGCCGAGGTCGTCGACCGAAAGGTTTGCGATCCCCACCGGATCCTCGACGATTTCCCAGAAGGCGATCTGGATGGCCGCCCCGACGACATCCGGATCCTGCGACAGGGTGTCCCGGGCGACGACGAACTCATCGATCGCATTCGAGAACAGGATCCTGGCGGCGGTTTCCTGGTCCGCGGTCAGCGGGCCGAAGCTTTCGCTGACGTCGTAGGTCGAAGAGCCGGTCGGGCCAACGAACATCTCGAAGCAGACGTCGAAGACCTCGAGTTCGCTCGAGTCGCCGAGGGTCACCACGGTTTCCTTGAAATCCGGGTTCACGCCATAGGGATTCGGGAGTCCGCTGGCGTTGTTGAAGTCCACGTTGCCCACCCCATAGACACCCTCGGTGCGATAGGTGTTGGGCGCGTAGGGGGCCGTCTGGTCCGCCGTGTAGGTCTGACCCAACGCGGGCAGGGCGAGCAGAGTGACGAGCACTCCGGAGAAAAAGGTGAACGTTCTGGACATGGGTGAGAGGGGGGTGGGGATCAGCTTCGCCGTGGGTGCGACGATGGCTGTGAATAACTTGTTTTCCCTTGTCGGACAAGGATTTATTCAACGCCCCTCGTCGGCGTCGATGTAGTCCATGAAGGTCAGAATATCGCCCCGATCCTCGAATCCGGAC
>CALGOH010000178.1 GCA_937957985.1 uncultured Verrucomicrobiae bacterium
GGCGGTCGCGGGTGTGGAACCGACGCCCCGCCAGCGCGTCGCGGCGACCACCGAGGCGATCAGCAGCAGAATCGCAGGCAGCAGGAACCACTGGTAGTAGTCGACCACCACCGTGCGCTCGCGTCCTTCCAACTGGACGCGATCGAGATCGGCAACGGCGCTTTCCACCATGGCCGGAATATCGGCTCCGGAGGTCGCGATGGCAAATCGTCCGCCGGTGACCGTCGCCAGCCGCTCGAGCGGCCGGGGTTCGAGGCGGCTGATGACCTCGCTGCCCTTGCGGTCGCGGAAGCGCCCGTCCGACATGCTCGGGTCGGGCACGAAGTCGCCCTCGGTGGTGCCGAAGCCGATGGTGATGACCTCGATCCCGGCGGCCCGCGCGTCCTCGGCCACCTCGGCGATGCGTCCCTCGTGCTCCTCGCCGTCGCTGATCAGGATCAACGCGTTCTGTCGCGTGCCGGTCTCCTTGAGGGTTTCGACGCCGAGTTCCAGCCCGGCGACCAGGTTCGATCCGCCGGTGGGGATCCAGTCGATCTCGACCTCGCTGATCGTTTCGCGCACGGCGTGGTGATCGACGGTGAGCGGCGCGAAGAGATAGGCGGAGCCGGCGAATCCGACGAGCCCGATGCGGTCGTTGGGCAGCGCCTCGAGGAGTTCGTAGCAGGTCGCCTTGGCCTGGGCGAGCCGGTCGGGCTTCACGTCCGGCGTCTTCATGCTGCGGGAAAGGTCGAGCGCGATCAGGATGTTGCGCCCGAGCATGGTCTCGGAGCGGGTGCCGCGGTTGGTCTGCGGGCGGGCGAGTGCCACGATCAGCAGGGCCAGCGCGAGCAGCAGGCAGGAAAAGGCGATCCAGCGGGGGACCGGGCTGGCCCGGCGGATCAGCCGCGGACGCAGGCGGCCGGCGACGAAGGCCTCCCAGCGTGCCGAACGCAGCCGTGCCACCACCACCGCGCCCGTCGCCAGCAGGGGCAGCAGGAGCAGCAGGAGCAGCCAGCGGGGTTCGGCAAGCGTCATGGACTCGGCGGTGGGTTGAGGGCGATGAAGATCGCTCCGACGAAGGCCATCAGTCCGGCGGCGGCGACGAACCAGGTGAAGAGTTCGGTATCGTCGATGACGGTGTTCGGCTCGCTCTCGGATTTCTCCAAGCGGTCGATGGTCTGGAAGGTGTCGGCCAGTTCGGCGACGTTCTGCGCCCAGTAGTGCTCGGCACCGGTGAGGGCGGCGATCTTGCGCAGGGTGGGCAGGTCGAACTCCTGGCGCGGGAAGCGCTGGATGCCGCGCGACACCCGGCCCTCCTTGGTGCCGATGGCGACGGTGTAGATCTTGATCCCGAGTTTTTTCGAAAGCTCCGCCGCCTCGATCGGCGAGAGCTTTCCGGAGTTCGACGCGCCGTCGGTGATGAGGACGATGATGCGGCTCTTCGAGTCGCGCGCGTTCAGTTTGTCCGCCGAAGCGGCGAGGGCGGACCCAATGGCGGTGCCCTGCTCGTCGAGAATGTCGAGGCGAACCTCCTTGAGCTTGGTGAGGAGCCAGTCGTGATCGAGCGTGATCGGCCCGGAAATGTAAGGCTGGCCCGAGTAGATCACGAGGCCGATGCGGTCGTCGGGCCGGCCCTTGATGAAGTCGCGCACCACCGACTTGGCGGCGTCGATGCGGCGCAGCGGTCGACCGTCGGGCCGGAAGAAGTCGTCGATGCTCATCGACAGCGAGACGTCGAGCGCGACCACGATGTCGATGCCGCTGGCGGTCTTCGACTGGTACTCGTTGCGCCACACCGGGCGGGCCATGCCGAGGATGGCGGGGATGAGGGAGAGCATCAGCAGCGGCAGCCCGAGCGAGAAGGCCGTGCGGCGGACCTTGGCCCCGAGGCTGACGAGCACGGCCAGCGACGAGAAGCTCAGGGCGGCCTCGGCGCCGCGCCCGCGACGCAGCAGGAGCAGCAGCACCAAGGGCACGAACAGCGCCAGCCATTGCGGTTGGGCGAAGCGGAAGTGCTCGATGAACTCGCTCATGCCGCGGATTGCTGGTGGATCTGACGGAGGACCGAGAGCGGTTGCTCCGGGAAGTCGGGCGGGGCGGCGGAAATACCAGGTTGATCGTACTTCTCCGCGGCGAGGCGGGAAAGCAGCATCAGGATCTGTTCGCGGGTGGTCTCGGGAAAGCGCTGCAGCGCCTGGTGGCGGGCGAGGAATTCCTCGTGGGTTTCGTAGAGCGAGGGATCCTCACAGACTTTCGCGAGATACAGCCGGATCGCGCCGGAGGCACGCAGCGCGGCCTCGCGCCGTGGCAGGCCGACGCATTCCTCGATCGCCGCGACGGCTTCCCGATGAGCCTGCTCCCTGTCCACGGGCTCGGCCCCTGAGAACGCGGTCCTGCGGTGCAGAACCACGAGCAGGACGGCGAGTCCAACGAGCAGCGCGACGCCCACGCCGATGATGGTCCACGCCCACCACGGCAGTCCCGGGTGGGACAGCAGCGGTTCGGCGGGAACGACGTCCCGGAGCTGAAGCTTGTCATCGGTCATCTAACGAACTCGTTTTCGGGCGCGGCGCTTGAGCATGCGGTGGAGGTCGCGGAGTCGGTCGCGGTCGGTGGAGAGCCGCGCCGTGTCGATGCCGTGCTTTCGGCACACCCTCTCGAAGCCCTCGTGCTGCCGGCGCATCAGCTTCTCGTAGCCCATGCGCAGGTTGGGGTTGTTGGTGTTCACCGAGACCTCCCAGCCGGTCTCCGGATCGCTGAGCACCACGCGTCC
Source organism: uncultured Verrucomicrobiae bacterium (assembly GCA_937957985.1). Classification (GTDB taxonomy): domain Bacteria; phylum Verrucomicrobiota; class Verrucomicrobiia; order Verrucomicrobiales; family Akkermansiaceae; genus Haloferula. The sequence goes on from CALGOH010000178.1 coordinate 2,753, forward strand.
GGCCTTCGGGAGTTTTTCATCGAGCGGATCAGTGACCTCAAGGGCGAGCGTCTCGTGCTTGCGGGCCAGCTTGCCGAGCGGCTTGTCGAGCGGGTCGGCGAGGAAGTCGGAGATCATGAAGACGACCGCCCGGCGGCGCAGTGTCCGGATGAGAAACTCGCAGGCACCCTCGATCGAGGTGCCGCCCGTCTCGGGCCGGGCGAGCAGGATCTCGCGGACCATGCGCAGCAGGTGGCGGGTGCCCTTGGCCGGGGGGACGAAGATCAGCGGCTCGTTGGCGAAGACCAGCAGGCCGACCTTGTCGCCGTTGCCCAGCGCGCTGAAGCCGAGGATGGCCGCCGCCTCGGCCGCCGCCTCGCGCTTGCTGAAGTGCACGCTGCCGAAGTCGGCCGACCCCGAGACGTCGACCGCCAGGATCACCGACAGTTCCCGCTCTTCGCGGAACTTACGGATGAAGGGCGTGTTCATCCGCGCCGTGACATTCCAGTCGATGAAGCGGATCTCGTCGCCGTGCTGGTACTCGCGGAAATCGTCGAAATCGAGGCCCTGGCCGCGGAACGAGGACTGGTATTCGCCCGAGAACGATTCGCGAACGAGCCGCTTCGCCTTGAGTTCGAGCTTGCGAACCCGGGCGAGCATTTCCTCGATCTCTTGTTCGGTGGGCTGGTTCATGGCGGGAAAGACGGAAGACTGGAAGACTGGAAGACGGAAGAATGTTGGTGGCTTTCGTTTTAGCTCTGTCGAATGTTCTTGGGTGCGGCGGGCTTTTCAGGTGACGGGAGCCGCCATGGTGGCTGGCTCAGAGATTCCAGTCTTTTGTCTTCCGTCTTGAAGTCTTCCGTCTTCAGGGCACCGGCACCTTGTTCAAGATGCGGTCGAGAATTTGATCGGTATCGATCTCCTCGGCCTCGGCCTCGTAGCTGAGCAGGATGCGGTGGCGCAGGACGTCGTGGGCCATGTCCTTGATGTCCTGCGGGGTGACGAAGGCCCGCCCGGCGATGAAGGCGTGGGCGCGGGCGGTGAGTGCGAGATTGATCGTGCCCCGCGGCGAGGCACCGGCACGGATGAGGTGCTTGAGTCCGCCATCGACCTTGGCCGGCTGGCGGGTGGCGCGGATCAGGTCGACGATGTACTCGCGCACCGCCGGGTCGATGTAGATCTGGTTGACCAGGTTCCGCGCTTCCGAGACCTGTTGCGGACTGGCGACCGTCTTGGTTTCATAGACCGGCGCGGAGGTCGCCATGCGGTCGAGCACGGTGAGTTCCTCGTCCTTCGAGGGATAGCCGACGCTCACCTTGAGCAGGAAGCGGTCGAGCTGGGCCTCGGGGAGCTGGTAGGTGCCCTCCTGGTCGATCGGGTTCTGGGTGGCGAGCACCAGGAACGGCTCGGGCAGGCGGTGGGTCTTGTCGCCGAGAGTGACCTGGCGCTCCTGCATGGCTTCGAGCAGGGCGGACTGGACCTTGGCCGGGGCCCGGTTGATCTCGTCGGCGAGGATCAGGTTGTTGAAGATCGGCCCGAGCTTCGGCGCGAAAGTGGCCTCCTGCGGGTTGTAGACCATGGTGCCGACGAGGTCGGCGGGGAGCAGGTCGGGGGTGAACTGGAAGCGGGCGAAGGAGGCGTCGAGGGACCCGGACAGCGCCTTGACCGCGAGCGTCTTCGCCAGGCCGGGCACGCCTTCGAGAAGGATGTGGCCGTTGCAGAGCAGGCCGATGACGAGGCGGTCGACGAGGGCATCTTGGCCGACGAGGACGCGGCCCATTTCTTCCTTCACGGCGTG
>CALGOH010000179.1 GCA_937957985.1 uncultured Verrucomicrobiae bacterium
AGAAGCGCTCCTTTCCCGCCGCCCTTTTCGACCTGCCCGCGCCCCCGCCTTCGCTGGAAAAGCTCGAGTGCCTCCACGTCTCCCAAAAGGGCTCCACGGCCAAGGCCGCCTTCTTCGGGCCGGTCGACTTCGGCGTCGGCGGATCACCGACCGACAACCTGCTGGTCCTTTCCTTCGTCGGAAGCCAGGGACGCTGGCTCTACGACAAGGCCGAATTCGTGAACCTGGCCGCCCTGCCGGAAGTCCGGAAGGAACTCGCCGCCGGCAAGCTCGACTACCTCAGGCAGAATCCCGAGTGCCAGGCCAGCGGGGTGGTGCCGCCCACGCCGCCTCTCGTTCCGCCGGCGAAATACATCGCCAAGGTCTATGTCTTCTGCCCGGGCCGGGAGGTGCAGGTCCAGGTCAACCGCGTCAGCCGCCACCAGTTCTCGAATGCCAAGGAGGCCGAGATCGTCGTCGGCGGCGCCCGCGACGGACGCAACGAGGTGACCTTCACCGCCAAGCCGGTCAAGGGCGGCACCGGCAAGGAGGCCTTCGCCGTCCGGATCTATCTCATGTCCGAAATCCCCGGCACCAAGCCGATCATCGCCTACGAGTTCGAGGCCAAGGAGGGCGAACCGGTGAAGGGCTTCGATTCCGGACATTTCGTCCTCGACGAGGCAACCGCGAGAAAGCTTATCCCCTTAAAAACAATGAAAAACGACATTAATCACAGGATTTTCAAAACCATTCTCGCCGCGACCCTGGTCGCCGGCGCCCAGGCGGCGGATGGCCCGAGCGTGCGTCTGGTCCAGTATCAGGCCGGCGCCGCCTTGTCCGACAAGGTGCCCTTCGACGTGAAACCCATGAATCACTCGTACGGAGCCAAGCTGGTGTTCCTGCTCGAGGGAGAGAACATGGTGACGATCGCCGACGACTCGCTTGAGATCACCAGCATGACGGCCGCGGACGGATCGGAGCTGGTCTCGACCAAAGGTCGCGGCAATCCGGTCGAGCAGGGCTCGTTCCCGAAGGTTTCCGAAGACGGCACCATCGGCAGCTTCAGCGCCGAGATCCGCGGCGACATGATGGGCAAGCTCGAAGGCGCCAAGCTGGAGGGCAAGATCACGATCCGCACCGGCTCGGAATCCAAGGAACAGAACGTCAAGCTGAGCCTGGGCGACAAGGCGGTCGAAGTGGGTCCATTCAAGATCAGCGCCGAGGAATCCGAAGGTTTCGGCGGCAACAAGGGGCTCCAGGTGACCGTGATCGGCGACTATGAGAGCATCATCGAGCTTTCGGTCGAAGCGGACGGCAAGAAGCTCGATTCCGAAGGCAGCAGTTGGAGCGGCAAGCAGAAGAGCTTCAACTTCGCCGCCGTTGAGGCCAAGGCAGTGGATGTGACCCTGAGCTACTGGGTCGATCTCAAGGATGTCGAGGTGCCGCTAAAGCTCACGGTCGGAGAGTGATCAGCGAGCGCCTGAAGGAGCGAATTGCCGGAAGCCCAGTGTTTTGGGTACGCCATCTTTAACTTGTAACAATACATGTAATGCGGAGTTGACAAGGTAGTGGTCCAGTTTGAAATCCCTGCTGCTCCCATCCGTGACTGTTCCCCGCCGTCCCCGCTAACCCACCAGATTCCGGAGATCGCCTGGGGACCATGAATCCTCAGCCGCTGAGGTTACGTTGGTTTCAGCCACTTCCATCAGCGACCGCTTCTGCTCCTGGATCCGCCGCACACGCTCCTCGACGGTGTCGCGAGCCAGCAGTCGATAGACGGTGACGGGCCTGGTCTGGCCGATGCGGTGGGCTCGGTCGGTGGCCTGGTTCTCGACGGCCGGATTCCACCACGGGTCCATGTGCACAACGGTGTCGGCCGCGGTGAGGTTGAGTCCGTAGCCGCCGGCCTTGAGGCTGATGAGGAACACGGCGGATCCCTTGCAGCCTTGGAAGCGCTCGACCAACCCGGCTCGATCACGCGTGCTTCCATCAAGGCGGAAGACGTGATCCACCGGAAAGCCCCCCGCCCCTTCCCAGTCCCGCAGGAAGCCGGCGAACTGGCTGAAGACGAGCGTCTTCCCACCCGACTCGTGGCGTTCCTCGAGCAGGCGTTGCACCCACCCCACCTTGGCGGACTCGCCGCCTTCCTTTTCGTCGACGAGGCCGGGCGACAGGCAGATCTGCCGCAGGCGCAGCAGCAATGTGAGCAGGTGCATCCGGGCGGCGGCCTCCGACCCGATGGCATCGAGCTGCGCCAGACCGGCACTCGCGACGCCCTGATAGAGCCGACGGGCGTCGTCCGAGAGATCCAACCACTCGTCGATCACCAGCTTGTCAGGCAGCTCGGGCGCCACCTGCTCCTTGGTGCGGCGGAGGTAGTACGGCGAGATCCGCAGCGCCAGCCGACGCCTCGCCACGGGTCCGGCGTCGTCCCCGGCGTAGCGCCCGGCAAACTCATCGCGTGCGCCGAGGTAGCCGGGCGCCACGAATCGAAAGATGGACCAAAGGTCCTCCAGCCGGTTCTCGACCGGCGTGCCACTGAGCGCGAGACGGCGCCCGGCATCGAGCTTGGCGACCGACCGCGACAGTTGGCTGTCGGGATTGCGCAGCAGGCTCGCCTCGTCGCAGACCGCCAGATCGTAGCGATTCGCCAGGTGAAACGCCCGGTCCCGCTGAAAGGTTCCGTAGCTGGTCAGCAGCACCTCCGCATCCCGCGCCTCGTCCCGCAGCCGGTCACGCCCCGTGCCCGCGAAGCGACAAATCCGGAGCCCGGCCGCGAAAACCGACAGCTCCCGCTCCCAGTTCCCCAGCAGCGAGGTCGGCACGAGCAACAACACCTGAACCCTTCCAAGAGAGCGCTTCAACCACTCGCTTAAAGCAATGGTTTGAATCGTCTTCCCGAGTCCCATTTCGTCCCCCAGCAACGCACCGGATAGCTCGGTGAGCCGCTCGAACAACCAGCCGACACCTTCCTGCTGATAAGGTCGAAGATTGCCGTCGATGAGATCCTCTGGAATCGCATGCAGTAGTTCTTTTTGCTCACTTACTGTCAGCTGTTTATCCCATTTTTTCTGATATTCTCGAAAAAGGAAATGCTGGGCTTTGGTGATCCTGAATTGCTGCTCTCCCGAGACCAGGCCGAGGTCGGCGAGCAGGGGTTCGACCACGTCGGTGGCCTCGCGCCGGATCACGACGACCGCGCCGTCGCGGGTGCGTGTCGAGCGTTCCCCCTTCCTCAGGATCGCCCGGATCTTCGACGGATCGAGGCGGCGTCCATCATCCGTTTGAAATGAAAGCTCGCAGGCAAGGCTCCCGCCTTCGGCGAGATCAAGGTGAGGCGAGACCACATGCAACCGCTCCATGACGTGCCGCAGTCTTTCGCCGATCACCACCGTGGCCTGGCGACGCATTTCGGACAATTCGTCGGCGAGCCACAGCGGAATCCGCCCGGGATCCCGCAGCCGGAACCGTCCCCCACCCCCGTCCCATCCGGTTCGGCGCAGCCGGTCGGCAATGGCCGTTTCCAACCCGCGATCGCGGACCTGCACCCGGTGTCCGTCGATCCGCGGCAAACCGGCGGCGGCGACCTCGGGGTCGGGATCGAAGTTTCCTCCCGGATACCGGACCTCGACCATCGCATCGAGGGCGTTGAGCGATCCCTCCAGATGAATCCGATGCTCCGGAGTGGCGGCCTCGAAATGGAGTTTGCCGATCCATCCCGGCGCCGGATCGGCGAAGACATCCAGCCATGCCTCGATCTCCGTCAGGAAGCAATCGCGCTGAAGAAGCAGTTGGCCCGTGTCGCACAATTCCCGAAGCCGGTCCCGCCACGCGGCGGAAGGCGTGGCGACGGGCAGGCGGCCGATCAAGAGGGCGGCCGGATCTTCGACGACCGCGGCGGTCTCCTCGCCCAGGGCGAAGACGCGGATCCGGCCCGGGGCGATGGAAAGACGCACGACGTCGTTGTCGATCCCGCTGTTCCCAAGGGCCAAGGGGTCGAGCGCCCCATCGGCGATCCGGACCGGGAGTCCGCTTTCGAGCGAGACCCGTGGATGCCCGGCCAGCGATTCGAGCGCGGCGGCAAGGTCGCCGTCACGCACCTGCAGCAGGCCGGACGTTCCCGATCCATTGGCGGCGAGGAATCGTGCGAAGGACCGGTCGGCAGGAACCGGGGGATCGTCGGAAGATTCGAGACGCATCTGCAGGCGTCCGGCGGCCAGCATGTCCGCGCATCGCTCCGGCAGCCGGACCTTCATCGCCACCACGTCGCCATCGGCCGTGTCCCCGGGTTCGGCGGCCGGTTCGACCGGAGCCTGCCGCACCGGCAGCTCCGCTTGTTCTGTTAGAGAAGCCAGCGCCAGCGCCACGCCGTGCTCGCAGATCTCCCCGGTCGAGCGGTTGGTGGCGCATCCGCACTCCACCGCGAGCAGCCCTCCCTCTTCCTTCGCCACGCAGCGGATGGGACGTTTCCCGCGGGAGAAGACACCGCTGACGATGCCGTCGCGGCGGCGAAGCGAGCGGACCACGCCCTCCTCCACCATCTCCTTGCCGCGCTTGAAGGCCTGCCAGCCGGCCTGCCCGCGCACCCATGCTTCGGTCCATTCCATCGGTTTTTGTTTTGCCACTTCGGCCCGGGGCCGGAACACTCCTTCGCCTGCCGGGCACGGACGAGCCAGATGAAAGTCATCGCGATCGGGAATCAAAAGGGAGGAGTCGGCAAGACCACGACCGCGCTGAACCTGTCCGCCGCCCTCGCCTTGCGCGGCCAGCGCATCCTGCTCGTCGATCTCGACCCGCAGGCCAACACCACCAGCGGCCTCGGCCTCGAGGTGGAGGGAGACGACTCGGTCTACCCCGCCCTGCTCGGCCACGCCGACGTGCGCGACAAGATCCGCGACTCGGGCCGCGAGCGGCTTTCGGTGATCCCGGCCCACATGGACCTCGCCGGGGTGGAGATCGAACTCGCGCGCAGCGACGACCACCTCGTGCGCCTGCGGCAGCACCTCCAGGGCTTGAAGCCGAACGACCTCTTCGAGTTCTGCATCCTCGACACCCCTCCCTCGCTGGGCGTGCTGATGACCTCGGCGCTGGCGGCGGCGGATGAGATCCTGATCCCGCTGCAATGTGAATGGTACGGCCTGGAGGGGCTGGCGAAGATCGTGCACGTGATCGACCAGATCCGCGACTCCGGGGCGAATCCCGACATCCTGCTCGAGGGCATCGTGATGACCATGTTCGACGGTCGCACGAACCTCGCCCGGCAGGTGGTCGACGAGGTCGGAAACTACTTTCCCGAGCAGCTCTACAAGGCGGTCATCCCGCGCACGATCCGGATCGGCGAGGCGCCGAGCCATTCGCGGACGATTTTCGAGCACGACCCCCACGGCACCGGTGCCACGGCCTACATGGCGCTGGCCGAGGAATTCCTCGCCCGCCACGGCAGGCCGGTCGAAATCGCGACCGGGGTCTGATGCGGCTTCTGGAGTGCGGCCCGGCCGGAAGCCGCTGGAAACCATGCAGCCACGGGGATATCCGCTTGACCCCCGAGCGTCGGGCTCCGCATATTTCCGCCCCTCCCGGGACGCTCCCGAGGAGGGGATTTTTCATGCTTTGATCGCATTCCCGCGGTCGGGCGACGCTAATCAAACGAATGTTCTCCAAGTTTTTCGCAAACTGGTTCTCCAATGATATCGGGATCGATCTCGGCACTGCGAACACCCTCGTCAACGTCAAGGACCAGGGCATCGTGCTGCGCGAGCCGTCGGTCGTGGCGGTGAAGGCCGGCACCAACGAGGTGCTGGCGGTCGGCGACGACGCCAAACGGATGCTCGGCCGGACCCCCGGCAACATCATCGCGATCCGCCCGCTCAAGGACGGCGTGATCGCCGACTTCCAGGTCACCGAGGCGATGCTGCGCCACTTCATCCGCAAGGCGAACAACAACCGCCGCAACAATCCCGTCGTCGTGATCGCCGTGCCCTCGGGCATCACCGAGGTCGAGCGCCGCGCGGTCTCCGAGTCGGCCGAGCAGGCCGGGGCCAGGATGGTCCACATCGTCGAGGAACCCATGGCCGCCGCGATCGGCGTGGGCCTGCCGGTGATGGACGCCTCGGGCAACATGATCGTCGACATCGGCGGCGGCACCACCGAGGTGGCGCTCATTTCGCTCGGCGGCATCGTCTACGCCCGCTCGGTGCGGACCGCCGGCGACGAACTCGACGAGGCGATCGTCTCCTACATGAAGCGGGCCTACAACCTGATGATCGGCGAGCGCACCGCCGAGGACATCAAGATCCGCCTCGGTTCGGCCGCCCCCATTCCCAAGGAGATCACCATGGACGTGAAGGGCCGCGACCTCGTGGCCGGCCTGCCGAAGACCGTGACCATCACCTCGCAGGAGATCCGCGAGGCCATGGCCGATCCCCTTTCCACCATCGTCGATGCCGTGCGCACGACCCTCGAGCGCTGCCCGCCGGAACTGGCGGCGGACCTGGTCGACCGCGGCATCGTGCTGGCCGGCGGCGGCGCGCTGCTGCGCGGGCTGGACAAACTGCTTCGTGAAGAAACGGGCCTGCCGGTCCACGTCGCCGAGGATCCTCTCAGCGCCGTGGCCGAAGGGACCGGGAAGATGCTCCAGGAACTCGACGTCCTGAAGCAGGTCACGGGCGGTTCGAGGTAACCCCGCCCCGTTTCCCATGAAGCCGCTCAACCTGCTGGCCCTGTTGGTCTTCCTCGGAGGACTGACGTGGGCGCTGACGCGCAGCGAGCGGAGCGTGCGGGAGATCCAGGCCACGTATTACCGGGCCATCTCCCCCTTCCTCACCGTCGGCTCCGCGCTCGAGACCCGGGCGCGGGAGTTTCTCGATGAGGTCGAGCATTCCAAGATGCTCGAGGCCGAGGTCGAAGCGATGCGCGAGGACTTCGGCAGGCTGAAGCTCATTGAATCGCAGTTCCGCAAGGTCGAAGCCGAGAACGCCACGCTGCGGCGGGCGCTCGACTTCCAGGAGCGGACCCGGTTCGAGGTCGTCGCGGCGCGGGTCACCCGCCGCCAGCCGGCCACCTGGTGGCAGACGGTCGAGATCGACCGCGGAGAGGACTCCGGCATCGCCACCGCCTACACGGTTGTCACCGACCAAGGTCTGGTCGGGAAGATCGACCGGTTGGGAGACCACCGTTCCACGGTGTTGCTGCTGACCGATGAAGCTTGTCAGGTTTCCGCCAAGGTCGAGGGCAGTCCCGAAGTCGGGATCGTCCAGGGCCAGCGGGAACAGTTCGGCGGGGCTCCCCGGCTCCGTCTCCGTTTCCTTTCCCGCGACGCCCGTCTCCGCGAGGGCATGCGGGTGTTTTCGACCGGCCGTGGCGGCCTGTTTCCCGCCGATCTCCTGCTCGGGGAGATCGATCGCGTGGAACCGGGTCCGCTGGCCTCCGAGGCCATCGTTCGCCCGTCGGTCGATTTCCAAAATCTGGGAACGGTGTTCGTGCTCACCCCCCAGAAGGAGGAATCGTGATCCGCTACACCGCGTCGCTCGTCCTCCTGGTGCTGCTGGCCGTCATCGTCCAGCAGTTCATCCCGGCCTTCACCCCGCTGTTCGGCTCGCGGCTGATGCTGGTGGTGCTCGTCTTCCTCTGCTCGGCGAGCACGGTGCCGGCACCGGTGATGCTGATGCTCGCCTTCCTCTGCGGCTTCCTCACCGACGCCGAGAACGCGATCGGCCCCCATGGCGGCGACCCCGAGGTCTATACCCGGCCGGTCGAGCCGCTGCGCTTCGGCTACTCGATCGCGCTCTATGCGGCGCTGGGTTTCCTGATGCAGGGGATCCAGCCGCTCTTCCGCCAGGGCAAGTGGCAGTTCTCCGCCATCCTTTCCGGGATTGCGGTCTTCCTTTACCTTCTCGTCGAGTACCTGCTGATCAATTTCGTCCGCGGCGGCTTTTCCTTCAACCGCTGGACCTTCCTGCGGATCGCGTTCTCGTCCGGCATCACCATGCTGCTCTCGCCGCTCGTCTTCTGGCTGCTGTTCCAGTTGGCGGACCGCAGCCGCTACACGATCCGCTTCGACGGCATCCGCCGCCGCAAGCGCCAGCCCGCCTTCTGAAACCATGGAACCGCGCCACGGACTCCGCATCGTCCTCCTCACCGTGCTGGTGCTGGTGGGCTTCGGCGCGCTGTTGTCGCGGCTCTACGATTTTCAGATCACCGACCGGACCCACTACCAGTCGCTGGTGCCCGGCGACCGCGAGGTGACCGTCCGCGAGCCCGGCATCCGCGGCGCGATCCTCGACCGCCACGGCGTCGAACTCGCACGCAACCGGCGCAACTACGAGGTCTACTTCGACCTCGAGGAAATCCACAAGTCGTACACCCGGCAGCACGAGGAGGATGCCAAGCGCACGGTGCTCGGCAGCGAGGGCGGCATGCCGCGGGTCAAGCAGGAGACCGACATCGCCCGCATCGTCAATACCTGGATCATCCCCAAGCTCGCCGAGCTCGGCGTCGCGCGAAACTACAGCGCCGCGGCCTTGCGCACGCACTTCGTCACCCACCGCGGGCTGGTCCCCTTCTCCTACAACACCGAGCTCGACTACGACCAGTTCGCCCGTCTCGCCGAGCACAGCGTCGAGGTGCCGGGCGTCTATCTCGACGTCCGCCCGCAGCGCGAATACCCCTACGACGCGCTCGCCTCGCACATCCTCGGCTACACCCAGCCATGGGAAAAGGGCGACATCCCCGAGGAAGCCAAGCGGCAGTTCGACCACTACATCGGCGAGGAGAAGGGCAAGGCCGGGATCGAGGCGACCTTCGACGACCTGCTCCGCGGACCCGCCGGCAGCCGCAAGCTGGTGAAGAACGAGAAGGGCCACATCACCGGCATGATCGACTACCGCCCGCCGCAGGAAGGCGCGGACGTAACGCTGACGATCGACGCCCGCGCGCAGTATCTCGTTTCGAACGTTCTGCGCCGCGCCGGCCGCGCGGCGGGCGTGGTCATCGACGTGCGCACCGGCGAGATCCTCGCCATGGCGTCGGTGCCCGACTACGACCCCAACGACTTCATCCCGCGCATCGATGCCGAGGTGTGGAAGGACTACACGAGCAACCCGACCTCGCCGCTCACCGACCGCTGCATCGCCGGCTTCGCGCCCGGCTCGACCTTCAAGCTCGGCACCGCCGTCGCCGGCGCGCTCAACGGCTATGCCGGGCACAGCTATTCCTGCTCCGGTTCGGTTTCCTACGGCAGCTACCAGCCCCGCTGCTGGCTGCGCTCGGGTCATGGAACCCTCAGCCTGTCCTCCGCCATCCAGCGTTCCTGCAATCCGTACTTCTTCCGGCTCAGCAACCAGCTCGGGGCCGAGCGCATGGTCACCGCGCTCACCATGCTCGGCTACGGCCAGCCGACCGGCATTCCGGTCCCGAACGAAAGCGGCGGCATCTTCGCCGGCTCCAAGTCGTGGCGCGCGGCCAACCGCGACGTCACCATCACCCCCGCCACCCTCGCCCAGCTCTCGATCGGCCAGGGCGACACCCTCGCCACGCCGATGCAGCTCTGCGCGATGGTCTCCGCCATCGCCAACGGCGGACGCTACTACCAGCCGCGCCTCGTGAAGTCGGCGGTCCTGCCCGACGGCACCGTGCTCGTCGAGGACCGCCCCACGCTCAAGGTCGACCTCATCCGCGAGGGCATGAAGCCGGCCGATCTGGAAAAGATCCGCCTCGGCATGTGGAAGGCGGTCAACGAACCCGGCGGCACCGCCGGCCGGGCCCGCATTCCCGACGTGGAGGTCGCGGCCAAGACCGGCACCGCCCAGGTCAACCCGGTCCTCAACACCCACAACGCGTGGACCGTCGCCTTCGCCCCGTTCGACGAGCCCCGCTACGCCATCTGCGTGCTCGTCGAGAACGGCAAGTCCGGCGGCGCGGTCTGCGGCCCGCTGGTGCACCTCATCCTGCGCGGCCTGCTCGCACGCGACGACGGCATGCGCCTGCCCCTCTCGAAGCTATCCCCCGTGCGCGGAAACAAGGATCCGATCCCGCAGATCGATCTCCCCGAGGACGTGCTCGCCGCCATCGATGTCTCCGACGCCGGCGAAACCGGCGACGAGGCCGCGGCCCCGGTGGCCGTCCGGCCGGCGGTCGACCTGCCGTCCGAGGAACCCGTCACCCCCGAACCCGTGATCACCCCCGAAGTCGACGAGGAAGGCTCCGTTGTTCCGCGAGCCATCCCCGTCGAGGAACCCTGAAACCTCTCATCCGAAAACCATCATGATCAAACGCCTCAATCGCATCCTCGGCAACGGCAAACATACGGCCAAGGAAGGCACCACCATGATCATCAACAACTAGGCCCGCGAACGTCGCGTCGCCCTGCTGGAGGACGGACTGCTCGAGGAATACACCGTCGAGCGCGAGGGCGACGACAACATCGTCGGCGGCATCTTCAAGGGCCGCGTGAAGAACATCGAGCCCGGACTCAAGGCGATGTTCGTCGACATCGGCATGGAGAAGAACGCCTTCCTCCACTTCTGGGACGCGATCCCCGCGGCGCTCGATTCCTCGCTCGAGGAAATCCAGCGCGGCAACAAGCCGAAGAAGAAGCAGAAGAAGATCAGCTACAAGGACATCCCGAGCATCTATCCAGTCGGCTCGGAAATCATGATCCAGGTCTCCAAGGGCCCGATCGGCACCAAGGGGCCGCGGGTCACCACCAACATCTCCCTCGCCGGCCGCTACCTGGTGCTCATGCCCTACACCGAGCAGTTCGGCATCTCGCGCAAGATCGACGACCCCCAGGAGCGCGCCCGCCTGCGCAAGATCATGCAGCGCCTCTCGGTGCCCGACGGCATGGGCATCATCATGCGCACGGTCGCCTCCGGGACCCGCGCGCGGCACTTCGTCCGCGACCTCGCCATGCTCCTCGAGCAGTGGGAGGAGGTGGAGCAGAAGCGCGACTCGAACCCCGCGCCCGTCGCCGTGTTCCGCGAGCCGGGGCTGATCGAGAGGACGGCCCGCGATTTCCTCACCGACGAGGTCGACCAGGTCATCTGCGACGACGAGGAAACCACCGAGTTCGTCCGCGAAGTGTCCGGCAAGATCTCCCGCCGCGCCAAGCGCCGCATCCATCACCTGCCGACCACCAAGCCCATCTTCGAGGCGCTCGACCTCCAGAAGCAGATCGACGAGGCCTTCTCCCGCCAGGTCTGGCTCAAGTGCGGCGGCTACATCGTCATCGACGAAACCGAGGCCCTCATCGCCATCGACGTCAACACCGGCCGCAACCGCGGTGCCAAGGACGTCGAGAAGATGATCCTCCAGACCAACATCGAGGCCGCCGAGGAGGTCGCCCGTCAGCTTCGACTGCGCAACATCGGCGGCCTCGTCGTGGTCGACTTCATCGACATGCGCCACCGCCGCGACCAGCAGGCCGTCTACAAGGCGATGAAGGACCGCCTCAAGCGCGACAAGGCCAAGACCCAGGTGCTCCAGATTTCCGCGATCGGCATCATGGAGATGACTCGCCAGCGCCTCAACGAGTCGCTGCTCGACACGATGTACGAGCCCTGCCCCTACTGCCAGACCCGCGGCCGGGTGAAGACGCCGATGACCATGAGCGTCGAGATCCAGCGCCGCCTCACCTCGGTGATCGCCAAGATGCGCGACAAGGGCGAGGGCGACCTGATCGTCGTCGTCAGCCCCGACGTGCTGAACCGCTTCAAGACCCTCGACAGCAAGATCCTCGTCGAAATGGAGCGCCAGCACTCCGGCCGCCTGATCTTCCGCTCCGATCCCTCGCTCCACCGCGAGCGCTTCGCCATCATCGACGCCAAGACCGAGAAGGCGATCGAGACGGTGTAGGGCCGCTGGTCAGGGTGCCCGAGGGGCGGCTTGCCCCCCATTCGGTTCTCCCCTCGCGAATCGTCGGGTGGAGAGCTTGATGTCCGCGTCCAAGGGGCCCCGTCTCTCGTCTCGGATTTCCGCGTTCCTCACCACACCGCCTCCACCGGCGAGTCCTCCTGATGAAATCGCCCGTCCTTGGTCAGGACGGGCATCCCGTGCACCAGCGCGGTCGCGGCAATGATCCGATCGGCCGGGTCGCTGTGGTCCCATGGCAGGTCCGCGGACCGCATCCAGATTGCCGAGTCCGTGGCCACAATGCGGATCGCTTCGTGCCGCCCGAGCACCCCGGGCCACCCGTCAACCGGAAGCTTTGGTTCGATCAAACCCCGCCGTTCCTTCATGCGCATCTCCCAGAATGTGACCGCCGCGACAAGAATGCCGCCACCTCCCTCTCCCAATGCCTGGTCGATCCGTTTCCGTCCGCGAAGCGGCAATCGACCGTCGCCTTCCAGCCACCAGTACAGCGCATGCGAGTCGATCACCATTCCTCCCCATCCTCCCCCTTCAGTGCTTCCCAATCGTCCAGCCCGACCGGCTCCAGAAGCTCCTTCTCCGAGCAGTGCGTCACCCCTTTCCCCGGTCCGGCGCGGTATTCCGCGAGGATCTCCTCCACCGTCGAGGTCTTCCGGATCGGCCGAATCTCCAGCACCTCCCGGCCCCGGTCCGTCACAATCAAGGGCTCACCCGTCCGCTCGACCTCCCGGAAATACTCGAGCATCCTCGCCTTCAGCTTTCCCTTGGAAACCGACATGCATGAATCATGCCTGTGGTCACGACCATGGTCAAGTAGGAGATGATTTCCCCTTCGGATGGTTCGCTGAAGGGCCAAAGACCAAACGGCAAGTCGCCCGGTGTAGGTGCTTGGAAGGGTGTCATTCAAGTTGATCTCCGGTGGAACAAACCGACGGGATGAATGCGCAACCGCTGCAGCCTTCCGGTCGCACCAGGCCCCCGGGCGGAAGTTGCGGGAAGTCCCGCTTCGACTGCCAGATGGATCGTCCGTTCTGGCAGCGCGTTCCTCGGCTAGTCCCGGGTGTGTCCCGCATCGCGCCTGGCCTGCGCCTTGCGAACGACCTCGGCCTGGCGACAATCGTAGCAATGCTTCGGTCGCTTGTGGGGAGAGGCGTGGACGACTTCAAAGTATTGAAGCTGCGACTGCGCCGTCCAGCGCTCCGTCCGGCCGCATGCGGCGCACTGGAAGTCGATGTCCTCGTAGTAAACTTCCGGGCTCCAGGTTCCGGCCTTGGTCGAGCAGTCGGGATCGACGGGAATGGCTCTCGTCGGGATCTCCTCAGCCGTCGAGATCAGCCCCCTATCGATCAGCTTCCGAATCCTCCCGCTGCGATCCCACATCGGCAGCCCGCCCTCGGTCTTTTCGGGATCGAGTTTCCGGGGTTCGTCTCGTCCACTCCGGGCCATTTTGTTAGAACTTCGTGGGTGTCGAACAGATGTTAGGATGAGCGAGGTAAGCGGGACGGGCGACCGGTAGCGTCGGTACATTCCTGCGGGATGCCCAGTCCTTGGCCGGGTCAGTCTCCCGTCATGTTAGCCACACCCAGCTAGTGCCAGCGCGAAAACAAAACTCAGGGGGAGGCGCATGATTCCACCGCTAACGGTGACGTTATCCCCAAGGATATCAGGGTATTTCGGGATATCCAACTGCCGAGTTGATTGAAACCTACCGCTCCAGCAGCACCTCGCCGTTCCTGACGACGAGGTCGATGCGGCCCTTGAGGGTCTGGTCGAGGAAGGGGGTGTTGCGGGACTTGGAGCGCATGAAGTCGGTGGTGAAGGTGGATTCCTCCTCCTCGTCGAAGAGCAGGAACTCGGCGGCGCCCCCCTCCTCCACCGGCACCGGGTCGAGGCCCATCATGCGGCGGGGTTCGGCGGAATAGCGCTTGACCACGAGGTCCCAGCCGAAGACTCCGCGTGAAATGAAGCGGTCGTGGAGCGAGACGACCGCCGTTTCGAGGCCGGTGATCCCGTTGGGCGCGACGGTGAAATCCTGCGCCTTCTCGAATGGCGTGTGTGGCGCGTGGTCGGTGGCGATGAGGTCGAAAACGCCATCCCTCAGGCCCTCGAGCAGTCCCGCGGTGTCGTCGGCGGTGCGCAGCGGCGGGTTCATCTTGTAGTGGGTGTCGTAGTCGCCGATGTCCTCGTCGGTGAACATGAGGTGGTGCGGCGCGACCTCGGCGGTGACCTTCACGTCGCCGCGCGACTTCCACCAGCGGATGGTTTCCATGCCGAGGCGGGTCGAGACGTGCTGGATGTGGATGTGCGCACCGGTGGCGTGGGCCAGGCGGATGTCGCGGTCGATGATGATCTCCTCGGCGCAGGGCGGACTGCCCTTGATGCCGAGCCGGTAGGCCATCGGGCCGTCGTGCAGGGCGCGCGGCCCGGCAAGCTGCGGCACCTCGCAATGGCTGGCAAAGAACATGCCGAACTCGCAGGCGTACTGCATCGCGCGGTAGAGCACGGCGGGATCGCCGGTGGTGTCGCCGTCGTCGGTGAGCATGCGCACGCCGAGGTTGCGCAGCGATTCGATCGCGGCGAGTTCCCGGCCCTCGCGGCCACGGGTCACGCAGCCGGAGGTGAGGATGGGGATCCGCGACACCGCCGCGGCCTTGTCGAGGACCATCTTCACGGTGGCCCCGGAGTCGAGGGACGGCGTGGTGTTGGGCATCATCACCACCCCGGTGACGCCGCCGTTGATCGCCGCTTCCGAGCCGCTGGCAATATCCTCCTTCGCCTCGCCTCCCGGTTCGCGGAAATGCACGTGGGCGTCGAACATCGCGGGCATCAGCAGGCGTCCGCGACCGTCGATCACCCGGACACCGTCGGGTGCTTTCAGGCCGGAAGCGACCGATCGGTAGCGTCCTTCCCCGATCAGGACATCCGCGGTGGTGGGTTCCGGTGAGTCTTCCGCGACGACGCGCACGTTCTGGATCAACAGCGGCTGGGGCACGGGCCCTTGATGCCAGCGAACGGCTGCCGGGAAAAGCCCGGACTTGCGCGGAGGACGGCATCCGCCAGCATCCCGGACGTGCGTCTCGTCCCCTTGATCCTGATCCTCGCCGCCGGCTGGCTGCGAGGTCACCAGATCGACGAGATTTCCCTCTCCCTGGAAACCGACGGGCGGGAGTGGCGCGCCACCGTGCTCCTCGACGCGGCCTACATGCTGCCGGAGTATAGAGGGGATGCCGAGATCGCGCCCTTCGACCTCGCCTGGCTGCGGACCCGGAGCCCGGAGGAGTGGCGGAGGATCCGCGATGAAAGCCGGCGGTTCCTGGAGGAGTCGCTGGCCATCGGCGACGGCGCCCGGGAGATCCGGTTTCCCGACTTCGAGTCCGAGCCGCCGCGATTCGTCGAGAGCGGGATTGCCGAAAGCCTGCCGGAGATCGAGGCCGTCCTGACCGGCGACATCGCGGGCCGGGAACTCGCGATGCGCTGGCAGGAGCGCTTCGGGGTGGTCCTGCTGATCGACTACAAGGGCGGGGTTTTTCCGCTGGTGAGCGGCGAGTCCACCACGCTCACCGTCGAGGGACCGCCGCCGCGCGGATTTCCCCGCTGGGTGGTGCTGGGCTTCCGGCACATCCTGCCCGGAGGGCTCGACCACATCCTGTTCGTGCTCGGGATTTTCCTGCTGATGCCGCGCTGGAAACCGCTTCTCTACCAGAGCCTCACCTTCACCCTCGCCCACTCGCTCACGCTCGCCGCGGCGGCGCTCGGTTGGGTGACGCTGCCCGCGCGGTGGGTCGAGACCGCCATCGCGCTGAGCATCGCCTGGATCGCGATTGAGAACCTCTGGGCCGGCAAGGTCGGGCCGAGGCGCTACGCGATGATCGCCGGCTTCGGCCTGGTACACGGACTCGGCTTCGCCCGCATGCTGGCCGAGGCGCTGCCGAAAGACGGGCCGCTGCTCGGACCCCTGGTCGGCTTCAATCTCGGCGTTGAAGTCGGTCAGATCGCCGTGCTCGCCGGCGCCTTTGCGGTGAGCGGATGGTGGAAGGAGGAACACTTCACCAAACTCCGCATTGCCGGCTCGGTCGCGATCGCGCTGGTCGGCATCGCGTGGGCGGTCGAGCGCGCCTTTCCGGGCGGGTGAGTTGTGGTTGCGGGTCAGGCCGTGGCCGGCTCGACCGTGCGGATCGCACCGTCCTTGATGACCAACTGCCGGTCCCCGAGCCTCGCGAGGTTCGGGTCGTGCGTCACCACCACCAGGGTCGATCCGCCCTCGCCGGCCAAGCCGAGCAGCAGGTCCATCACGTCGCTGCTGTTGCGCGAGTCGAGGTTGCCGGTCGGCTCGTCGGCGAAAAGAACCTTGGGCCGGTTGGCGACGGCGCGGGCGATGGCGACGCGCTGCTGTTCGCCGCCGGAGAGTTCGGCTGGAAGGTGCTCGGCCCGCTCGGCAAGGCCGACCCGCCCGAGGGCGGCGAGCGCCTGCTCGCGGGTGTCGGCACCGCCGATCGCGCCGGGGACCATGACGTTCTCGAGCGCGGTGAGTTCGGGCAGCAGCAGGAAGTTCTGGAAGATGTAGCCGATGTTGCGGTTGCGGAAGGACGACTGCCGGCGCGGGCTGAGCGAGTAGAGATCCGTCTCGTCGATGCCTACCGAGCCTTCCTGCGGCCGCTCCAGTCCGGCCAGGGTGTAGAGCAGCGTGGTCTTGCCGGCGCCGCTGGGTCCGCAGAGGAACACCCTTTCCCCGGCCTCGATCGAGAGGTCGATGCCGTGCAGCACCTCGATCGACTTCTTGCCGATCCGGTAGCTTCGGTGGAGGTTTCGCGCTTCGATCATGGCGGGGGCACACTAGGCGCCCACGATCCGCGCGGCGAAGGTATTTCGCGAAAAGGCGATCTTGTCGCGCAGTTCCTCGTCCGGGAACTTCTTCGCCCGTTCGTCGGTGGGCCTCAGCCGCTTGAGCAGGCCGACCCCGTTGGCGAGCTGGATGGCGAGCCCCGGGCGGGCGTTCACCTCGATCATCATCGGGCCCCGGTCCTCGTCGATCATCATGTCGACCCCGAGATACCCGAGCCCCGTCATCTCCTGGCAGGTCACGGCGATATCGAGGATGCGGTCCCATTCCGGCAGTTGCACGCCGATGAGCGGCACCTTGAGGTCGGGATGGGTGGTCACGGCGCGGCCGTGGTGGATGGCGTGGATCGTCCGCCCGGTGGCGATGTCGACCCCGATCCCCAGGGCCCCCTGGTGGAGGTTCGAGCGGCCGTCGGACTCGCGGGTCGAGGCGCGCAGCATGGCCATCACCGGGTAGCCGCGGAAGATGACCACGCGGACGTCCGGCGCGCCCTGGAAGCTGAGTTCGGTCATCACCCGGGCGGGTTTCACGCGGTACTCGATCAGCGCGACGTCACGCTTGCCTCCGAGGCTGAACAGGCCGGCGAGGATGTTCTGCAGGTGGAAGCGCACGCCATCGAGCGAGATCACCGATCCGCTCGGTTTCACGAAACGATCGTCGTCCTTTCCGGAAACCACGAGAATCCCCTTCCCTCCCGACCCGCGGGCGGGCTTGATCACGAACGAATCGTGATCCCCCAGCATGCGGTCGAGCCGGCGGATCTCCTTCGGGCTGCGGACGATGCCGTAGGTGTCGGGCACGGCGATTCCGCGCTGTTCCGCCAGGGCCTTGGCACGGATCTTGTTGTCGACCAGGTCGTAGAGGCGGCGGGGGTTGTTGGGGAGGATGAAGCGGGCGTTGCGCATGTTGATGCCGACCACCCCCATCGCCTCCAGTTCGCCGGGCGTGCGGAACCAGCGGTGCCACCAGCGCCTCATGCCGCCTCCTCGAAGTTCTTGAAGCGCATCAGCTCGCTGAGCCGGTAGCCGGTGTAGCGGCCGAGCAGGATGATGCCGGCCAGCAGCACCAGCAGCAGCTCCGGGAAATAGAACGCCCAGTAGCGGATCTGCTTCTGCTCCATCACGAGATAGGCGATCACCGCGACGACCAGCGAGCCGAAGACCTGCAGCAGCGCGTTGCGTTTCCCCTCCTCCTCCCAGATCAGCGACATGCGCTCGATCGTCCAGGCGAGGATGATCATGGGAAACAGCGTGATCTTGAGCCCGTCCCGCATGCCGAGGTGCCAGCTCACCACGCTGAGCAGCATCATCAGGAGCGTGACAATCACCACGCAGGCGGCGACCCGGGGGACGACCAGCAGGTTCAGCCGCGAAAGCAGGAAGCGGAACCAGAGCCCGGACGCGACGATCACCACGAACATCGTCAGACCGGCACCGAGATCATCCATCTCGAGCATGGCCAGAGCGAGCAGCACCGGCATGAAGGTGCCGAGCGTGGCGATGCCGACGAGGTTGCGGAGCATCACGACCACGAAGGCGCCGATGGGAATCAGCACGACATAGCGGAAGACCTGCCGCTCGGAAGCCGGAAGGCCGAAGATGGTCGAGACGATCAGGCCGGATTCCTTGAGATCGGTGAGCCGGTCCATCGGGATCACGTCGCGGGTCGTGGTGAAGCGCACCTGCGAGTTCTCGCCGCCGGACACCTCGAGCAGCGGATCGCCGCCGCGGTTCCAGACGAACCACTCGCGCGGATCGAGGGTCGAGGCCGGGCTGGCGGGGTTGCGCACCTTCCAGTAGACGCCATCGTGATACTCGACGAAAAGCTGCGGTTCCTGCGCGCCGCGGACCTCGTTGAGCCCGACGGCATAGGCCTGGCGCGCCGGCACGCCGGCCATGTTGAGCAGGTCGATGCCGAGCAGCGTCAGCGCGTCGCCGTTCGAGACCTCCTCGTAGTGCTGCTTGAGCAGGGAGATCTCCTGCGAGCCCTCGATCGCCGCGATCTCGCGGAACACGCCGACCAGCAGCGTCTCGGGATTCGAGGAGAACTCCCGGGCGCGGCGCACGACGCTGTCGGCCGCCGCGCGCAGCGTGCCGGAGAGCCCGGGATCGGTCGGCTCCGGGATCTCCCCGCGCTCGCCGACCGAGCCGGCGCTATCGACCCCGCGCGCCGGGAAACGCACGCGGTAGTAGAGCGCCTGGTTGTTTTCCAGCGAATCGCTCGACCACACCGCCGCGGGCTGGCCCGGGTCGGGATCGACGAAGAAGCTGTATTCCGCCGAGCGGGCGTCCGCGCCGATGCCCTTCTCGCGATCCACCGCCACGGTCGGCAGCGAGAGCCTCACGGTCACGGGTTCGCCGTTGGCGATGAAGGTGACCTTGGCCTCGACCAGCCATTCGGTCGGCTTGTCGCCGACGATCATCGGAATCCCCAGCCGCACGTGCTTGTAGGCCGCGAGGCCGCCGCCGATCAGGGTCAGCAGCAGGACCAGGATGAGGAGCTTGATGCGGGAAGCCATGGTGCCCGGAGTCGATGAGGCGGGACGGACGGGAGCGCTTCAGCGCATCACCTTCTCCTCGGCGATGAAGGCGCGGCTGGGGTCCACCCAGCCGAGCTCGCGGATCGTCGTCCGGCCGATGAGCATCGGATTGAGCATGTTCGAGCGGTCGCTCAGGGTGAAGTCGGTCTTGAGCTTGCGCTCGCCGATGCGGATCGCGAGGCGGACGACCTCGCGCGCCTCGGAGCCGCCGCCGAGTTCCTTGACGCGGGCGATGCGAACCAGCGGCGCCTCGATGCGGATGCGGCCCGCCTCCTTGTTGCGGGGGTCGCTCACGACGAAGCGGACCCATTTCTTGCCGTCCCGCTCGAAGAGCTTCTTCTCCTCGGCGTGGACGGAACTGGTGTAGGCACCGGTGTCGAGCTTGGCCGCGACCTTGAGCTGCGACTTTCCGTCGTCCAGCTCGCACCATTCCTTCCAGCCGAAGACCTGGACCGGATCGGCGGACACCGGCCGGGCGACCGCCGCGGCCTCATCGTCCTCCGCCTCCAGCTCCGCCTCATCCTTGGTCTCCGTCCCGTCCTTCGTCCCGGACTCATCCTTGGTGCCGGGTTCTTCCTTGGTGCCGGGTTCTTCCTTGGTGCCGGGTTCTTCCTTGGTGCCGGGCTCCTCCGCCTTCTCCCCGGCAGGGGGATCGACGTTGGTTTTCGGTTCGTCCGTGACAGACTCCGCCGCAAGGCAGAGCGTCCCCGTGAGCAGACAGAGGCTCAGGAACCACTTCGTAAATGACGGGAATTTGCCGCTCACGCGGCGCCACTATCACCACCGGCCTTACACAAATGCAACGGAATTCACGGTTGCTGCCATGCGGCGGCGTCATTTTCGCGGTGGGTCTAACCGCTTGCGGAACCCTCGGGTTCAGGCAGCCGGTGGACCGCGCCGGGATCTCGGCTCCGGAGATGTGGCAGAGCGCCGGCGAGGGCCGCGGGAAGAAGATCAGCCGCGGATGGCTGACCGACTTCGGCAATCCCGGACTGCGTGAGGCGGTGGAGCGCGCGATGACCCACAATCAGGACCTGGCCGCCGCCGAGTCCCGCATGCGGGCCGCGGAATACGTCCGCATCGCCGGACGCTCGCGGGTGCTGCCCCAGGCCCAGCTCGCGACCTCCGGAAGCTTCACCATCTCGCAGAACGGCTCGGCTCCCAGCAGCGAGTCCGAGAACTACAACGCGGTCGTTTCCGCCTCGTGGGAGCTCGATCTCTGGGGACGGCTGCGCGATCTCAACCTCGCCGACGACGCCGACCTGGCCGCGACCCGCGCGCTCTATCGCGGGGCGCGTCTTTCCCTCGCCGCCACCACCGCCCGGGCCTGGATCAACCTCATCGCCGCCGAACAGCAGCTCGACCTCGCCAGGGTGACGCTGGATTCCTTCGAGCGGAACCTCCGTATCAGCGAGCGGAACTACAAGGGCACCGGCCAAGGGGCGCTCGACGTCCAGTTCGGGCGCACCAACGTGGCCGCCGCCAAGCGGGCGGTGGAATCGTCCCGGCTGATCCGCGACGAGACCGCCCGGACCATCGAGACGCTGACCGGCGCGTATCCCTCCGGGCGCACCCGCGCCGGGTCGGAACTCCCCACCCTCAAGCGCGACGTGCCGTCCGGCATCCCGGCCGGATTGCTGGAACGCCGTCCCGACCTCGCGGCGGCCCGCGCGCTCGTCTACGCCTCCGCCCGCCGCGCCGACGCCGCGAGGAAGAGTCTGCTGCCGTCGATCGCCCTCACCGGCTCGGGCGGCACGCCGACCTCGCGCTTCACCGACCTGCTCGATCCCGACTGGCTGGTCGCGAGCATCGCCGCCAGCCTCGCCCAGAACCTCTACTCCGGCGGAGCGCTCACCGCCGAGGCCAAGGCCGCGCTCGAGCGCAACCGCGCCGCCGTGCAGGACTACCAGCAGGCCGCGCTCGAGGCCTTCCGCGAGGTCGAGTCCGCCCTCGCCGCCGAGGTCTCGCTCGCCGAGCAGGAAAACTACCTCCGCCGCGAGGTCGAGCAGGCCGCCCTCGCCGAGCGGCAGTCCTCGCGCGACTACGCCGACGGTATCGAGGGTGCCGACATTCTCGACGTGCTGGAGGCCCAGCGCCGCGCGAACAACGCCCGCTCCAGCCTGATCCGCCTGCGCAGCGACCGCCTGCGCAACCGCATCGACCTGCACCTCGCCCTCGGCGGCGATTTCTCGACCGCGGAAAGCTGACGCAAGGCCGCGCCCCGAGCCTTCGTATTTGGCATTCCAGCCCGGCTCGGCCATCTTCCCGCCGCCGCGATTCATGATTCTCCGGATTATCATTCCCCTGGCCATCCTCGGCGTCGGCGCCGCGGTCGGGCTGTGGTTGGCACAGGAGGTCGAGCCCCCGACCCCCGAGCACGTGCCTCCCCAGCGCCGCAAGACCGAGGTGCTCGAACTCCGCCGCACCGACTACCCGGTCATCCTCCGCTCGCAGGGGCTCGTCAGGGCACATCACGAAACCCCGCTCACCGCCGCCCCGACCGGCACCATCCAGGTCATCCATCCGGGCTTCGAGGACGGGGCCTTCTTCAAGGAAAACGAGGTGCTCGCCGAACTGAACCCGGCCGACTTCGAGGCCTCGGTGGAATCGGCGAAATCCGGACTCGCCCGCGCCGAGGCGGCGCTGGCGCAGGAAGAGGCGCGGGCACGCCAGGCCCGGCTCAACTGGGAGGATCTCGGCTACGAGGAGGATCCGTCCGATCTGGTGCTGAGGGTTCCCCAGCTCAAGGAGGCGCGCGCCAACGTCGATGCCGCCAAGGCGAACCTCGACCAGGCCCGCCGCGATCTCGAGCGCACCAAGATCAGGGCACCCTTCGACGGACGGGTGCGGGACCGGCTCGTCGGACTCGGCCAGGCGGTCGGCCCATCGACCCCGCTCGGCACCGTCTTCGCCACCGACTACTCCGAGGTCCGCCTCCCGCTCACCCCCGAACAGCTCCGCTTCATCAGCCTGCCCTCGCGTCCCGGCGACGCCGAGGTCACCGTCACACTCACCGACGCGCTGGGTGACGCGGTCGATGATGAGAACAGCGCCCACTGGCCCGCCCGCATCGTCCGGACCGAGGGCGCCCTCGACGAGACTTCGCGCGAACTTTTCGCGATCGCCCGCGTCGACGACCCCTTCGGCCTCATCCACAAGGATCGTCCGCCACTGCGCATCGGCCAGCCGGTCCGGGCCGCGATCGAGGGCAAAGTGCTTGAAGACGTGTTCGTCCTCCCGCGCGTCGCGCTGCGCGGCGTCAACAAGATCTACCTCGTGGATCGCGACGAACCCTCGATCATCCGCACCTCCATCGAACCGGTCTGGACCACCGAGGACGAGCTGGTCGTGCGCGAGGGCCTCGAGCCGGGCCAGTGGCTGTCGATCACCCGCATGCCCTACGCGCCGGATGGCGCACCCGTCGAGATCACCGAAACCAAGCCCGCCGTGGCCGCCGAGGTTCCCGAAACCCAGGGGTCCTGATTCCCCGGTTCGCATCCTGAGCGCGGAATCAGCGCGATTTCGACAAAGCCGGCACCTGCTGGCTGAGCTTGGCGAGCTTTTGTTAACTTTTATTAAATTTCTGTTGCTCCAAAACTGTTTTTTTGAAAGTCTCCGCGCCGTGATGAAAACGCCCCAACGTTCGATCATCCTCACCCTCCTCCTTGGAGCTTCGGTGGCCGTCGCGGCCGAATCCCCCGCCGATCTCGAACGTCGGGCCGCCGAGCAGGAGCGCCAGATCCGCCAACTGGAAGTGCAGAACCAGCGTCTGCGCGACCAGATCGAACGCCTCGAGGAGCGCATCGCCGCCTACGAGGAGAAGGCCGACGAACCCGCCCCGGCCGCCCCTGCCCCGCTCGGGATCGATGAACTCGCCGAGACCGACGAAGCTCCTGCGGCACCGGCGGCGAAATCGGAGATCCACATCGTCCGTGCCGGTGAGAGCCTTTCCAAGATCGCCCATCAACACGGCACCACCACCGCCGTCCTGGCCAAGATCAACGGCATCCGCAACCCGAGCCTCATCCGCGAGGGCCAGCGGCTGCGGCTGCCCGTCGAGAGCCACGTCCCCTCGGCCACCCCGTCCGGCACCGACACCACGGTCGAAGGCACGCACACGGTCAAGGAAGGCGAGACCTTCTTCTCCATCTCGCGTCTCTACGGGCTCAGCGTCGATGCGCTCCAGGCCGCGAATCCCGACGTCAACCCGAAGGCGCTGCGCGTCGGCCAGCAGCTCAAGCTCGCGGCGAAGAAGGTCGAGGAACCAGCCCCCGAGGGTTCGGACGAGACCAGCGGCATCCTCACCTCGAAGCCCGCCGGACTGGTGGCCGACAAGCCGGTGATCCGCTCGATCCCCATCGACGAAAACATCTCATTCGGCGAGTTCGCCAGGCGCCACAACATGGAGCCCGGCAAGTTGAACGCGCTCAACGGACTGCAACTCGAACCGAAAACCGTGCTTGCGACGGGGTCGCGACTCTACGTTTCCGCTCAGCCTTTGGAGTAGAGTCCCCCTTACCAGGATGACCGTTCAGCGGTCGATGGCACCTGCCCGGGACGGAGATCCGTTCCGGGCAGGTTTTTTTCCGGTCCCGTCAGGATTGGCTCGGACGTCGCAAATCCCCCGCCCGGGCATGTTTTCAAACCGCAGAGAACGCGGAGGTCACGGAGCCAGATCGAGTGGATGTTCTGCTCCTGCGAACGTGACCTGAATTCCTCTTCTTTCCGTGTTCTCCGTGGCCTCTGTTTCTCAGTGACCCAAGGGAGCTGAAGTCATCAACTCGGTGGACGAGCCGGACCGGAACTCAACTTCATCAAGATCGGTGCCAATTCGGACCGCGCTTCCTCAGGCCGGGAATCGGTAGGGCCATGTGGCATGACCGTCTCGGTCATGAACCTGAGGCATGCTGGAGTATACGGCGGCCGGAAGCGTTTACGGACCTGATCCCTTCATGACCGAGACGGCCATGCCACCGGTAGGCGGCCCAGCATGGCCGTTGAAGAAGCGTCATTCGTGGCTCGAATTCCCGATTGGAGAGCGCGATGTGATCGTCACCCTCCTTTACTCCGCATCAACCGTGGCGCCGAGGACGATCTCGGTGTTCGGCATGGCCTCGCGGAGCTTCTCGGCGCCGGCGGCGTCCACCTCGGTCTGCCAGAGATACAGGCGCTTGAGCGCGGGCAGTTCGCTGAGACCCATCACGCCCTCGGTCGTCACCGCCGTGCCGTAGAGGTTCAGCGACTCCAGCGAGGCGAGGCCCTTTAGCTGCCCGATGCCGGCATCGGTCACGCCGGTTTCGGAAAGCCGGAGCATGCGCAGGTCGGTGGCGCCGGCGATCGAGGCCAGACCAGCATCGGTCACCGAGGCGCCGGACAGGTCGACCGACACCAGCGACGGCGCCACCGGCTCGAGCTTGGCCAGCGCCTCGTCGTTGAACTTCTCGCGCATGCTCACCGCGGTGAAGGTCAGGCCGCTCGAATCCTGCGACTCGAAGTTCAGCGCGCCGGGAAATTCGTTGCGGAGCTCGTTCACGGTCTCGGCGAGCTTTTCGCGGGCCTCCGCCTCGGCGGCGGCCGCCAGCGCGGCGGCCTCGGCCTGGGCCTTGAGCACCTCCGGCGGGATCAGCTTCGCCACCGCGGCCTCGATGTTCTCCGGCATTCCGGCGGCGGCGACCTTCTGGTCCGGCAGCGCGCCGGTGTCGATCCACCAGGTCACGATCTCGATCTCGTGCTCCTCGAGCTGAGTCTTGCCCTCGGGCGGCATGTGCTCCTCATCGTCGAGCGGAAGGTGGATGCGGAAGAGGATGTTGCTGTCCTCGGCGCTGCCGGGCTCGATCGCCTCGCCCTCCTTGCCGCCGGCCAGCAGCGCCTCGTAGCTGTCCATGCGCAGCCGGCCCTTCTGCTTGTCCGGTCCGTGGCACGACACGCACTTCTGGTCGAAGATCGGCTGGACGATGTGGGTGTAGACGAGCTGTTCCTCCACGGGCACCACCGGCACTTCGGGTTCACCGCCTTCCTCGAGCATCGGCAGCCGCTCGTCCTCGGGAACCCACTTGTTGTAGATCTCGCGAACCTCGTTCGGCGCCTCGGCGGTGAGGTAGCTCGTGCCGTGGACCATCGACCCCCCGTCGTGGCTCGCCACCACCATCGTGCCGCCGCTCAGCAGCAGGGTCAGGACATAGACCCAGTTGCCGTCGCCATTGGCGAGATCGACCCAGCGCTTGATGACGAAGGCCGCCACCGTCATCGCGGCGAAGCCGATCCCCCACCACAGGTGGCTCGAAATGAGTTCCTCGTCGTATTTCCCGGGATCGGTCTGGTAGAGCAGGAAGCCGAACACGGCCGCGACCACCGCGCTCACCGCGGTGAAGAAGGCGGGCACCAGGGTCGACGAGCCCTTGTTGCGGCGGAACAGCTTGCCGAATTCCATCAGCAGCACCAGCGACAGCATGCCGATCGGCAGGTGCAGCACCACGACGTGGAACCGGCCGAGAAACCGCTCCCACTGCGACAGCACCGCCTCGCCGCCCTCGGGCATCTGGGCGACCAACGGCATCGCGACCAGCCCGCCGACGGTGGCGATGCCGGCGATGGTCAGCAGGCTCGCACCCACCCGTGACGGACGTCTGGACGGCGGATTTTCTTCGATTTCGGAGGCTTCGGCGTTCATCAGCGCCGGGAATACGTTCACGGCTGGCCGGAATTTCCAGAGAAATCAGACATCCACGACCGGGCCGTCCTTGTCGTCCTTCTTGGCCTTGGGAACCTTCTTGCCGAAGAATGGCAGGTAGCGCCGGATGTCGATTCCCAGCACGGACATCGACTGGATCAGCACGATCAGCGCCGTGGCCTCGTCGATGAAGGGCAGCGGATCCGGCGTGATGCCCATCACGATCAGGTAGAGGCCCGAAAGGACGGCGAAGAAGAGTGCGAGTGCCTTTTTCACGATGCCGGACTCTACGCGACCCGCGCGGGATATCAATCGGAGGGATGCGCGGAGCCCTCACAGGACGATCAAGCCAGGGATAGAATCATGCGGGGCGCTGGGAGATTGGGAGCATGATGGACTTGATGGACAGGATGAATGGGATCCCCCTCCCGGTCTCCGGCCTCTCGCAGGAGGATCCGGCGTGCCGTCGGAGTGACAGATTTCAAAGTCTCATCATGTCCATCCTTTGAATCCTCTGCATCAAGCAACTCGTTCCTCCATGGCTTGATCACCCTGGGGCGTCTTGATGGAGCGCCGGCTTCAGCCGGCATTCCCATCGTGATCCGCAGGCCGGCCGAAGCCGGCGCTCCGCTCACTTCTTCGACTTCGCGGTCTTCTTGGCGGCCTTTTTCGGGAGCTTCTTCGGCAGTTTCTTGGCCTTCTTCGCCTCCGCCTCCTCGGCGGCCTTGTCGGCCAGCACCTCGGCCACGTCGCGCTTCTTCGGTCCGGCCTTGCGGCCTCCCTTCTTCGCGCCGGGCATGTCCTCCTCGTCGTCGCCGCCGTGGCTCAGGATGAACTGCAGGTCCTCCAGCCCCAGGTTCGAGGCGAAGCCCTCGTCGCCGAGCACGTTGGTCACGAGCTGGGTCTTCTGGTGCTGCAGGATGCGGATCTTCTCCTCGACCGTGTCGCGGGTGAGCAGGCGGTAGGCGATCACCTTGTTCTTCTGGCCGATCCGGTGGGTGCGGTCGATGGCCTGGTTCTCCACCGCCGGGTTCCACCACGGATCGTAGAGGATCACGTACGAGGCCGAGGTCAGGTTCAGGCCGGCGCCGCCCGCCTTGAGCGAGAGCATGAAGACCGAGGCCTCCTTGGTCGTCTGGAACCGTTCGATCTCGCCCTTCCGGTCCTTGGTTTGCCCGGTGAGGTAGTGGAACGGCCGCGCATCCAGCTCGAGGCGCGCCTTGATCAGGTCGAGCATCGAGACGAACTGCGAGAAGACGAGCACCTTGTGCCCTTCCTCGTAGAGCTGGTCGAGGAGGTAGAAGAGCGACTCCATCTTGGCGCTCTCCTCCTTGAGATACTTCGGATCGATCAGCCCCGGGTGGCAGCAGATCTGGCGCAGCCGCATCAGGCCCTGGAGGATGGCGAAGGAGTTCTTCTTCACCGCCTCGTCGGAATCGAGCCCCAGCAGCGCCTTCTGGATGCGCTTCAGCTCGGCCTTGTAGAGTTCCTGCTGCACGCCGTCCATCTTTGCATAGACCTCCTCCTCGGTCCGCGGCGGGAGGTCCTGCGCCACCTGCAGCTTCGTCCGGCGCAGCAGGAAGGGCCGCAGCCGCGCCGCCAGGCGGTTCTGGGAAAGCGGGTCCTTGCGCTTGTCGAAGCGCTTCTTGAAATACGCGCGGCTGCCGAGCACGCCGGGCATGGCGAAGGCCATCAGCGACCACATGTCCAGCAGGCGGTTCTCGATCGGCGTGCCGGTGAGCACGAGACGGTTCTCGGAGTTCAGCTCGCGCGCGCACTTCGCCGCCTTCGAGTCCGGGTTCTTGATCTGCTGGCCCTCGTCGAGAATCACCGTCAGCCACTTGATCTCGTTGAGCAGGTCCCCGCACACCCGGAGCTGGGCGTAGTTGAGGATCAGCATGTCGATGTCGTTCTGCGTCGCCGCCACGTCCAGGTCGTCACGGTTGCGCAGGATCTTGGTCCTGAGCTGCGGCGCGAACTTGTTCGCCTCGCTCGACCACACGTCGAGCACCGACTTCGGGCACACGATCAGCGCGGGACGATGGGCCTCCTTGTTCTTGTCGCGCTCCTCGTGCAGCCAGAGGATGTAGGTGAGCGACTGGATCGTCTTTCCGAGCCCCATGTCGTCGGCGAGGATCCCGCCGAATCGGTTGGTCGCCAGATAGGCGAGGAACTGGTAGCCCTCGACCTGATAGGGCCGCAGCGTCGCGTTGAGCGCCGGCGGCACGTCCGGCCGCACCTCGATGGTGATGTCCCCCGCGCGGTCCTTGATCCGCTTCCACGCCTTCGGGTCGAACACCTCGGCCGCCTTCGGATCGGCGAGCTGCAGCGCGTGCATCCGGTGCGTCTCGCCGGACAGGTCGAAGGGATCGAGCCCGAGCCGCGTGACCGCCTCGCGCTGGTCGGGATCGAGCTTGATCTCCAGCCGCATCCACGAGCCGTCCTCCATCCGCACGTAGCCGCCGCGGGCGGCGACGAGCTGCCGGATCTGGGCCTTGGAAAGGTTCACGCCCTCGACGTCGATCACGATCCGCAGGTCGAACCAGTCGATGTCCTGGTTCACCACCTCGAAGCGCACCGCGGCGGTCACCGGGTCGGCGAGGATCGACTTCAGGCGGACGTCGATGTCGAGGTCGATCTCCTTCGGCATCGAGGCGATCCACTCGGCGAACTTCTCCGGGAACTGCTTCGTGATCCTCGACTTGAAGGCCCCCAGCTTCTCGTCGTAGGCCAGCCCCATCTCCTCGAGCAGCAGCGGCACCGGATAGAGCGCCTCGCGGGCGAAGCGCAGCAGTTGCCGCCCCTTCAGCGGCTTCTGCTCGACGACCTCCCAGCCTTCCTTCGTCAGCCGCTCGGTGCGCCGGTCCTTCGATTCCATCGCCGTCACCTCGATCACCAGGTGCTCGGTCTCCGCGGCGGTCAGCCCGGCCACCAGCTTCAGCTCGAAGCGCGGCTTGAGTTCCAGATCGACCACCCGCTTCTTCAGCGACTCCGGCAGCGTCGAGCCGATCTTGCGGAGGAACTCGACACCCTCCAGCGAGTCGATCACCCGCTTGGGAATCGAGTAGCGTGGCATGATCTCGGTTTCCTCCAGCCAGCGCGGCGGACCGGGGAAGACGGTCTCGTCGGATTGGTAAAGCTCCTTCCGCCCCGGCAGCATCCGCACCGAGTGGGTCACGTTCTCGCCCTCGGCGGTCACGAGCTGCAGCGCGTAGCTCGATGAATCGTACGGGTCGTCCTCGCAGGTCCAGTGCAGCGGCTGGTCCACCACCTTGAAGTCCTTCTCGTCGAGGTTGACGAGGTATCCCTTCAGCGCCGGCTGGCGGAAGAGGCGGTTCATGAAGCGGCACGCCTCCTCCTGGTCGAAGTCGAAGGTCGCCTCGCCCTGCTCGCGGTAGAACGCCAGGAAATGCTCCCACAGGAGCTGGCTCGGCGCGTCCATCTTCAGCGCCGCCTCGGCGAAGGCCGGGAACAGGCGCTCGATCTCGTTCTTCTCGCGGAGCTGCTGCCACGGGCCCTCGTTCTCGCTCACCTCCAGGCGCGCCTCGTTGATCGTCGCCACCAGCCGGAACCTCACCTCCACCGGCGGCGCCTGCGGCGGCCGCTCGTTGACCTGTTCGATCCGGTCGTACCACGCCGCCACCTCGCGCTCCTGCTCCCAGTCCGCCATCTTCTTCTGGACGTAGTTCAGGTCCGTGATGACGTTCATGAACTCCGGGAACGGGAGCTTCTTCTTGTAGAAGGCGTAGGCCAGGTAGTTCCAGAACTCGAGGATGTCGCCCGGCGGCATCGGCCACAGCTCGAGCGGCTCGTAGGTGGTGATCTCCCAGCGCGGTGTCAGCCGCACCATGTCGTGGTCGTGGATCTCGCCCTCGATCACGTAGCGGCGGTAGCGCTTCTCGATTTTCGAAACGAAGTCCGCCTCCTTGTCGTCCAGCTCGCGGCCCAGCTTGTCCTCGATCACGTCGAGGATCGGCGTGTCGTCGAATTCGTTCGGGCTCTCCGGCAGGTCCTCCCCGCGGTGCATCCGCTCCATCATCGTCGCGTACTGGCACGCGCCGGAAACGATCTCATCCTCGGCGGTGCACGACCCGAACCAGCGGTTTCCCTGCAGCCGCAGGCTGGTGCGGTGGGTGCCCGTCTCGTCCTCGACCCGGCCCTGGATGAAGAGGTGGTTGCCGAAGATCTGGGTCACGGTGCCTTCCTGCTGGAGCTGCTCGCCCCGGCGGCGGGCCTCCTCGGGGAAACTGTTCAGGAAGTTCAGGGTCGCGCGGTCGGGATTCATGGGTCGGTGTACGCAGGTCGGCCCCACGGGGGCCGGGCATCGCCCGACCCACACGGAAGCGGGCCGGAAGGATAGATCCCCGCTTTCAAATCCCGCAATAAAAACCTGACGGCATGCGTGGTTCCCGGCAATGCGGCCCGTCACCCGACCCCGCCGGTCGCGGAAAACCCCACGGACCGCGGACTTCCGTCCGCCCTGCCCCGCCGCTACCTGCAGTGGCTGCGGCGGCCCGCCGCAGGCCGTGCTTGGAGCGGCCCGCTCCAGCGCCTCATCCCATCACCACCTCCCCGCACAGCAGCTCCGCCTGCGCCAGCACCGTCTTCACCGCCTCCGCCTGCAGATCCGGCGGATATCCATACTTGTTCAGGATCCGCTTCACGATCACCCGGATGTTCACTGTCACCACTTCTCACTTTCCACTGATCCTTGGTTACTACCGCGTAGCTGGCTGCACCGAGCACAGTGTAAACCCTTGATATCTACCGGTCCGTCGGCCCTTTCGTGTGAATCCGCGTCGATTCGTGGTTCGAGTTTCCAGACGGAGATGTTCCGCCCGATCGGCGGCGGGGCATCCCTACTTGGATTCGTGGTTCCCACTCCCGAGCGGAGATGCCCGGTGACGAAAATCATTTTTTCTGGTCAGGGAACACCGCGAAACCAATGCTCCGCGCATGATCGGAGTTCGTTGGCCCGTGGTTCCATGGGGTGGCGGTCTCCGAAACGCCCCTTCCCCGCATCCCCGCTCCACCGCTTCATGCCACACCCCCCGGACGCCTCCGTCGTGCCGCCTTCTCTCTCCGCCACCGCGGATCGCGTGATGGACGACCGGCTGTGGGTGGCGCGCCACATCGGGGTCGCGGTGATCCCTTCGAGCCACGGTCGTGCCGACGCCGCGCGGAAATGTCATTCTCTCGATTCCCCGGTCATCCCACTCCAATCAGTTCCATGAAAACATCGCTCCACCTTCTCGGACTCCTCCTCGTCCTTCCCGCCTTCGGCGATCAGGTCATCTCGGACAATCTCGTCACGCGGAAGCTCGGGGTGGGTCTCGATGCGAGCAGCACCGAGGATTTCTCCACCACCTCGATTCTGCTCAAGGAGAACAACACCCGGATCCGCTTCGAGGACACCAGCAACCCGGGATCGTTTCCAAGCAACGACTGGCAGCTCACGGCCAACGATTCGAACAGCGGGGGCAGGAACCGGTTCTCGATCGACGACCTGAGCTCGGGCCGCACGCCGTTCACCGTGGATGCGGGGGCGCCGATGCACGCACTCTACGTGAGGGACAACGGCAATCTGGGCGTGCGCACCCCGAGTCCGGCCCAGGCGCTGCATCTCGCCGGTGGCGACAGCCCGGGGATCCGCTTCGAGCAGACCGGCTCCGGCGGCCTCACGCCCCAGGTCTGGGACCTGCTCGCCAACGAGGGCGCGATGACCTTCCGCGACATCACCGGCGGCAACCTTGTGCCCTTCAAGATCGAGTCGAACACGCCGACCGGTTCGATGGCCCTGACGCCCACCGGCCTGCACCTCGGGAGCGGTCCGGGCGGGCCGGAGTGGAGCCTGCGTGCGGAAGGTTCGGGCACGCTGCTGGTCCAGCGGACCGGTCAGCCCGCGACCTTCCGGCTTTCCGGCGACGGCAGCCTGACGGTCGAGAGCGGTGCCGGGACGCTGCTGTCCCTCGACGCCGCGGGAAATCTCACCGCCCTCGGGACGGTGAGCCAGGGATCGAACCGCGAGCGCAAGGAGAACATCCGCCCGGTCGATGGCGGGGAACTGCTGGAGAAACTGGCGGAGATGCCGGTCCGGTCATGGAACTACCGCGGCGAGGAGGTGACGCACATCGGGCCGATGGCTCAGGATTTCCACCGATCCTTCCGACTCGGCGCGGGCGACAACTCGATCGCGGCGGTCGATGCCGACGGCATCGCGCTGGCCTCGATCCAGGCGCTGCACGCGGAATCCAAGGAGAAGGACCGTGAGATCGAGGCGCTGAAGCAGGCGAAGGACGACCTCGAGCGGCGGCTCGAGAAGCTCGAGCGAATGATGGAGGCCCGCTGATCCGCTCGCCGCCCGATCCCTTCCCGCCGCCGACATCCCCATGAAGCCTTCCTTTTGCGCCGCCCTCCTGGCCATCGTCGCGACGCTGCTGGTGCCGGAAAAGGCGGCGGCCCAGGGTCCGCTCACCTTTTCCGCGACCGCCACACCCAACCCGGCCGCTCCCGGCGGGGTGAGCCGGCTCACCATCACCATCGCGAACCGCAACGCCGCCCCCTCGACCGGCGTCGCCTTTTCCCTGCCGCTGCCGACGGGCGTGACGGTGGCCTCGCCTCCGAACGAGGTGACGACCTGCCCGGTCGGCAGCATCACCGCCGTCGCCGGTGGAAACTCGGTGAGCTTTTCCGGCGGCACGGTTCCGGCGAACACGCCATGCACCGTCTCGGTCGATGTCGTCGGCGCCACCACCGGCAATTACACCATCCGGACCGACAGCGTGACCGCGGCCGAGGGCGATTGCGGGCAGGCCGAGACGCTTCTCAGGGTCACCACCGCCAATGCCCTGTTCGGTTCCGCCCTGAATACCACCATCGACGGCACCGAGGTCACCTTCGACATTTACCTCGAGAACGTCGGCCCCGAGACCCTCGAAGACCTGAGCGTGAAGCAGGATCTCGATGCGGTGCTCGGCCCCGACAACCACTACTTCGTCTCGCCGCCGGTGCTGATCGTCGATCCCGGCACCTTTGCGCTGAATCCGGACTTCGACCGCTACGACGACCGCGAGCTGATCCTCCAGAAGACGCCCAACGGCCGTGAGCAGACCGGTCCCACCCTGGCGCCCGGTGCGACGGCGCAGATCCGCTTCACCGTCGGCGTCGTCAATGTCGGTGCCGCGCTGGGATCCTACCAAAGCCAGGTCGCCACCTTCGCGACCGCGGGCGGATTCGCGACCACCGACCTTTCCGATGACGGCACCGATCCCAACCCGGGTGGCGGGGCCGGCGCCAACGGCAGCGGCGAGGACGATCCCACCGCAATCTCCATTCCGGTCAACGAGTCACTGGGAGTGGCGACCTACTATGACCTCAGTGGCGGCAACATCCGGATTTTCTGGGTCCTGGAAAACCTCGGAGACACCGTTTTGACGAACGTCGCCCTCTCGAACAACTACAACGCGGTGTTCGGAGCCGGGAACTACACCCACATCGCCGATCCTCGGGTCATCGAGAACGGATCGGGCCTGCGGCCGAACAACGCGTTCAACGGGAACACGAACACCACGGTCCTGAACTCCGGCAGCACCCTGGCACCGGGGGAGCGGGCCGTGGTCCGCGCCGTGCTGAGGTTGGACTTCGCGACCGATCAGGGATTCGGTCCGGGGATCTATCAGAACCAGGTCACCGCGACCGCGGAGGGCGCGCTCGGAGCGGTCAGCGACCTGTCGGACTTCGGCACGGTGACCGACCCGAACATGAACGGAGATGCCGGAGATGCGGGAGAGGATGACCCGACGGTGATCGACGTGAATTCCCGACTCGGCCTCGCCCTCGACGTCACTCCCGGGGCCGGAACCGTGACCTTCGACTACTATCTCGAAGTCTTCGGGTCGATTCCCGTCGGCGACCTTTCGCTCGTCGAGAATTATGCCACGCTCTTCGGAGAGGGGAACTTTTCCCTCGCCTCGGTGTCCCTCATCGACGACCCGGGAACCATCACGCTCAACCCCGGCTTCGACGGGGCGGATGAACGTGAACTGCTCGGCGGGGGCAGCTCCCTCGCCGGCGGAGACACGGCGCAGATCCGGGTGGTGGTGAATGTCCTCAGAGTGGAAAACCAGGGCTCCGGTTTCGGCAATTACTCGACCAGCAGCCGGATCACCGGCACCGGTCCGAACGGCGTCCCATACTCGGCGAACTCCGCCAGCGGCACCGATCCCTCCGGCACCAGCGGGTCCTCCCCCTTCTCGCTGGCCACCGATTCACTGGTGGGCGCCGCCCATGACGCCTCCGTCGCGGGAAATGTCGTCACCTTCGACTACTTCCTCGAAAACTTCGGCACGGGAACCGCGTCGGATGTCGGTCTCGTCCACGAGCTCGACACGATCTTCGGTTCGGGGAACTACGCGATCACCACTCCGCCATTCCTCGTCGCAGATCCCGGCACTCTTGTCCTGAACGGTTCCTTCGACGGGGTCTCCAATACCGAACTCCTCGGGGCAGGCAGCACGCTTGCCGGTGGCGCGACCGCGCAACTCCGGATGGTCGTCACCGTTGACAAGACCTTCGACCAGTACGGCGGCGGACCGGGTGTGTACCGGAGCCAGGTCGAGGTCAGCGCAACCGATCCGCTCGGCGCGCCGTTGGGCGATCTCTCGGACTCCGGGTCCGATTCCGATCCGAATGGAAACGGCGACCCGACCGAAGCCGGCGAGAACGACCCCAGCCCGTTTCTCATCGGCACGGAAGGCATCGGGATCGCCATGCGCGCCGACCTCGTCGGCACCCAGGTCTTTTACACCTACACCTTGCAGAACCTCGGCACCCTGCCCCTGCAGAACGTCCTTCTTACGAACCCGCTCAACCCCGTCTTCGGCTCGGGCAATTACTCGATTGTCTCTCAGCCGAGCCTGCTTGAAGGACCGCCCACGCTCCTGCTTTCCCCGCAGTATTTCGGGTTCAGCATCTTCGACCGCCTGGTTCTCGGTGGCAGCCTGCCCGGCGGCGCGACGGTCCGTTTCCGGGTGGTCGTGAATGTCAACAACGTCACCGATGTCAGCAACGGCTTCGGCGTCTATCAGAATCAGGTCACCGTCACGGCGCAGGGCTTGTCCGGCACGAACCATTCCGACGTTTCCGATGAGGGACTGCTCCCGGATTCCAACAACAACGACCGGGCCGACGACGCCGGAGAAGGCGATCCGACCGGGATCATCATCGGTGACGAGGCCCGCATCGGGATTGCGGAAAGCGCGGCGGTCAACGGCTCCGAAGTCACCCTCGACCTTCACCTTGAGAATCTCGGCGGCAGTGCGCTCAGCTCCGTCTTCCTCGACAAGAATCTCGATGAGATCTTCGGCGCGGGAAACCACAGCCTCGCCGCTGCGCCTGCGTTCATCGACGACCCCGGCACGCTCGTGCTGAACGGGAGTTTCGATGGCTCGGGGGATCCCACAATATTCTCGGGTGGATCGCTCGCGGCCGGGGACACCGCGCAGGTGCGGCTGGTCGTCGATGTCACCAATCTCAGCGATCGTGGTCTCGGCTACGGCGTGTATTCGAGTCAGTCCACTGCCACGGCCACCGCGCCACTGGGGACCGTCGCCTTCGACCTCTCCGACGCCGGCACCGATCCCGATCCCAACGGCAACGGCATCGCCTTCGAAGGCGGGGAAAACGATCCGCTTGTCTTCAGCCTCCCGATCTCGCAGCTCGGCGTCGCCCTCGACGCCAGCGTGGCCGGAAACATCGTCACCTTCACCTACACGCTGAAAAACCTCGGCGACGACACCATCACCGACGTCGGTCTGCCCCACAACCTGGATGACGTCTTCGGTGCGGGGAACTACGTCGTCACCGGCGGACCGCGTTTCCCGGGCCTGTTCCGGGACCTGCTGCTGAATCCCTCCTTCGACGGCAGCACCGACACCCGGGTCATCCTCGGCGGCTCGCTGGCGCCCGGGGTCACCGAGGTCATCGAACTCGTCGTCGGAATCAACAACGCCATCGACGCCGGCTCCGGACCGGGCGTGTATTCCACGCAGGTCACCCTCACGGGCAACGATTCCGCCGGGTCGCTCAACGACCTCTCCGATGCCGGCACCAACCCGGATCCCGGCGGCAACGGCATCGCGGACGACGCCGGCGAGGATGATCCCACCGGCTTCACCCTTCCGGTGGAAACGCCCAGCCTCATCGTCACCACGACCGCCGACGTCGTGAGCAACATCGACGGCGAGACAAGCCTGCGCGAGGCGATCAACTTCGCGAACAGCAATGCTGGCGATGACGAGATCACTTTCGACGCCGGCGTGTTCAACAGCAGGAAGGTGATTCTGATCGGTGAAAGCGAATTGGCGATCGACAGCAACATCACCATTACCGCTCCCGCGGCAGGTGTGATCGTGGACGGCCAGAATGCCGTTCGCCTGTTTCACATCAGCAACTCCGGCACCGCTGAAATGATCGGGCTGACCCTGCAGAACGGATTCAACGATATTTTTGATGCTTCCAATCCCGGAGGTGCCATCACCAACCGCGGCTCACTCATCCTGCGCGACTCCCTCATCACCGGTTGCTCAACCATCAGTGGTTCCGCCATCATCGCCAGCTCAGGAACCGCGGCGCTGGCCAACTGCACTCTGAGCGGGAATAGCGCCAATGGCGGCATCCTCCGGCTTGCAGACGGATCCGCCTTGGTGACCAACTGCACGTTCGTGGGAAATACCGGGGTCAACGGTGACATCCGGACGGACCGGGACACCAACCCAACCCTTACGCTCAACAATTCCATCGTGCCCGTCGTTGCCGCCCTGAGCGGCAGTTCCATCAGCGGGAGTAACAATGTCATCCAAACCCTCTTCCAGGAGGGAAGCGGCAGTCTCGCCAACACCTTCACCGCCAATCCGCAACTTGCTGCTCTGGCCGACAACGGTGGCCTGACCCTGACCCACGCCCTGCTTCCCGGCAGTCCCGCGATCGACGCGGGCAGCAATGCACTCGCCCTCGACGCCAGCAGCAGTCCGCTGACCACCGACCAGCGCGGGACCGGGTTTCCCCGTGTAGTCAAGGGGTATGCCTCGGCCGCATCGGCCATCGTGGACATCGGAGCCTTCGAAGTCGCGACGATCCCGATCGACTTCGGCGACGCGCCCGACCTCACGGGTGGACCCACCACTGGCAATCCCTACCCCACCTTGCTGGAGCACAACGGCGCGCGGCACGTCCTGGCCGGCGCCTTTCTGGGCGCATCTGTCGATGACGATGACAATGGGCAGCCGAGCCCCACGGCCTCGGGCGATGACAGCGACGGGAACGACGATGAGGACGGGGTGGTCTTCACTTCGGCCCTCGTCACCGGATCGACCTCGTCGGTGGATGTCACATTGTCGAATCCCGATCCGAGTTCGAACCTTCTTGACGCCTGGATCGACTTCAACGGCGACGGCGATTGGGACGATGCCGGCGAACAGATCTTCAACAGCTTCGACCTGGGGACCACGGGGGGCACCCAGTCGCTGAACTTTCCCGTACCCGCCACCGGGGTCGTCCCGGGCGACACCTTCGCCCGCTTCCGCCTGTCCTCCGCCGGAGGGCTGACGCCGCGCGGCCAGGCGGCCGACGGCGAGGTGGAGGACCACGAGGTGACGATCGCGCCCGTCGCCGACCTCGCGATCACCGTCGCCGACTCGGCGGATCCGGTGAACGTCGGAACGGCGTTCAGCTACTCGATCGACGTCAGCAACGCGGGACCGTCCGAGGCGACGAACGTCACGGTGACCAACACCCTGCCGCCGGGCGTCGGCTTCGTCAGCGCCTCGGGCACGGGCTGGACCTGCAACGAATCCGGCGGCGTGGTCACCTGCACCCGTCCCAGCCTGGCGGTCGGCGCCGCGCCGACCATCATGATCAACGTCACCGCGCCATCGACCGGCGGGGTCATCTCGAACAACGCGACCGTCGGCAGCGACGTGGCCGACATCGTCGGATCCAACGATTCCGGCGAGGCGCAGACGACGGTGCTGGATGTCGGCACGATCGGGGATTTCGTCTGGAACGATCTCGATGGCGACGGCGTGCAGGACGCGGGCGAGCCCGGCATCTCCGGCGTGACCGTCTTCCTCGACCTCAACACCAACAGCATCCTCGACGCCGGCGAGCCGAAGGACACGACCGACGCCAGCGGCGCCTACGACATCGGCGGTGTCGTCGCGGGAAGCTACGACGTGCGGGTGGACGACACGACCGTGCCGACCGGATTCGTCCTCACGGGCGGGATCAGCCCTCTGCCGGTGAACCTCGCGGCCGGCGAGGATTTCAACGACGCCGATTTCGGCTACCAGCAGCAGAACGCCACCATCGGCGACTTCGTGTGGGACGATGTGAATGGCGACGGCGTGCAGGATGCCGGAGAGCCTGGCATTCCCGGAGTGACCGTCTTCATCGACCTCAACACCAACAGCATCCTCGACGCCGGCGAGCCGAAGGACACGACCGACGCCAACGGTGCCTACGATCTCACCTCGCTTGCCACGGGCGCCTATTCGGTGGCGGTCGATGAAACCACGGTGCCAGCAGGCTATGCCGTGACGACCTCAAACATCCCGCTCGCCGTCAATCTCGCGGCCGGCGAGGATTTCAACGACGCCGACTTCGGCTACGCCGAGCCGGAAACGCCAAGCCTCGTCGTCACCATCGCGTCCGACACCTCGAACGACTTCGACGGCGAGACCAGCCTGCGCGAGGCGATCGGGTATGCGAACAGCGGGAGCGCCGGTGCGAGCCCCGTGATCACCTTTGCTTCCCCGCTCTTCGACACACCGCGGATCATCACGCTGAACGGCTCGCAGTTGCCGGTCATCACGCACGATCTCGCCATCGACGGCCCCGCGACCGATGTGACGATCAGCGGCAACAGCACCAGCCGCGTCTTCCAGATCAATTCCGGCACCGTGAGCATGAGCAGACTCACGATCACGGGTGGAAATCCGGGAGTCGGCACCGGGGGCGGCGTTCTCATCAACGGTGGAGCCGTCACGCTGACCGACTGCACCGTCAGCGCGAACACCGCGGGTTCTGCCGGCGCGGGAATCACCGGCCAGACGGGCACAGGCAATCTGACCGTGATCCGTTGTGCGATCGTCGGAAACTCGACGGTGGGGAACGTCAACGGCGGAGGTCTTCAGTGGAATTCGTCCGGAACCGCCTGGATCATCAACTCCACCATTTCCGGCAATCTGGCAGGGAACGTCGGTGGCGGCATCCGCAGGTTCGCCGGCAGCGTGTTCGCGATCAACTGCACCATCACGAACAACACCGCCGGTGGCGGTTCCGGAGGAGGTGGCATCAACGGCGACGTGACCCTGGCCAACACCATCGTGGCTGGCAACACCGCCGGATCATCGCCCGACGTGTTCGGTACCTTCACCTCGCAGGGAAACAACCTCATCGGCGATGGCACCGGTGGCAGCGGCTTCACCAATGGCGTCATCGGTGACCAGGTCGGCTCCTCGGGATCCCCCGTCGATGCGCTGCTCGGGCCCCTCGCCGACAACGGCGGCCCGACCCAGACCCACGCGCTGCTGCCCGGCAGCCCGGCGATCGATGCGGGAAGCAACGCCCTCGCCCTCGACGCCGACAGCAATCCGCTCGTCACCGACCAGCGCGGCGTTGGTTTCCCACGGATCCTCGACGGTGATCCTCTCACGACTCCCGGCGCCACGGTGGACATCGGCGCCTACGAGGCACCGGTGCCGGTCGCGATCGTCTTCACCAAGAGCTTCGACGGCCCGACCGCCGCCGGAGGCACCGCCGAACTGACCTTCAAGCTCGAGAACGTCGGCGCCGCCGTCGGCGATCTCTCTTTCACCGACGACCTGAACGTGGTGTTGTCCGGACTGGTCGCGGTCGGCCTTCCGAAGAACGACATCTGCGGCACCGGCTCGACGCTTTCCGGCACCAGCCTGATCACCCTCACCGGCGGCTCGCTCGGCGTCGGCGAGACCAAGGAGTTCAGCGTGATCGTGCAGGTGCCCGCGGGCACGCCGGCGGGCATCTATCCGAACACGACCAGCGACCTTCTGGCCGCCGGCCTGCCCGCCGCGGATCCCGCCACCGCGGATCTCCAGATCGAACCGCCACCAACCTTCGCCAAGGTCTTCGGCCCGGACACGATCTATGCCGGGGAGACGACCACGCTGACCTTCACCATCGACAACTCCGCCAGCGCGATCGCCGCGACGAACATCGACTTCACCGACAACCTTCCGGCCGGAATGGTGGTCGCGAATCCGGCAAACGTCTCGACGACCTGTAGCTCCGGCATCATCACCGCCGTGCCGGGCAGCGGAACAATCACCTACACCGGCGGCGCGGTCGCCGCGGGGGCGGTCTGCACGGTGCAGGTGGACGTGACCACCACCACCGATGGGTTCCTGGTCAACACCACCGGCGACCTGACCTCCTCCAGCGGCAACAGTGGCACGGCCACCGATAACCTCGAAGTGCTCCGTCGCGCCGATCTCGCGGTCGCGATCGACGTCCTGCAGACCCCGCTGGTGGCGGGCGGCGCCGCGTTCGAGATCTTCCGGGTAACGGTTACCAACAACGGTCCGTCGGCTGCCACGGGGGTCGAGCTCAACCAGACCTCGGGGTTGCCTCCGAACGTCCTCGTCACCGCCGCCGACCCCTCGGCCGGCAGCTTCTCGGCGGGCCTGTGGACGGTGGGTGACCTCGCCAACGGTGAGTCGGCGTCGCTGACGCTGACCATCCGGGCCGGTACCGGCGCGGCCAGCGGCATCAACGTCGTGCCGCTCGCCTTCGAAGTCACCGCCGCCAGCGCCACCGCCGCAGCCGATCCGGATGATTCCAACAACGCCGCCAACGCCGCGGTTTCGATCATCAGCCCCGCCGATACAAGTACGGCGATCACCGTAGCTCCGACGGTCAACCTGCAGAGCGGGCTGTTCGTCAGCCAGGTGACGGTCACCAACGGCAACGCCGCGCCCATCCCCGCCTTCCGGCTCTACGTAAAGAACCTGCCCGCCGACGTGACGGTGTACAACGCCTCGGGCAGCGCCAGCTTCGGCGACCCTCCGACCGAACTGCCCTACCTGCTCTACAACCAACC
Source organism: uncultured Verrucomicrobiae bacterium (assembly GCA_937957985.1). GTDB lineage: Bacteria > Verrucomicrobiota > Verrucomicrobiia > Verrucomicrobiales > Akkermansiaceae > Haloferula. Next base: position 41,027 of record CALGOH010000179.1, read on the forward strand.
AGTGGCCCCGACCGCCTCGGTGACGCTCAGCGTCGAGTTCTTCCGCCCCTCGCTCGATCCCGACTTCACGCCGATGTATGAGATCGAACTGCTGCCGGCGCCCGAGACCCCGCCCCTGGCGGCGGACTCGGGGATCGACGTCACGCGAAACGAGCGACTGGGCAACGGCGACCACCTCATCGAGATCGCCAGCATCCCCGGCGCGACCTATGCCGTGGAATACAGCGCGGACATGGCGTCGTGGACCCGGGTGGTCCCGAACATCACCGCCGCGGCGAACCGCTTGCAGTGGATCGACAACGGACCGCCCAAGACCGAAAGCCATCCCGCCACCGTGCCCAAGCGGATGTACCGCTTCGTCCTGATCTCGACTCCCTGATCCCCACCCTCTTCCTGCCGTGACCGCACGAATCATCATCGCCTCGATTTTCGCGACTCCGGTTTTCGCCGGGGAAATGCTTCCCGGGAGTCCGATCGAAACCCCTGCCCCCGTCAGCCCGTGGCGCATCGGCACCGGCGTGATGTGGCGGAACATCGGCGAGCTTTCGGTGAATCCGAACCTCCAGAACGGACCCTTCGCCGGGAACTTCCTCTCGACCAACCCGGCCGCCGGACCCGCCGGGACCAATGCCGACCGCACCTACGACGACGGCTTCGTCAACCGGGGCGCGGCCACTCCCGGCACCGGCCTGACGACCTTCTGGGGATACCAGAACGCGGGCCAGGTCGGAGGCGGCAACCTGACCTACACCTCCACCGGCGGGATCGCCCTCGCCCCGCCCGGATTCGGAAAGGACGACGCCGACACCGGGTTCTCACCCTACCTCGAGGTCAGCTACCTGCGTCCGGTGGGAGACGATCTGGTCCTCGGCTTGACCGCCAACTTCTCCTTTCTCGGCCTCGACGGCACCACGGTCAGCCCGATGGCGATCTCCGGCGTCACCACCTTCGACAGCTACGCGCTCAACGGCGTCATCCCGCCGGCCCCCGGCTACGTCGGCAGTTTCGCCGGTCCGGGCCCGCTGATCGGCAACCAGCCGACGACCCGGACGAATGTCCTCACCCCGACGGGCGGCACCACCAACTACCTCTTCGACCAGTCCACCGACCTCTACAGCCTCGCGCTCGGCGGCGAACTCCGGTGGAGCCCCGCGACGAACTGCTACCTCGGCTTCGGCGCCGGAGCGGTGCTCAACTTCGCCGATTGGGACGCCGGCTGGAACGCCCGGCTCGTCGATCCGGCCACCAACTCGCTGCGCAACTACGCGCGGGCCGCCGGCGGTGACGATTTTCTCATGGGACTCTACCTGAAGGCCAGCGGCGGCTACCACATCAACGAGCAGTGGTCGGTCGAAAGCTTCTTCCGCTACGATTGGAACGAGTCGCTGGACGGAAGCGTCGGCCCGAGCCGCTTCGAACTCGACCTCTCCGGCTGGAGCTTCGGTCTCGGCGCCGGATTCCGATTCTGAGCGGCGGGGCGTTTGACAGGTGAACGCCGCTGCCGCTTGATGCGCGCGTGGAAGGCATCCAGCGATTCGAAGGCGGCTACCTGCTGACCAATTCCTACCTCGCCCCGACCCCCGGCGGCGGCTGGGTGATGATCGACGCGCCGATCGACGCCGACCGCTGGCTCGACGATCTCGGCGTCAAGCCGCTCGCCCTGCTGCTGACGCACCAGCATTTCGACCACGTGATGACCGCCGCGGCGATCTCGGCGAGGGGGATTCCCATCCATGCCTGGAGCCGCTTCGACCGGTCGCTCACCCTGGAGGAGGTCGTCCGCCAGTGGGGCATGCCCTTCGATGTGGACGCCTTCGAGGTCGACCACACCCTGGAAGGCCGGGACAGGCTGGAGATCGACGGGCTGGAGCTGGAGCTGCGGCACGTGCCGGGTCACTCCTCGGACAGCGTGGTGTTCCACGATGCGGCGGCCGGCGCGCTGTTCGCCGGCGACACGCTTTTCGCGGGATCGACCGGCCGTCCGGACCTTCCGGGTGGCGACATGGACCTGCTGTGCCGCGGGATCCGGGAGAAGATCTACCCGCTGCCCGACGAAACCCGGGTCTTGCCCGGTCACGGTCCCGAGACGAGGGTCGGCACGGAAGCTGCGGGGAATCCCTTCGTCCGCCGCGACTGAGAAGACAAGACCGGGGTCCGCCGACGCTGGCAGTCCGGGGGTTTTGCGCTGGAACTGGCGCCGATCTGCGAGGCGAAGGGCGTCGGGTTGATGAATGCC
>CALGOH010000180.1 GCA_937957985.1 uncultured Verrucomicrobiae bacterium
ACAAGGCCAAGGAGACCGACGCCGACGTGATCTGCTTCTGCGGCGTCCATTTCATGGCCGAAACGGCGAAGATCGTGAATCCCACGAAAACCGTTGTCCTGCCCGACCGAGACGCCGGCTGCTCGCTGGAGGAAAGCTGCCCCGGACCGGAGCTCGAAGCCTTCCTGGAGCAGAACAAGGACAAGAACTACTACGTCATCGCCTACATCAACTGCTCCGCCCACGTGAAGGCGCTCTGCGACGTGATCTGCACCTCCGGCAACGCCGTCCGCATCGTCGAGCAGGCCCCGGCCGACCGACCGATCCTCTTCGTCCCCGACGCCAACCTCGGCGCCTGGGTGATGCAGCAGACCGGCCGCAAGATGGACCTGTGGCAGGGCTCCTGCTACGTCCACGTCGAGTTCACCCGCGACTCGATCAACAGGATCAAGGCCGACTATCCCGACGCCCTCGTCGTCGCCCACCCCGAGTGCACCGAGGCGGTCCGCCTGCTCGCCGACGAGGTCTGCTCGACGGAGAAAATGGTCGCCTTCTGCAAGAACGCGCCGGTGAAGAACATCATCGTCGTCACCGAAAGCGGCATGCTCCACCGCCTGCGCAAGGAGGCGCCGGACAAGAACCTCATCGCCGGCCCCACCGATCGTTGCGCCTGCGCCGACTGCCGGTTCATGAAAATGAACACGCTCGAAAAACTCCACGACTGCATCGAGAAGCTCGAGCCCCAGGTCATCCTGCCCGAGGACCTCCGCGCCCGCGCCGAGGCCCCGCTCCTCAAGATGCTGGAGCAGTCGAAGTGAGAAATGGTGCGCCGGTTCCGTTGGAACTTGGCACTTCTCACTTGGAACTTGGCAGCCGTAGGCTGCGCTCATGCCCGCCGCCGACCCGCGATTCAACGACTTCGTCCTGCTCCAGGCACAGAACGCCGGGTTTTTCCTGGGCCAGCTCCCCAACCCGGCCACCGGCGAGAAGCGGATCAACCTCCCGGCGGCCAGAAGCGTGATCGACTCGCTCGAGATGCTCGTGGTCAAGACCGAGGGCAATCTCACCGCCGAGGAGCAAAAACTCCTCGGCACCGCCCTTGCCAACCTGCGGCCGCTCTACGAAAAAGTGGCCGACGAAGAAGAGTGATCGTAATGGTCTTTCGTCTTCGGTCTCTGAGTCTTCCGTCTTTCTGATGACCTTCGAACCCTTCCAAATCGGCTCCGTCCCCGTCGGTGGCCCCCTTCCCGTTTTCATCCTCGGCCCCTGTGCCCTCGAGAGCGAGGAATTCGCCTGGGAAATGGCCCGCTCGGTCAAGGAAATCGCCGCCAAGACCGGCATCCCGCTCATTTTCAAGGCCTCCTACGACAAGGCCAACCGGACCTCGATCTCGTCCTTCCGAGGTCCCGGCGTCAAGGAAGGCTGCCGGATCCTCGGCGAGATCGGGAAACAGCTCGACGTGCCGGTCACCACCGACATCCACACCGCCGAGCACGCCGAGATCGCCGCCGAGCACATCGACCTGCTCCAGATCCCCGCGTTTCTCTGCCGCCAGACCGACCTCCTCGAGGCCGCCGCCAGAACCGGCCGCGCCGTCAACGTCAAGAAGGGCCAGTTCCTCGCGCCGTGGGACACGGTGAACATCGCCGAGAAGCTCCGTGCCTTCGGCTGCCACAGCTTCTTCATCACGGAGCGCGGCACCACCTTCGGCTACAACAATCTCGTCGCCGACATGCGCTCGCTGTTCTGGATCCGCAAGGAAGGCATCCCCGTCATCTTCGACGCCACCCACTCGGTCCAGCGCCCCGGTGGCCTCGGCGGCTCGACCGGCGGCGACGGCGAACTCGCCCCGGTGCTCGCAAGGGCGGCGATCGCCACCGGCATCGACGGCCTTTTCATGGAAACCCATTCCGACCCCGCCACCGCGATGTCGGACGGCCCCAATCAGATTCCGCTCGAATTTCTCGAGGACATCCTCGTCCGACTGATTGCGATCCACCACGCCTCGCACGGCGCCTGATCCCGTGATCCGCCCACCGACAGCCCGCCTTGGCCCGTCGACCTCCCTCGTGGTCGCCGCAGGCTGCCTGCTGGCGCTTCCCTCCGAAGGCCAGGGCCTCAACCTCGACGGTTCCGACTCGAATGGTGGCGGGCTTCCCGGAGTCGACATGCTCGTGGACGGCAGCATCCTCCAGAAGATCCTCATTCCCCAATACGATGCCGAGCTGCGGCTCAGCTCGGTACTCAAGGCGGACAAGCTGACGCTCGTGAATGACCAGACGATCGACGCCGAAACCGTTCGGCTCGAATTCTATCATCCCGACCGATCTCTCAAGGCCGAGATCGATCTCAAGAGCGCGACGCTTCTCGACCAGCGCCTTCTGCGCTCATCCGAGCCGGTCACCCTCGAATCCGACGACCTGACGGCAAACGGCACCGGCCTGGTCTACGAACTCGACCGCTCCCGCGGTTTTTTGCACGGTCCCGCCACGGCACGGACCTTCATCGACACCCGGACTTCCATGCACCAACCCCCACTGCCACGCCTGCACGCCGCCGGCATCGCGCTCATCGCGGCCGGTGCCCTGAACGCCCAGGAGCCCGAGACCCTTGGAGACCGGGAATTGCAAGGTCTCGACCGCCTCGCCGTCAGCCGGGAAGGAGTCGCGGATGAAGCCGCCGCCAGGGCGGATGAACAGATCGAGAAGACCGGAGCGCTGGCGGATGCCGCGGATGAATCGTTGAAGGACTTTCTCCGCAAGGCCGCCGTCGACATGGAAGACGGCCCCAAGCCCGACCTCTCGGCCAAGGTCCCCGATCCCGAGATGGAGGAGGAACTCAAGCTCCCGGCCTCGATCGAAGCAAAGAAGGGCATCTTCTTCGACTCCGAGTCGGGGCTGTTGATCTTCCTCGAAGGCGTGGAAATCGATCACCCGGAATTCACACTCACCGGAGCCGACGAAGTGAAGGTCTTCATGGAGAAGGACGCCGCCCCCAAGGACAAAGCCGAGGCGGAAGAAGAGGGTCAAAAGGAGGATGACGGCATGCTCGGACAGGCGGAGTTCGGCGATCCCACCCGCATCGTCGCCACCGGCGCCGTGCTCGTCGAAAGGATCGACCCGGGCGATGGTCGCAAGGTCAAGGCTTCCGGACGGCAGATGGTCCTCGACCTGAAAACCAACGAACTGATCATCCGCGGCGGTGAACCCTGGATCATCTCGCCCGAAATGAACGCCCGCATGGTGGATCCGAACGGCTACTTCATGATGAACATGGAAACGGGCGACGCCTCGGCGGTGGGCAGGACCAAGGCCCTGGTGGAGGCAAGAAAAGGCAACTGACATGGTCTCTCCCATGCCCGTCTCCGAACCGCTTCTCGCCGCCGAAGGCCTCCGCAAGTGCTACGGCGGTCGTCCGGTCGTCAACGATGTCAGCCTTGCCGTCGCCCCCGGCGAGATCGTCGGGCTGCTGGGACCGAATGGTGCCGGCAAGACGACCTCCTTCTACATGATCGCCGGGATCGTCCCTCCCGACTCGGGAACCGTGCGGTTCTCCAACACCGATATCTCCAGCCTGCCGATGCATCGTCGGGCCCGCCTCGGCCTCGGTTACCTGCCCCAGGAGGAATAGGTCTTCCGGAAGCTCAGCGTGTTCGACAACCTTCTCGCCATCCTGGAAACCCGCCGCGACCTCTCACGCCAGCAGCAGGTCGAGCGGGCCGAGGAGCTTCTCGACCGCTTCAAGATCAACAAGGTCCGGAAATCACAGGCGATCACCCTTTCCGGCGGCGAAAAGCGGCGGCTCGCCATCGCCCGCACCCTCTGCACCGAGCCGAAACTCCTGATGCTCGACGAACCCTTCGCCGGCATCGATCCGATCGCGGTCGATGACATCCAGAGCATCGTCCGCGAACTCCGGGAACGCGACGGCCTCGCCATCCTGATCACCGACCACTCCGTCCGGGAAACGCTTTCCATCGTCGACCGCGCCTTCCTCATCCACGACGGAAAGGTGATCCTCGAAGGTTCCTCGGACTTCCTCGTCAACGATCCGATCGCACGCCAGCACTATCTCGGCGAGGATTTCCGGATGTAGCGCTCAACTCAGGCCGAGCCTCTCGTCCTTTTCCAGAATCCCGCTCACCGCTGGCCAGCCCCCGGGTTGCTGCATGTTGAACACGGTGAGATAGAGCGTCACCAGTTTCGGGTCGAAGTCCGCCAGCATCGAATCCACCGTCGCCTCGACCTTCTCCCCGTCGAGTGCTTCCGGAAGTTCCCCCGTGACCGAGCCCTTCCCGTCGTGCTCGATGCCGACGCCGTCACAGAAGCGCACCAGCAGCTCCTGATGACCCGCCATCAGCCACGCCTGGAGCAAATGCTCGCCGATTGTATCGGCGGTCCTCGACCTCAGCGTCTTGGCGATCCAGGCATACTGCTCGGGCACCGGCTTTCTCTGGATGAAGACCAACCGCAACTTGCGACTCTGCGCCAGGCTCGCCACAGCCGACTTGTAGACGTTGCGGTCATTGTCCCGGAACCAGTCGAGCATCTGGGTGATGAGCGCCGGGTCGATCTGCTGGTAGATTTCGTGAGCTTTCAATGGGTCGGTGGTGGTTGCGCGGATTCCACGACCCCGAGCCGAGGAATCCAAGCATTTCCCGCGCCCAACCCTCACTTGTGGATCGCGGCAGACCTCCTACCCTGGCAAGGTGATCACCGGGGACGAATTCATTGAACTCGAGCGATTCGCCCACAAGGAACCACTCGATGAGCTGGTTGCCGTCCTCGATCAGGAAGGCATCGCCCACCGCCTGTCGTCCACCGCTCCCACCTTCGAGTTCTCCTCGATCGGATCGGAAACCACCGCTGACGTGATCGTCTCCATACCCCGGTCGGAATACGAACGGGCGCGCGCCGCACTTGAACAGCACTACCTCGAGCTGCCCGTTCCGGAAGGCCACCATCTCAGAGCCGCCGACAACGACGATCTCATGGAAATCCTCGCCCATGAAAGCGAATGGAGCCCTTTCGACGTCGCCCACGCACGTCGCCTCGCGCGAGAGCGCAACCTCGATGCCGAGCGCATCCGCGAGCTCGCCGCCCAGCATCTCCGCCTCCTCGGGGAAGGTAAACAGGCATCGCGGGTCCTGGTAATCTCCGGCTTCGGCCTCGGCATCCTCGGAGCCTGTGGCTTCCCACTGTTCAGCGTCGCCAGCCTCGGAATCGGCTGGTCGCTCCTGAGCATGAAAAAGAAAACCCCGCAAAGCGAGTTCCCCT
>CALGOH010000181.1 GCA_937957985.1 uncultured Verrucomicrobiae bacterium
CCAGGGAAAACCCCCGGGAGGCCAGGCGACCGAGATCTTTGGGTGGAACCACGTTCATCAACTAGCGCGGCGCGCGGGCGGAGTCCATCAACTCCCGACGCCTTCCGCACGTCCGCAATCGCCATGCCACGAAATCGTCGCATTTGCGGTGGATGTGACAATTCCGTCATTTTGCCGACATTTCCGGGCCCGGCATCCTCGGCTTTCCTTCCGCGCTCATGTCGCCCCGGCTGTTCCTGATCGACGCCATCGGGCCCTTCTTCCGGGGCTACGAAAAGCGGCGCATCAACTGGTCGAAGATCCCCTTCACCCACCTCGCCACCGAGGGCGACGCCCGGCGCGACCAGTGGGCGCGCATCCGCAGCGACCTGCGGCACTTCGCCGGCCAAGTCTCGGCGATGGGCTACAACGCGGTCACGCTCGACGACCTCGCCCACCTGGTTTCCCACCCGCTCCACGAACCGGACGTCGCCCGCCGCATCGAGGTCTTCCGCGAGGAGTTCGCGGCGTGCTTCCGCATCCTCGACGAGTTCGGGCTCAGGATCTACCTCACCTCCGACATCATCCCGCTGACCCCGGCGATCGACGAGGCGATCGGCGGCGACCGCCACCGGCTCGACGCCTACTTCCAGGACCTGATCAGCCGCTGCCTCGACGACTTCCCGCTCATCGCGGGGCTGGTGCTGCGCATCGGCGAAAGCGACGGACTCGACGTCAGGGATCCGATCCGCTCGCGCCTGCACCTCACCTCGCCGTCGGACACCAACCGTCTGCTGCGACGGCTCATCCCTCTCTTCGAGGAAAGGGAGCGCGACCTGATCCTGCGCACCTGGACGGTGGGCGCGCACCGCATCGGCGACCTGATCTGGCACCGCAGGACGCTGGCGAAGACCTTCGAGGGCATCGACTCGCCGCGCTTCATCGTCTCGATGAAGTACGGCGAGAGCGACTTCTTCCGCTACCTCCCGCTCAACCGAGCCTTCTTCCGCACGCCGCATCCCAAGATCATCGAGTTCCAGGCGCGGCGCGAGTACGAGGGAGCGGGCGAGTACCCCTCCTTCATCGGCTGGGACTGTGAAAAATACGCCCGCGAACTCGAGGAGGCCGGGAATCTCGTCGGAGTCTCGGTGTGGTGCCAGACCGGCGGCTGGCACCGCTTCCGCCGCCTGGCCTTCCTGCCCGATGCCGGCGAGGACATCTGGATCCGCCTCAACGCGCACGCGATCCTGCGGATCTTCCGCGACCGCCAGGCGGCGGACGAGGCCGTGCGCGACCTCGTGGGCGACGACCGCGCCTTCGCCACGCTCGAACTGCTGCGGGCCGCGGACACGATCGTCCGCGACCTGATGTACATCGAGGACTTCGCGCGGCAGAAGCTGTTCTTCCGCCGGGTGCGCATCCCGCCGCTGCTGCACATCTACTGGGACTGCCTGTTCATCAACCACGCGGTGCGCAAGGTGATGCGGCACTTCGTCAACGACCCCGAGCGGGCCCTGCGCGCCGGCGAGGCCGCCTGCGAGCTTTTTCCCGCGATGATCGAGCGGGCGCGCGAGGCCGGCCTGCCCGGGCGCGACATCCTGCACTGGCGCGACTTCTGCCACATCGTCCGCCTGGCGCGGCGCTACTATTTCCTGCCCTTCGACGAGGATGTCGCCCGGGGCATCCGCCAGGCCAAGTCCGCCTACAAGCAGGCGTGGCCGCGGACCGAGGGCGCGCGCTACCGCATCAAGCTCAGCTTCAAGCCCTTCCACGTGAAGCGGCACACCCTCGCCTGGATCGCCGGCCTGCTGCTGCGCCGCCAGAGCGGCTACCGTCTCGTCGACCGCGTGTTCACGCTGCACCTGCTCGGTTTCATCTACCGCGCCTTCCGTCCGCGGAAAAAGGAATCGATGCCGAAGTTCCTCCGCAAGTCGGCGATGGGGGTGGAGACCATCCTCAAGTGACGAAAAACCCCGCGGCCCGATGGAACCGCGGGGTTGGAAAAAATCGCGACGCCGGTCAGCGCTGGAAGCTCGTGATGTCGTCGGTGGTGCCAAGCTCCATGTCGGCACCGGGGCTGAAGACGCCGACCTGTTCTCCGCGCAGGCGGTAGCTCTTGCCGCCCATCTGGAACTCCAGCACGTCCTCATACTCGGTGTTGAGCACCACGGTATAGGGCTGGCCGAAGGGATCGTAGAGGCCCTGCACCTCGTTGCCGCCGCCGCCACCGTAGTAGAGGCCGCCGCGGCGACCCTTGCCCTCCTGCACGCTGAGGAAGTTGATGCCGCGGGTGTTCTCGACGTCGCCGCCGTCGCCCTCCTCGGCCAGCAGGATGCGCAGCAGCGTGACGCCCTCGCCATTGTCGGTGCTGACCCGGTCGGAGAGATCGGGAAGGCGGCTGTATTCGCTGTAAAAATTGTTCACCGCCTGCGCCACGGCCGACGCGGCCACGCGACCCTGGGTGGTCTTGGCTTTCTTCAGCGCGGCGTTCACGCCGGCGAAGCTCATCGCGGCGAGCACCGCGACGATGGTGATGACGACCAGAAGCTCGATGAGCGTGAAGCCCCAGGAGCGGCGGAAGGAAACGGGATTTTTCATGGTTCGATTGGCAGGTTGGCGGCATCGAAGCGAAATCACGCGGCTGACGCAAGCTTCGAGCCTTTCCGCAATGAAGCCGCATTCCGGTGGATTCGCAAGTTTTCAGGCGGCGAAGGGGCGGGACGATCCTCCCCGCCTCCGGCCCCGCTCCCGCCTTGCACAGCGGGCGATCTCCGCCCAATCTGCCGCCGCCCCCCCACCCGGATCCATGCCGAAGGACTCCCCAGCCCAGACGATCCTGCTCGTCGATCAGGATCACGATTTCCTCGAATGGGCCACCAAGCACCTCGCGGCGAAGGGCCTCAACATCCTGCGCTGCGACCAGGCCGACAAGGCCCTGAAGGTGGTCGCGAAGACCCCGATCGACCTCGTCGTGGCCGATCTGCAGCTCCAGCCCTTCGACGCCCTCGACCTGCTGTCGCGGATCCGCGAGACCTCGCCGGCCACGCTCTTCGTCCTCACCACCGGATTTCCCAGCACCGGCCAGGTCATCGAGGCGACGCAGAAGGGTGCCCACGACGTGCTGCGCAAGGAGGCCCTGCCCTTCGAACTGCGGACGGTGGTCGAGAGCGCCCTGCAGATCGCCGAGGACCGCCGCACCGCCGGCGAGGCCGCCGACCCCCATCCGCAGCCGGCCGCCGACGGACGGATCAAGATCATCGGCATGTCCCGCGCGCTGCAGGATGTCTTCAAGGTCGTCGGCCGGGTCGCGAAGTCCGACGCGCCGGTGCTGGTCAGCGGCGAGTCCGGGACGGGCAAGGAACTGGTCGCCAAGGCGGTCCACGAATACTCGCCGCGCCGGCAGCAGGAATTTCTCGCGATCAACTGCGGCGCGATCCCCGAGAACCTGCTCGAGAGCGAGTTGTTCGGACACGAGAAGGGCGCCTTCACCGGGGCGATCGCGCGCCGGCCGGGACGCTTCGAGCAGGCCGACGGCGGCACGCTTTTCCTCGACGAGATCGGGGAGATGCCGGCCTCGGTGCAGGTGAAACTGCTGCGCGTCCTGCAGGACGGCACCTTCTCGCGGGTGGGATCGAATGAAACGCTGCGCGCCGACGCCCGGATCGTCGCCGCCACCAACCGCAACCTCGCCGAGGAGGTCGCCCGGGGAAATTTCCGCGAGGACCTCTACTACCGCCTCAACGTCGTCGAGATCCGGCTCCCATCGCTGCGCGAACGGCCGGAGGACATTCCGCTGCTGGCCGAATACTTCCTCCAGCGGATCACCCGCAAGAACGGAATGGCCCGCATCCGGCTCTCGGCGGAGGCGATCGGCATCCTCCAGCACCACGACTGGCCCGGCAACGTGCGCGAACTGGAGAACACCATCTCGCGGGCCTGTGCGCTGGCATCCTCGAACGTGCTGCTGCCGGCCGACATCAACCTGACCACCGCGCCCGGACGTCCGGACAGCGAGGTGCGGGAGGCGGTCGACACCCTGCTCGACGCCCTGCCCTCGGAGGGCGGCCAGGGCTGGCTGCGGGCGCAGTTCGCCGGACGCCTGCTCGACCGCCACGACGGCGACATCAAGAGCGCCGCCGCCGCGCTCGGGGTGACCTCCGCCGAGTTCAAGAAGTGGCTGTAGGCATTTTGGCGTTCGTCATCCGCCCCCCGCACCGGCTATTGTCAACGGCATGAAGTTCCCTTCGCGCGCCATCCTGCTCGGCCTGCTCGGCTTGGGCGTGCTGCACGCGGAGCCGGATCTCGACGAGGTCCCGACCTATCAGCTCGGTCTCGACGCGCTGGAAGGGCGGCTGTGGGAGGTGGCGGCAAACCGTTTCGAAGCCGCGCTCCGGACCGAAGGCCTCACGCCGGGGGACCGGGCCACGCTGCTGCTGCGACTGGCCGAGGCCAAGGTCCGTGGCGATCGCGGGGGAGCCGCGCTCCAGGTTCTCGACGCCCCGGAACTCGCGGACCATCCCGCCCGGCCGTTCTGGCGGGCGCAGGCGCTCGCGGCCGACGGGCGTTTCCGCGAGGCGGTCGAAGCTTTCGGCGCGCTGCCCGACGACACGCCCCATGCGGTCGAGGCGCGCCTCACCCGGACCCGGCTGCAGCGGGCGATCGGTGACCCGGAAGGGGCGCTCGCCACCCTCGATCCCCTGCTCGCCGGGAAGGACACCCCGGCGGCGGCGCGGCTCCTGCGCGCGGAGATCCTCCTCGACCTCAAGCGCGACCAGGAGGCGCTCGACAGCCTGCCGGACCCCGACTCGCTCACCGGCCGGGAAGCGGCGGCCACCCGCCTGCTCCGCGGCAGGTGCCTGCTGGCCCTCGGCGAGGAGGAAAAGGCGGCGGAAATCTTCGGCCGTCTCCTCGAGTCGCCCCGGCACCAGTCCCTCACCGCCCATCACGAGGCCGCCATCAATCTCGCCCGCGCGCGCCTGCGGTCCGACCGTCCGCAGGCGGCGGCCGACGGACTCCTCGCGTTCATCCAGCAGAATCCCGGCTCCCCCCTGCTCGGTCGTGCTTTCGAACTGCTGCTCCGCTGCCTTCCCGAGGAACCGGCGCCGAACGACCCCATCCTCAACCGCCTCCGCGAGTGGGTGCCCGCCGCCAGGATCGAAGGCCCGAACCTCCCCGGCAACCGCCCCGGCGTCCTCGGCGCGTGGCCCTTGCCGGATCCTCCCGACGACCCGCTCGCGCCCCAGGCGCTTTTCCACCTCGCGCTCGGCCTCAAACGGCAGACCGCCCCGGACGCCCCGCTGCGCGCGCGCCAGCTCCTCGACCGGCTGCGGCTGGAATACCCCAACCATTCGCTGGTTCCCTGGGCGCTGCTCGTCTGCGGACGCTGGGAACTGGAAGCCGGCAACCGCGAACGCGCCAACGCCTGCCTCGGCGCCATTCAGGAACTCGGCCCCGACTCGCCCCGGGAACTGCGCGCCCAGGCCCTCACCCTCGAGGCCGGCGCCCTGTTCCAGGACGAGCGCTACGACGAGGCCGCCGAGCTCTTCGACCGCGCCGCCGAGCTTCTCGAAGCCGAACGCCGCCGCTCCGCGCGCCTCAACGCCGCGACCTCGCTCCTGGCGGGCGGAAACGTCCCCGCCTTCGACCAACTGCGCGACGAGGCCGAGGACCCCGACCTCCAGACCCAGCTCGAACTCGAGCGATCGCTCCACCTCGCATCCGAGCGGGATCCCGAAGCGCTGCCCTCGCTGCTCGCCTTCATCCGGCATCACCCGGACCACCCGCGCATCGACGACGCCCGCCTCAACGCCGCACTTGCCGCGCTCGCCGCGATCCCGGCCCAGCCCGATGTCGCCGCGCGGATGCTCGATGCCATCGACGGGGAGCGGCGCAGGTCGCTCGCTCCCGCCATGCTCGCCCTGGCCGAAATGCGCCTGCACCAGAGCCGCGGCGAGTGGCGCGAGGCGGCCGACCGCGCCGCCGGGTTCCTGAAGGCCTATCCCGACGACCCCGCCGCCCCGACGCTGCGCTTCGAGCAGGGCCGCGCGCTGTTCCGCAACCGCGATTTCAACGACGCCCGGCTGGTGCTCGAGGCGCTCGCCAAGGATTTCCCCGATTCCCGCCACGCACCGGCCGCCCTGCTCCTCTCGGCCCGCGCCGCCGCGGAGGGAGGCACCCCCCAGTCGCAGGCCGAGTCGATCGCCCTCTTCGACCGCCTCATCGAGTCCGGCTCTCCCTTCGCCGCCGTCGCCCGACTGGAAAAGGCCGACATCCTCATCCGGCTCGCCCGCCTCGACGATGCCGTCGAGTCCCTCCGTCCCTGGTTCGGCGGGATGGAGAAGGACGATCCGCTGAGACTCAGCGCCGGCATGCTGCTCGGCGACGCGCTCTTCGCCCGTGCCCAGGGTGACCCCGCCAAACTCGAGGAAGCCCTCCGGCACTACGACCAACTCCTCGAGACCCTGCCGGAGGACTCCCCCGCCCGCTTCCAGATCCTCTACCAGAAAGGGCTCGTCCTCGAACAATGCAGCGCGCGCGACGACGATGCGCTCGTGGCCTACATGGACGTCGTCCAGAGCGCCCCCGAAAGCCCCCGTGGCGACTGGAACGCGATCGAGTCCTGCGGCTTCGCCGCCCTGCGCATCCTCGAGAAGCGCGGGGAATGGGTCGCGGCCATGAAACTTGCACGCCGCATCGCCGGGCTCGGAGGCCCCCGCTCCGAAGAGGCCGCCGAACGCGCGAAGAAGATCGGCATGGATCAGTTCATCTGGGAAGACTAGGAAGCGCGGCGCCTCCAGCCTTGCCGGCACCCTCGAAAAGCCGTGCTCCCCACCACCTTCCGCTTGGCGATCGGTCGCCGGCGTCTTATGCAGCCCCGCGATGGCTTATCCCAAACTCTTCGCCCCCGGTCCCGTCGACGTCTCGCCCGAAACCTACGCCGCCATGTCGCGGACGATGATCGGCCACCGCGGCTCCGACTTCGAGGAACTCTACGCCTCCCTCCAGCCCGGACTGAAATCCATCTTCGGCACCTCTCGGCCGGTCTTCCTGTCCACCTCCTCGGCCTGGGGCGTGATGGAGGGCGCGCTGCGCAACCTGGTCCGCGAAAAGGTGCTCTGCCTGTGCTGCGGCGCGTTTTCCGACAAGTGGTTCAGCGTGGCCAGGAGCATGGGCTACGAGGCCGACAAGGTGCAGGTGGAGTGGGGCGAGGCGATCGACCCCGAGGTCGTGAAAGCCAAACTCGAGGAGGGCGGCTTCGACACCGTCACCTTCATCCACTCCGAGACCTCGACCGGCGTGCTCAACGACCTCCACGGCATCGCCAGGGTCGTGAAGTCCTTCCCCGACACGATGCTCATCGTCGATACCGTCTCGTCGCTTTCCACCGTGCCGGTCGACTTCGACGCCATCGGCGCCGACGTCATGCTCGCCGGCGTCCAGAAGGCGCTCGCCCTTCCTCCCGGCCTGGCCGTCTTTGCGGTCTCCGAAGCGGCCATGGCCCGCGCCGAGGCGACGCCGAACCGCGGCTACTACTTCGACTTCGTCGAGTTCGCCAAGAACGCCGAGAAGAACAACACGCCCTCGACTCCCTGCATCGCCAACCTCTTCGGTCTGCAGTACATCCTCGGCGAGATCGAGAAGGAGGGCCTCGACGCGCGCTACGCCCGCCATGCCGAGACCAATGCGATGATCCACGCCTGGGGCGCGAAGCACGGCTTCGAACTCTTTGCACCGGAAGGCTTCCGCTCCAACGCACTGACCTGCTTCGCCACCCCGGACCGCCTCGACCTCCCCGCCTTCATCAAGGAGCTGAAGACCAGGCACGGCTTCCTGATCAACGGCGGCTACGGCAAGATCAAGGGCCATACCTTCCGCATCTCCAACATGGGCAACGAGACCGTCGCGACGATGCAGGAACTCATCGACGCGATGGACGATGTGCTTCAATAAGGAGCGCGGCTTTGCAAGCCGCTCGATCTGCCCCGGTCTCCCAGCGGCTTGCAAAACCGCTCAACCCCATCCCCGATGGCCGACTTCTACGATCCACACGCGGAAGTCATCCGGCGACAACACAAGCTCCCGCACTGGCAGCAGGGAGACGTCTGGATCTTCCTCACCTACCGCCTCGCAGACTCGCTGCCGGAGCCAATGCTAGCCAGATGGCGCGACGAACGCGAACGCTGGATCCAGCACCATCCAAAGCCATGGGACGAAGCGACCGAGGAAGCCTACCATGAACGCTTTTCGCAATGTATCGACCGTTGGCTCGACCAAGGCCACGGCTCGTGCCTCCTCCGCAATCCCGAAAATGCCCGCATCGTGGCCGATGCCTTCGCCTACTTCGACGGTGACCGCTACCAGCTGGCGTCCTACGTCGTGATGCCGAACCATGCCCATGTGCTCTTCCGCATTTTGGGTGCGCATCAACTGCCGGACCTGGTTCACACTTGGAAACGCTTCACGGCCCGGGAGATCAACCGCCGCGAGGGGCGTCAGGGAGCGCTTTGGCAGCCCGACTATTGGGACCGCCTGATTCGAAGCCGCCGGCATTTCGATTGGGTCCAGCGCTACATCCAGAGCAATCCTGCAAAACTCCCGGCGGGAAGCTTCCGCTTGTGGACCGCATAAGGAGCGCGGGTTTGCAACCCGCCTGATCGGGCCCGGAAAGTCGGAGCGGCTTGCAAAGCCGCGCTCCCCATCAGGCGTTCATCAACTCCTCGATCTCCTCCGCCTCGATGGGAATGTTGCCCATCAGGTCGAAGTTCGAGTCCTTGCCGATCACGAAGTCGTTCTCGAGCCGCACGCCGAAGCCTTCCTCGCGGATGTAGATGCCCGGCTCGATGGTGAAGACCATTCCCTCGGCGAAGGGCTCGTGCGGCGGATGCACGTCGTGAACATCGAGCCCGAGGTGGTGGGCCGTGCCGTGCATGAAGTATTTCTTCACCAGCTCCTTGTCCCTGCCCTGCTCCTTCGCCTCCTTGGCACCGATCAGGCCGAGGTTCACCAGTTCGGCCTCCATCAGCTCGATGACCTGCTTCTGGAACTCGATCGGCGTGTTCCCGGGACGCAGGATCTCGTTGGCTCCGCGGAAGACACTGAGCACCGCGTCGTAGACCGCCCGCTGCCGCTCGGTGAAGCGGCCGCTCACCGGCACGGTGCGGGTCATGTCCGCCGCCCAGCCCCCGTACTCCGCGGCCACGTCCATCAGCACCAGTTGTCCGTCCTCGCACACCTTGTCGTTCTCGACGTAGTGCAGCACGCAGGCGCTCTTTCCGCTGCCGATGATCGGATTGTAGGAAAACCCCCGCGACCCCCGTCGCACGAACTCGTGCAGGTATTCCGCCTCGATCTCCCACTCGCCGACTCCCGGCTTGATGAACCCCAGCACCCGGCGGAATCCCGCCTCGGTGATGTCGCAGGCCTTCTGCAGGTATTCGATTTCCACCGGGTCCTTCGTGATCCGCATCCGGTGCATCAGCGGCGCGAGCCGCTCGTACCGGTGCAGCGGATAGCGCGCCTGGCATTGTTTGATGAAGCGGTCGTTGGCGGTCTCGACCACCACCGCCGCCCGCAGGTGCTCGTTGGTCGGCAGGTAGATGTGGTCGGCCTGCGGCACCAGGCGATGCAGCCAGCCGTCGAAGCCGTCCACCCACTCGATCCGCTCGATCCCCGTCCGCTCGGTCGCCTGCTCCTTGGTCAGCTTCTCGCCGTCCCAGATCGCGATCTGCTCGCTGGTCTCCTTGACGAAAAGAATCTCACGGTCCCGCTCGTCCACCGCGTCGGGCATCATGACGAGCACGGTTTCCTCCTGGTCGACGCCGGTCAGGTAGAACAGGTCGCTGTTCTGGCGATGGGGCATCGTCCCGTCGGCGTTGGTCGGGTAAATGTCGTTGGAGTGGACGATGACGATGCTCTTCGGCTTGAGCAGGCCGCGCAGCCGCTCGCGGTTGCGGACGAAGAACCGGGAGTCGATGGGAGCGTAGCGCATGCCGGGGAGTCCAGACGATCGGCCCGTCGGCGGCAAACCCATTCGCCTCCCTTGCCGAAAAGCCGGTCATGTCCGCCCGATCAGCCGCCCCGCCAGTTCAGCTTCTGCCGCAGCGCGGCGTAGAACGAACGACCTTCCAGCCGCAGCAGGTTGAGGCGTTGCCCGGCCTTGCGCACGCAGACACGGTCGGCGGACCCGATCTCGACGCAGTCGCGCCCGTCGACGGTGAAGAGCATCGGCCCGTCCGATGGCTCCTCGGGCGTCAACTCGATCTCGACGTCGTCGCTGACCACCAGCGAGCGCTGGCTGAGCGTGTGCGGGCAGATCGGCGTGATCACGAAGACCCCGGCGTCGGGACTGATCAGCGGTCCGCCGGCGGAAAGCGAGTAGGCGGTCGAACCGGTCGGCGACGCCACGATCACGCCGTCGGCCCGGTAGCGGTTGAGCACCTCGCCGTCGATGGTCGCCTGCAACGCCACCAGGCGCCCGGTCTGCCCCCGCGCCAGCACCGCCTCGTTCAGCGCGAGAAAGCTCTGCGTGGATCCGTCCTGCTTCTCGACCCGGGCCTCGAGCAGGGTGCGCCCGCTGGTGGTGTAGCTGCCGTCCACCAGCGCCCCGACGAACTCGCCGATCTCGTCGTCCGTGCAACTGGTCAGAAAGCCGAGGTTGCCGATGTTGATCCCCGCCATCGGCTTCGGACAACCGCCGAGCGTCGCCATCGCGTGCAGCATCGTGCCGTCGCCCCCGATCACCGCGATCACGTCGGCGCGCTCGGCCAACTCTTCACCGCTCATTCCGGAGGGATCTCCCGTCATCCGGGCCGTCACCTCGTCAAGCACCGCCTCCAGCCCGCGACGCCCCAACTCCGCAACCAACGCCTCCAGCGTCCGCCGCGACCCCTCCTTCTCCGGGTTGGCGATGATCCCGACCGTCATGTCCCTACCTAACCGTCCACGCCCCGCTTGTCCAAGGTGGAGTGACGGAGTGGCTTCTTCCAGAGGCCATGAGCCGGGGCGGTGGCTTCCGGCCACCGGGGCTCGGTGCTTGGCGGCCTGGAGGCCGCCGGCCCTGCTCATGGCGCTCGCAGAGCGCCACTCCCCAGCCACGCCAGGAACTCGCGGTTGCCGTCGGTGCCCGTGATCGGCGAATCGATCACGCCGCGCCAGTCCCGCCCCAGTTCCCCGACAAAACGGCGGATCTTGTCGACCGCCCGCTGGTGCAGCGCCGGGTCGCGCACGATGCCTCCCTTGCCGATGTCCTCCCGCTCGAGTTCAAACTGCGGCTTGATCAGCGGCACGATGTCCCCGCCTTCCTCCAGCACCCCGAAGGCCGCCGGCAGGATCTTCGTCAGCGAGATGAAGGACACGTCGATGACCACCAGCGAGACCCGCTCGCCGAGGTCCGCTTCGACCAGGTTCCGCGCGTTGAACTTCTCCTTCACGACCACCCGCGGGTCGTTGCGCAGCTTCCAGACGAGTTGGTTGGTGCCGACGTCGACCGCGTGGACCCGTGCCGCGCCGCGCTGGAGCAGGCAGTCGGTGAACCCTCCGGTCGAGGCACCGATGTCCAGGCACACCCGTCCCTCGGGCGAGATCCCGAAGGCGTCCAGCGCGCCCTCCATTTTCAATCCGCCACGCCCGACGTACTTCGGCTTCTCCTTGAGCGACACCGGCGCGTCATCCGGAAGCTTCGCGCTCGGCTTGTCGATCACCCGGTCGCCGCTGCGCACCTCCCCGGCCAGCACCAGCCGCTTCGCCTGTTCGCGGGTGTCGCACAACCCGCGCGCCACCAGCAGCACATCCACGCGTTCCCTCCTCGCCATGGTCAGGCGGTCTTCGATCGGTTGACCGCATCGATCAGCTCGCGCAGGCGGCCGAAATCCGAGCGCCGGTGGCGGAAGACGAGCCGCGGAAGCCCGTCGATCCCCGGTTCGTCGGCTTCCTCCTCCAAGGCCCCGCGCTGCTGCATGACTCCCGCTTTCACCACATCGGCGAACTCCTTCTGGAGGCGGTCGGTCTCGCCGTCGGCCAGCGGTTTCA
The DNA here is from genome assembly GCA_937957985.1 of uncultured Verrucomicrobiae bacterium. Lineage (GTDB taxonomy): Bacteria > Verrucomicrobiota > Verrucomicrobiia > Verrucomicrobiales > Akkermansiaceae > Haloferula. The sequence goes on from CALGOH010000181.1 coordinate 12,007, forward strand.
TCAGGCGCATCACCAGCTTGTCGCCGACGTAGCAATACGAGTGGAAGATCCGGTAGAAGCGCGTGATCTCCTCGACGGCCTCGTCGATGTCGTCGGTCACCTTGAACAGCGACAGGTCGCTCTCCGAGATGAGTCCGCCGCGCAGCAGGTGATCCTGGACGAACTGCTCCCAGAACTTCCAGTAGGTCCCGCCGTTCGCGTCCACGAGCACCAGCGGATAGACCTGCGCCTTGCCGGTCTGGATCAGGGTCAGCGCCTCGAAGACCTCGTCCATCGTCCCGAAGCCGCCGGGAAATCCCGCGGTCGCGTCGGCCTCCTTCACGAAGCTCAGCTTGCGGGTGAAGAAGTAGTTGAAGTCGATCAGCTTCGGGTCGCCGGCGATGAACTCGTTGGCCGCCGCCTCGAAGGGCAGCGCGATGTTCAGCCCGAAGCTGTCGTCGGCCCCGGCCCCCTCGTTGCCGGCCGCCATGATCCCCGGGCCGGCGCCGGTGATGGTCATGAACTCGTGGTCCCGCATCTTCCGCGAGAACTCGACCGTCGCCTGATACGCCGGCTCGTCCGGCCGGGTCCGCGCCGAGCCGAAGACCGACACCTTGCGGAAGTCCCGCCACGGTTCGAAGACCTCCTCGGCCATCCGCAGCTCCTTCAGCGCCCGGTTCATCATCTTGAAATCACCGGGCAGCACGCCGCCGCGCGAGATCCGGGCGGCGGTGACCATCATCTCCGCCAGCAGCTCGTGGCCCGACTCCCCCGCCGCCTCCCGGGCCAGGGCGACGATCCGGTCGTCGAGCTTCTTGTCACCGGTCGAACCGATGAACGACCGCCGTCCGCCCCGCGCCAGGCCGGCGGTGAAATCCCGCTCGACCGGCACCGGCGACTTTTGTGCGTGATGACTCATGGCGGCAGGCTAGCAAGTCCGCCACCGCTGCCAACCCCCGCCGGTGCCGAAATCGCGGCCGCCCGTCAAGGCGCCGGCACCGCGACACCGAGCCGCACGAAGAGTCTTCCGCCGGAGGCCAGCCCGGGCGGCAGGGCGACCGTCACCCGGTCGATGCCGGCGCCGAAGCCATCCTCCTGCTCGGTGACCGTGATGTCGGCCGGCCCCGTGCCCTGATGCACCGCGGTGGTCCAGCCGCTCAGGTCGCTGCCGTACTCGACCGCGATGCCGGTGTCGCCATCGGCACCGGCCCCGGCCGTCCGACGGAAGACAAAGAGGAACTTGCCGTCGGGGTCGGTCGTCGAGTCGAAGGTCGGCGCCAGCGCAACATCGTCGGCGCCGTCCGACGGATCGCCGCCTACGACCCACTCGACACCGGTCGGCAGCGAGCCCCGATCGAAATCGAGCGCCGGATCAGCGTCTGTTAGTTCGGCGAACGTGGCGGCCCAGCCGCCGTAGGCGCCGGTCGGCGGGGTGACCGAACTCTCCAACTCGACCATCGCACGCCCCAGCGCGTCACCGACCAGCATGTAGGTCCCGGCACGCTGGTTGTAGTGACCGTTCGAAGCGCCGCCCTCGCTGAGCGGGTGGGCATAGACCGTCTTCACGTTGCCGGCGAACTGCGGGTAGTTTCCGGCATCGCCATCGACCGCGAGCTGGGCGTCGAGGATCGCCTGTTCGGCATCGCTTCCTCCGCCGGTCAGCGGCGTGA
>CALGOH010000182.1 GCA_937957985.1 uncultured Verrucomicrobiae bacterium
ACATCCGGCAATCCGGGCGGCACCGACAGCGGCTGGCAGGACAGCCCGTCCTACAGCGACGCCGGGCTCGATCCGAACACCGAATACACCTACACCGTCACGGCCCGTGACAAGGCGACGACCCCGAACGCAACCGCCGCCTCCCCGCCCGCTTCCGCCACCACGGATGACATCGACAACATCGCCCCGACTCCCAATCCGATGACTTTCGATGTCCCCCCGACAGCGCTCTCAAGCAACGCCATCACCATGACGGCCAGCACGGCGAGCGACCCGAGCGGGGTGGAGTATTTCTTCGATGAAACTTCCGGAAACCCCGGCGGCACGGACAGCGGCTGGCAGGACAGCCCGACCTACACCGACACCGGCCTGAGTCCCGACACGAGCTACAGCTACACCGTGACGGCGCGCGACAAGGGGCCCTTGCAGAATGCCACCACGTCGTCCCCTGCCGCGCCCGCCACCACCCACCCGACGGCGACCATCTCATGGACCGCCCACGACATCACGAACAGCGTCACTGATATTTCCAACAACGGAACGCTGGTCGATGCCCGTGCCGGAGCCACCGCTTCGCAGCTGGTCAACGGTGTGGTCTTCGAATCGGTGGCGAACAGTGGGAACCTCTTCGACAGCCTCTTTTCCAACGATACCATCAGCAATCGCGGCTACGGTTCGCTGGTGACGAAGTTGAGTTACCAAACGCTCTTGAGATTCGGGCAAAGGTCCGGCAGACCGGATTGGAACGAACCTCCCCGGATCGCTTCCACCCAGCCCTGGGCCACGGTGAACTTCACCGGCCTCACGGTGGGCAACCTCTATGAGATCCAGATCTGGTCCTCGGATGTCGGCCTGTCCCCGGACGGCATCGCACAGAATACCGCGCTGGTTCTCGGAGATGGCTCGGGAGGCGCCCCGGTCTTCGGCACCGATACCCAACTGTTGCTCGAAGTCACCGACTACGGGGCCGGACAATACGGAATCGGCACCTTTTTGGCGGTGGCGACAACGCAGTCCTTCAATGTGCAGCAGTACAACAACCTCAACAGCACACCATCCGCCAAAACGACGGATCACTGGTCAAACGGTTGGCAGATCCGGGATCTGGGCCCGAGCGTGACCGATTTCGACTCATGGGCCGGAGACTATCCCGGACTCGGTGGGCCGGGCGATGACGACGACGGCGACGGTCTGTCCAATGAACAGGAGCGCGTTTTCGGATTGAATCCCCAAAGCGGTGCCTCGGCGAACGCCTATGCGGTTCCCTTCAATCCCGCCACCGGCGCCTTCAGCTACACCCGGCGCACCCAGTCGCTCACCGGCCTGGACTACAAGGTGTGGTATTCGACCGACCTCGAACAGTGGTTTGAGGACACGGGAGCGAATCAGGGCACGCCGACCGCTCATCCGCAGCTGAGCGACGTCGAGATCGTTCCCGTCCAGGTCAGCAACTCGCTGCTTGCCCAGCCCCGGCTGTTCATTCAACTCAGCGGCGGGGAAACGGTTCTTCCGCCTCCTGCTCCCCGACTGGCCAGTCTGTGGGGAAGCGGCACATCGGTCACCCTGAACTTCACCGAAGTGATGGACACAGGCTCGGCCACCAACCCGGCCAACTATGCCGTGACAGGGGGCGCCGTGTCCGGCGCATCGCTCAGCCCGGACGGCAGGACCGTCACCCTGACCCTTGACTCGGCGCTGGCGATCGGCAGCACCTACGACGTGACCCTGAGCAACCTGACCGGCAGTGGCGGCGCTCCGCTGAGCGGCAGCAACACGGGCCAGTTCGTCAACTGGGACAACGACCCGGCAGGCATCAAGGTCTTCATGCTCATCGGCCAGTCCAACATGGTGGGCTACGGCTACACCGAGGTCGGAGGCAATCCGGCATGGACGCCTGAAAACGGTGAGCCCAAGGAACTGGTGGGCGGCCCCGGCTGCCTGCGCTATCTGGCCAAGAACAACGGCACTTATCCCGAATACGACTACACTTCACTGCTTTCCAACCCGGCTGACACCGACAGCCCATGGGCGAACCGCAACGATGTCGTGGTCTGGTGGGAGCAGGGTGTCTCCGGCAACCTGAACGGCACCGAAGGATTCGGTCCTCTCGGTCCTCCGTTCCGGGGTGGCAGCACCGACTGGTTCGGCCCGGAGTATGCCTTCGGCCAGGTCATTGGTGATTTCTACAGCGGAGCCACCGAGGCCCCCGTCCTGATCATCAAGGCGGCGTGGGGCGGACACAGCCTGGGCGGGAATTTCCGTCCCCCGAGTGCGGTGGCGGACCGGGGCGGTGTCGTGGGCGCTTCCTACAACGAGATCTTCGACAATGCGCGCACGCTGCTGGCGGGTCTCTGAACGAAGTTCCCCGCCGCGCAATATCCCGAATTCGCCGCGGTCGGCTATCGCTACCAGATCGTCGGATTGGCACTCCATCAGGGCTACACCGACCGGGTCACCGCGAGCCTGTCCCCGGAGTATCAGGAAAACCTGCCCGACTTCATCCACGACGTGAGGGGTGGCTTCGGCAACCCGGACATGCCCTTTGTCATCGCCAGCACCGGCATGGACACGAGCTTCGTGGAAGCCGCTCCGTATCCGAATTACAGCGAAGTGGAACAGGCGCAGCTCTGGGTGATCGGCGAGCCCCAACCGGCCGAGGTCTTGAGTTCGGACACCCGCAGCTTCATGGAAACCGCCGTGGATTCACCGAGGAATCAGGCCTTCCACTGGCACGGCAACGCTCGCAGCTATTTCCGCGTCGGCCTTGTACTGGGCGACGACATGGTGGATCTGCTGACGCCGTGATGGATCGGTGGAAAGAGAGGCGCAAACCAGCAGCTCATGACAATGAAAGCGAGATGGTTGCTTCTGGCGGTTCTGACCTGGGTCCCGCCACTCGCCGCAGCACCGGACAAAGGCTGGGACGACGATCCGGACGGAGTGAAGGTCTTCATTCTGGCCGGTCAGTCGAACATGGTCGGCTACGGCAAGACCGAGGACGGCGGCAACCCCGTCTGGGAAAAGGGCGGCACGGAGCCCAAGGAGATCAAGGGCGGCATCGGCTGCCTGCGCGAGATGGCGATCAACAACGCCAGGTATCCCGAGTATGACTTCGCCTCGCTGCTGGCGGATCCGGACAAACCGGAAACGAGCCCTTGGAAGACCCGCAAGGACGTGAAGGTCTGGTGGCACAACGGGCACACGGGCAAGCTGGGACAGGAGATTCGCAAGGGCGACCTCGGGCCGCCGTTCCAAGGCGGCAACGCCAGTTGGTTCGGCCCGGAGTTCGCCTTCGGCCAGATCGTGGGAGACCATTACAAGGACCACGACGTTCTCCTCATCAAGACAGCGTGGGGCGGGCACAGTCTTGGCGGCAATTTCCGCCCCCCAGGCGCGGTCGCCAAGCGCGGCGGCGAGGTCGGCGCCTCCTACAAGGAGATGATCGCGAATGTCCGGGAGGTGCTCGGCAACCTCGGCAAGGAGTTTCCCGAATGGGAGGGCAAGGGGTATCAGATTGTCGGATTCGCGTGGCACCAGGGCTTCAACGACCGGGTGAGCCGGGAACTCACCCCCGAATACAAGGAGAACCTTCCCGACTTTATCGCGGATGTGCGTGCGGAGTTCGGCAAACCGGACCTTCCGTTCGTGATCGCCTCGACCGGCATGGCGGCCGGACCGCCGGAGCCGCCGCCGCATGCCGGATACAGCGACGTGGAGAAAGCCCAGCTCTGGGTGGCAGGGGTGGAAAAGCCGGAGAACGTGTTGTCGACCGACACGCGGCCGTTCTGGAGACCGGTGGAGGAATCACCCAGCACGATGGGGCACCACTGGAATCATAGCGCCTACAGCTACTTCATGGTCGGCAAAAGCCTGGCCGACAACATGGTCGAGCTTCTCGAGAGGTGATCGAATCCAAGCTCCGCGCCGCTTGCAAGATCACGTGGAGGAGGGGGCGACGACGATTCTTGAAACCAGATTCAGCGTCGCGAGTCCCGCCCGGTGATCATCGGCCAGTCGTCGCTGCGAAAGGGGACGGCGGGGAGGTCGGCACCGTTGTAGAGGCAGGCTTCGGGGTTGCTGTCCCAGGCGTAGCGGACGGCGACCGGATCGGGGACCTCGGGAGACGAGACGATGATGGTGTCACCGTCGATCTCTGCCCTGGCCCACGCGAACTTCCGGTCCTCCCCGGCCAGGGCGAAGCTGCGGGTGGAAGGCCCCTTGAAACGGAGACCGCCATCGGTGTGATCGAAGTGGATGCGAAGGTGTCCGTTCTCCTTATCGATGGATCGGAACCAAGGACCTGATTCGACGAGGTCCTTGCCATACGTGTCGGCGAGCGCGGCGAGGGCAAGCCGCCTGCCCACCTCGCGCTTGTTCTTCGGGTGGATGTCGTCGGCGTCGCCGATGTCGATGGCCACGGCAAGTCCGCAGTGGGGGACGGTCTTCGCAGTCATGGCCTGGGCTTCCCGGAGTTCGGCCCATGGGTCGTCGCGGGGTTGGTCGTGGGGCTTCTGATAGTTGGCCAGGGACACGATGTGGAAGGCGAGGTCGTCGCGCCGGAATCGATCCCGCCAGTCGTGGATCAATGCGGGCAGGAGGCGGCGATACTGATGGGCGCGGGACGCGTTGGCCTCGCCCTGATACCAAATGACGCCGGTCAGCGCGCAAGGCGCGACGGGGGCGATCATGCCGTTGTAGAGGACGCTGGGAACCTGGGGGTTGCCGATCATGGGACGCCCGGTGTCGGCCAATTTTGAGGTTTCCTGGAGGCGCCACTTTCCGGCCAGAGGGATGGCGGCGTCCTCGTCGCCCTCGGGGTGGATGCTCAGCGGGTTCTCCCCGGCGAGGATCCCGCCGCCACCGGCGTTGGTGACGCGCAGGGTGATGGTGTTCGTTCCGGCTCGGGCGACGCCCGGTGTCACCCGGTAGCGGCGCGGCAGGCCGAACTGGTTGGTGCGGCCGATCACGGTGCCATTGAGCCAGGTGGTGTCGTTGTCGGAGATCTCGCCCACGCGGACGACCAATGGCTTGTCCGCCCACGCGGCGGGCAGCTCGACAGGCCGCTGCGCCCAGACCACGCCCTCGAAGCCCGGAATGCCGCTATCGGCCCAGGTGCCGGGTAGAGTGACCTCGCGCCAACCGGAGGCATCGGCATCCATCTCGAACCAAGCCTTGGCGGTCCCCGGATCGTGCTCCGCGAACCACGCATCGAGGTAGGCGACCTCCGGATCCTCCGCGGTGGAGGCGGCGATGCGGGCGACTTCGTCGAGCTGCGGTTCGAACTCCGGAAACTCCTTCAGTCCGGTGGCGCTCATCCAGGCTTCGGCGACGGTCCCGCCCCAGGACGAATGGATGAGTCCGATGGGAATGCCGAGATCCTCGTGGAGCTTGCTGCCGAAGAAGTAGGCTGTGGCGGAGAATCCACCCCAGCCGCCCTCCCGCAGGGCCTCGGAAGAGCAGGGCTTCCATTCCGCGGAAAAGGTTTGCTGCGGTTCGAAGGCGGTGTTCTTGGGAATGGTCAGCAGGCGGATGCCGGGGTGGTGGGCGCCGGCAATCTCCTCCTCTTCGTTGCAGAGGGTGAGGCCCATCTCCATGTTCGACTGGCCGGAGCAGAGCCAGACGTCGCCGACGAGCAGGTCCCGGACGACCGTCGAAAGGCCGGGCCGGTCGGTTTCGACCCGCAGATCACGGCCTTCAGCGGAAGCGGCGAGCGGTTCGAGCGTGCATTCCCACCGCCCCCGGGCGTCCGCGTCGGCTTTCCGCACCTGACCGGCAAACCGGACGCTCACCCGGGTGCCGGGTTCCGCCCAGCCCCAGAGGATCGCGGGTTGGTCGCGCTGGATGACCGAGTGGTCGGAAAAGAGCGGGTGCAGCAGCGGGCGCACCGCGTCCCCGCCCGACAAGGTGGTGGGGACCGACAGCAATAGCACCAAGGGAAGCAGCAGGAGGAAGCGCGTCATCGTGACCTAGCCTTGCCCATCCGCCGGCAAGGGTGAAGCCCGCGAAAGAGAAAAGTGATGCGACGGCGCTCTGAGGATCGAGGTGGTTGCCGGCTCAACGGCTCGCCTCCCGGTTGCTCTTGATGGCATCCCGCAGTGCCTCGGCGGCGTCGAGTTCCGGGGTGCGGATGCTCATGCCGCCGGCGGCACCCAGTTCCTTGTCCACCACCGCCTCGGCGTCGGCCAGCGCTGCGTCCCAGTCTTCCGTCGCCATGTAGACCCGGGCCCGGGCACGCAGGTGGGGAATGCTGTATTGCGGCTCCTTGAGTTTGCGCCCCTTTTCATCGACCGCCTCGGGATCGTAGGGCGGCGCGATCTCGAGGATCCTTTGCTTGGCCAACTCCGTCTCGCCTTGCTCCAGCAGGGTCATGACGGCCTGCTCCTCCAGGTGGTGAATGGTGTCGGGAATCACGCTGGCCGCGTCCATGCCGGCCCCGGAGCCCGACAGGGTCGTCAGAATCCGGCCCTTCCGGTCGAGCATCACCACGCACGACTCGTCATCCAGCATGCCCAGACGATGCACCAGCGGATGAGTCATGCCGCCGGGGATGTTCAGGATGGGAGTGCCGATCTGCGTTTCGCTGTTGCGCACGTGGATGTCCTCGCGAACGGCCTGCTCGTCGGCGTCGGCGAGCATGGCGACGATGAGATCTACATCCGGGCGTTCGACCACGAAGGAGGTGGTCTGTTTCAGAACCCGCGCGGGTGACGGGGGGCGGGTGTCTTCCCGGTCATTGCCTCTCCACGGTCCCGGTTGGCCGATGTAGAGGACGGTGTATGCCTTTGTTAGATCCTCGGGAATCCGGAAGGTCGCTCCATCCATGGTCGGCAGTTCCGCCTCCAGCATGCGCTCGGCTTCTTCGACGAAACCCTTGTTCATTTCGTTCTTCAGGCGGCGTCCGAACGACCAGCCCGCCGTGAAGGGCACGTGGAACATCCAGTAGTCGTGGTAGCGGCTCAGCAGGAAGGAGGAGTAGAGCCACATCATCGGGTATTCGGTGTGGGCATCGAGAATGGCCTCGCGGAATGTCTCGTAGCGGTCCGCGTCGGCGACATCGAGGGCGAGGAGGGAGGCCGTGGCAAGCACGGGCCCGGAGGCCGATTCACCCCCCTGATCCGCCACGTAGGCATCGATGATCCGGCCGGCGTCGGCATCGGGATCGCGGAAGGCCTGACGCGCGAGGCAGAAGCGGGCGATCACGTCGGTTCCTTCCGGGTAACCGTTCGCCATGGCGGCCTCGGCTTCCTTCACCGCCTCCTCGAAGAAGGCCGGGTCGAAGTCGGTCTTCCACAGGCCCATCAGCGAGATGATGAGGCGGTTGCGCACGATCCAGAGGTCCGGGGCGTCCGGATGATCGGTGATGGCCTGGCGGCACAGGTCGCGCATCTTCCGGTAGCCCGCCCGGATTTCAGGGACGCTGGCGTGGTAGCGGCGGGGCGGGGGAATCAGGCACCGCTGGATGGCGGCCAGGGTTTCCTCGGGAACCGAATCCGCTCCACGCGGAAGGGGAGTCACTTCGCCGCCCATGGCGGCGGCCTTGAGTTCGGGCGGACGGGTCGGGTCGAGATCCCCCGTCGGATCGAAGATGAGGAAGTCGCCCGTCATCAGGGCGGACAGATGCAGCGCGTAGTCGTCGCGGCTCCAACTGCGGATCAGGGTGCGCCGGAAGGACTCGTTCTGGTTTTCGAAATCCTCGCTCGGCTTGATGGACTGGAGCGCCTCTTCCAGATCCTCGTCGCTGATGGGCCCGGGCCTGGCGCGCGATTCGCGCATCATCATCGCCGTCTGACCCGTGGGTGCCACCTGCATGCTGAGCGGATCGACGCGGACGTAGGCGTCGTAGATCGGGCTGTCGCGACCACCGGGGAAATGAAGGCACGGCCAGTCGGCCCCCAGCCGCCGCACGATCGACTCGCCGGCATGGGCGAGTTCGTCCAGATTCACGCTGACCAGTTCGAGGCGGCCGTCGATGCGCTCGTGGCCGGTCTTCTCGGCGGCGGCGAGATCGGCGATGTACTGCAGGGCTCCGAGGTCGTCCTTCGACCAGAAGACAACCATCGTCGAGTGGCCCAGACCATCCATCGGGTAGAGGGCGGTCCTGCCGTCGGAGCGCTCGAAGTGACCGAAGAAGGGCACGCCGAAGACCTGTCCGCCCAGATGATCGCGGAGGAAGGCGATCGTCTCGAGATCCTTCGGGTAGTGCTCGGCGATGATCCCGCGCAGGTCGTTGACCAGGCGGGTGTCGCCCATCTCGAGCGCCAGCAGCATGGTGCTGCGCAGCGCCTTGGGCCCCGCGGGCGTGCCGACGTAGCGTTCGACGAAGGTCCGCAGGGCCTCGGCGCGTTGACGCACCTCCGGGCCCTTCTTCGCCTGCTCGACCTGGGAGAGCAGGAGGTCGGCCTCCATGCGCAGCGCGGCGAATTCATCGGGTGCCTTGACCAGCTCGCGGCAGGTTTCGAGCAGAGCCTCGCGGTGCTTGCCGTCATCATCGAGCGCGACCAACCGTCGGTTCGCCCGGAAGAGAAACTCCAGCACGGCCCAGCGCTGCGGCGCGTCGCCGGCCTCCTCCAGCATCGCTCCGGCGTCGCGGATCACCCGTCGCACGGCCAGGCGTTGGCGCGCATTGGAATCCCCCGCATCGACGGAGACGAGGGCCTCCTCCAACTCTCCGAGGCCGGTTGCCTCCCGGGCGTGGGCGGTGGGATCGAGGCAGAAGACCAGCGCGGCGCCCAGCACGCCCATCCATCGCGTCCCTGGCTGTCGGATGGCGTGTGCCCTCATTACTTGCCCCCTTCCATCCGTTTCTGGATCTCGGCACGCAGTCGCTCCGCCTCATCGAGATCTTCGGTACGCATGCTCATGCCGCCCGATTCACTGAAGGTGATCGAATACACCTCCTCGGCATCGGCCAGGGCCTTGTCCCATTCACCCAGGGCAAGGTAGACCTTGGCCCGGGCCCGCAGTTGGGCGGCGGAGTAATTGGGTTTGCTGAGCTTGCGGCCCCGCTCGTCCACCGCCTCCGCGTCGTAGTGCGGAACCAGTGCAAGGATCTTGTTCTTCGCCTCCTCCAGCTTGCCCTCCTCGATCAGTGCCTCCACGGCGAGCTCGTCTTGCTTGAGGATGGTGTTGGTCAGCGCCTCGCTTCCGGCATGGCCCAGTCCCGAGACGACTCCGCCGATGCGGCCGTCCTTGCGGATCAGGAGCAGGTTGTGTTTGCGCTCCACGGACAATAGCCCTAGCCGCTGAACCATCGGATGATCCATGCCGCCTGGCAGCGTGAGGACCCGGCACTCGACCGGGTTGCGGTCGGAAGCCAGTGCGGAGCGGCACGCTTCCGCATCGCCGCCGAAGGTCGCGAACATCACTTCGAGATCCTGGTTCGGACGCCCGGCCGCGAATCCCATCATGCGATGCAGCTCGCGATGGGGCGAAGGCGGCAGGCCGTCGTCGCGCTTGCTTTGCCAAGGTGTCGGCTGGCCGAAGAGAATGATGGTCCATTCCTTTTCGAGATCCTCCGGGATGCGCAGGGTCTTCCCATCCGCGGTCTTCAGTTCGCCCCTGAGCATGCGCTCGGCCGGTTCCATCTCACCCCGACGCGTAAAGTAGCTCTCGCGGCGTCCATAGGACCACCCGGCGGTGAAGGGCACCTGGAACATCCAATAGGTGTGGTGGCGGTTGAGCAGGGCCGCCGAGAAGATCCACATCATCGGGTATTCCGTGTGCTTGCTGAGGATCCTTTCGCGCAGGGCTTCCACGCGCATGCGATCGGCGACATCGAGCGCGAGGAGCAGGGCGGTCGCCAGCACCGGACCCGATGCGTTTTCTCCACCCTGGTCGGACACATAACGGTCGATGACCTCTCCGGAGTCGTCGCCGGCTTTGCGCAAAGCTTCACGGGCCAGACAGAATCGGGCCACGACATCGCAGCCCTCGGGATAGCCCGCCTCCATGGCTGTCCGGGCCTCGGCGACCGCGGCGTCGAAATGGTCCAGATCACCGGTGGCCTTCCAGCGTCCGAGGTGGGCGATGATGAGGCGGTTGCGCACGATCCAGAGGTCGGGGGCGTTCGGATGGGTGTCGATGGCCTGATGGCAAAGCGTCGCCAATCTGGCGTAGGCCGCATCGGCTTGCGGGTAGGTCAGGCTGTAGCGTTGCGGAGGAGCCACCATCGCCTTTTGAATTTCGGCCAGTGTTTCCTCGGGGATTGATTCCGAGGTTCGCTTGAGCGGGTCGAACTCCCTCCCCATGGCCGTGGCCTTCAACTCGGGCGGCCGCGTGGGGTCGAAGCTTCCCTCCGGATCGAAAACCAGGAAATCGCCGGCCATCAGGGCCGCCACCTGCATCGCGTATTCGGAATCGCTCCAGCCCCGGGCGAGAGCCGATTCGAAATAGCGGTGGAAGTTCGGAGTGCCTTCCTCCGTGGTGTGCTCGCGGCCCACGCCGCTCATCACCAAAGCGGTCTGGCCCGTCGGCGTGACGTTCATCATCCTCGGGTCGGTCTGCGTATAAGCCTGGTAGATGGGATGCTCGCGACCGCCGGGAAGGTGCAGGACGGTCCAATCGACACCGAGATCGCGGATGATGGACTCACCGGCATCGGGGAGGTCGTCGAGGTTGATGCTGACAAATGCCATGCGCCCCTGCTGCTCGTCTCTGGCTTCTTTCGAAGCGGCTGCGAGGCCCTTGATGAAATCGAAGCCTTCGCCCTCCTTCGACCAGAAGACCGCCATGGTGGCGCGGCCGAGCAGATCCATGGGCAGACGAGCGGTCCTGCCGTCCGAGCGCTCGAAGGTTCCCGCCATCGGGGCACCAAGAACCTGCCCTCCCAACTTCTCGCGCTGGAACTTGATCATCGCGTGATCGGCAGGGTAGCGCCTCGCCATCATTTCCCGGAGGTCGGCGACCAGTCCCACGTCCCCCAGCTCGAGCGCCATGACCATCGCCACCCGCAGGACCTTGGCGCCCTCGCTCGTTTCCACGTAGCGATCGACCAGCGGGCGCAGCGCGGCGGCGCGCTCCTCGTCACCCGCCCCCCGGTTGGCCAGCTCGGCCTGCGAGAGCAGAAGGTCGGCCTGGAAGCGGAGATGGGCCAGGTCGTCGGGCGCCTTGACCAGCTCGCGGGAGGTCTCCATCAGGGCCTCCCGGTGCTCGCGGTCATCGTCCATGGCGATGAGCGCCTGTTGGGCGCGGAAAAGAAACTCGAGCGCGAGGAAGCGCTCCGGGCTTTCCGGGTTGGCGTCGATCAGTGCCTGCGCATCGCGCATGGCTCGGCGCACGCCCAGCCGCTTGCGGGCATCCGAGGAGGCTTCCCGTGCCTCCTCGAGCACCTTGTCGAGGTCGGCGATGGCCTCCCGGGTGATGCCCTCGGCCGCGGCACACGGCCCGAGACCCGCGGCGAGGGTCAGCGCGACTCCGAGGGTGAGGCAGCGTAGCGATGGGAATCGTCTCATGAACGGACGGTCGATCACTTCACCGGCTTGAGCGTCCAGCTCCTGAGGCTGACCCCGCGGTTGGGAACCCGGGCGGTGACGCTGATGATGTTCCGACCTTCCTCGAGCCTGAGTCGGATCGGCTCGGACGTGGCCCACATGCCCTTGGTGTAGGGCATGGCGAAGGGCACCGGTTCGTCGCGGTTGATCCGCACCAGCATCTGCAGGTCGGGGGAGACGGTGGCGGCCTCGGCTGAAAGTTCATACTCGCCGGCGGCCGGAACCTCGACCCGGTATTTGAACAGCTCGGGTCGCTGGCCGAGTCGGCTGTAGTGGAGCTGGTAGCCGTCCTCCCAGCTCTCCATGAAGAGGATGCGGTCGCTGGGCTTGCGGGGCGAGTAGCAGGCCACGGCCGGCATGGTGATGGTGCCGTCGTCCGCCACCACGATCTCCTTGTGTTCGTCGGGGATCTCGATCTCCTCGCCTTCCTCGTCGCCGATCAGTTCGTCGGACTCGCCGAGCTTCATGCCGCCGACGAGTTCGAGCGCTTCCACCCGCGCTTCCTCAACGATGATCTGCTTCTTGACGAAGGCGAGGCTGTTCCAGAAGCCGCCGCCCTTGCCGTAGCTGCTGTTCTTGAGGCTCGTGTCGGGTTCATCGAAGGCGTCCCCGATCCACTGGGCGCGACGCACCAACTGGTAGTCCTCCTCGAATTCGCGGGCCTGCGAATCGAGCAGGAAGTCGAGCCCGCCCCACGGGCCGCACCAGGCCACCGACCACCAGGCGCCGAGGCAGATCACCCAGCCGTCCGGCGTCCAGTGGTTCATCGCGCCGTGACCGGTCTGGGTCGATTGGCGCGACGGAATCCCGAAGGCACGGGTTGAGAATCGTCCGTAGAAGGCGCGGCGACCACAAATGCCGCCGAGGGCGATGTGCTGCTGGCCGGGGGTTCCGAGAGCGGGATCGTCTGTAGGACTGCAATAAGGGACATCGCTCTTCACGATGCGGATGTAGCGCCACTTGTAGTCGTCCGTCCGGATGTGGTCCGGACGGTAGGTGCGAAGCATCTGGCGGAACCAGGCGAGGTCCTCGTTGCTGTAGGGGTCGTTGGCGATGTAGCGGCACTCCCAGGTGTTCATCTCGGGAAAGGCGGTGTCGAGTTCCCCGTCGAGGTAGGCCTTCTCGTAGTGAAGGTAGCGCGGCACCTGCCTGATGCCGGAGTTCGCGCTGAAGAGCGTGGCGTGGATACCGCCCTTGCCTTCCGCGCCTCCCACCCCCTCGGCATCGAGCCACGGCATCTGGATCGCCATGCCCAGCGCGAGCCGCTGGAAGATGGTGCCGCGCTCGCGGGCGCGCTCGCTGGCTTCGAGGATGGCGGAATAGACCTCCATCATTTCCCCGTATTCCCCGCCGTTGGCACCGCCGGCTTCGAGCACCTGACGCATCAGCGCCTCGTCGGCGAAGAAGGCGTCGAGCAGCTTTTGTTGCTTCTCGCCCTTCTGCGCGAACTCGGCAAGACCACGCGGCGTGGCGTGGCTGAGGACCGCGATCCGCATCAGCTTCGGGTCGAGGGCGTCCGACGACAAGGTTTGGGCAAGATCGTCCAGCAAGGCGCCGGCGGCATCCCGGGACGCGCTTTCCGTCTGCTCCAGCAGTTCCTCGGTGGCCTTCCGTTCGGCGGGAGGGGTCTCGTCGCCAACCGCGGGGATTCCGTCCCAGGTCTTCCGGAGTTCGAGGAAGCGCGCTTTCGCGGCCTCATCGACGGGGGGCAGGGCGGCCACCACCTCGGCGCGGAGCGACTCCAGTTCCTTGGAGTAGGTCTCGAATAGCGCGTTGCCCCGGTCGTTCAGGGGGACCTCCGCCGGCTGTGCCGCCCGTGCCGGTGCGAAGGCGACGAGGGGCGCGAACAGGGCTGTGGAAAAAAGGCAGATTCGACGTTTCATGGCAGTATCGTGAGCGTTGGACACGACCCCGCCCGGTAGCTTCTTTCGCCGGGAAGCCGAATTCCCGAAGCCCCGGGCGCGGTCCTCGACCATGCGTCAAGGAACGCCATTCTCCTTTCTTTGCCGTTCGCTCCTGCTAACCTCCGCCCAGCCGGCGGGGCGGATGAACGCAGGACGATCGTCGGCCCCGTATGAACCCCGCGGCCACCCACCCGCGTGCCAGACAAGCCAACGCATGATCACACCCAAATCACATTTCCCATCGGCCGCCGCCTGCTCGGCGGTGATCGCACTGACCCTCGCAACCCATGCCCCGGCTCAGCAGGCGGGAGGCGAAGCACCCTACTACGCGCCGGGCAACACGCCGATCTTCAATCCCTACCCGGACAACACCGGCCGCAACAACAGGCCGTGGCTGGTGAGGAACCTCGGTCCGGTGGGCATCGGGATCAACCTGATCCGTCCGGGGATGACCATGCAGATCCACAACGTGGAGCCCGGTTCCCCGGCCGACAAGACCGGCAAGCTCCAGAAGGGCCAGATCATTGAAAGCATCAACGGCAGGGTGCTGGAGAAGATCGATCCACGCATCATTCTCGGTGACATCGTCACCGAGGCCGAGGCCAAGGACGGCAAGGTTGTTTTGAAGGTCAGGGATGTCGGCGATGTCACGGTCAACATTCCGGTGATGGGCGCCTACAGCGAGACCTGGCCCATGAATTGCCCAAAGTCCGACAAGATCGTGCGCGACCTCGCCGATCTCCTGGCCAAGGACGAAAAGCCGAAGTGGGGGTCGGTGATCTTCCTTCTCTCGACCGGTGAGGACAAGGATCTCGAGGTCGTGAAGCGCTGGATGAAGGACATCGAGACCATCGGCGGGATGAACTGGGAGAAGGGCTACAAGGGGCCGGGTCTTTGCGAATACTACCTGCGGACCGGCGACCAGAGCGTGCTGCCCGTCATCAAGAAGATGACCGAAGAGTTGCGCGTGAACATGTATAGCGGCGGATGGAGCGGTCGCGGCGCGCCGGCGGCCTTCACCTATTCCGTCGGCACCGGCCAGGTCCATGCCTCCGGCGTCAACTGCATGACCTTCCTCATCATGGCGAAGCTGTGCGGGGTGGAGGTCGATCCCTACATGTTCGACGAGGCGTGGGCGCAGTTCTACCGCTTCGCCGGTCACGGCAACGTCGCCTACGGCAACACGCTGCCCGAGGGCGGCTTCCGCGACAACGGCAAGACCAGCGGACTGGCCATGGGGCTGACGGCCGCGGCGATGGTCGATCCGGCGGGCGCGGACTCGGTTTATGCCAAGGCGCGCGACAACTCGGCGATGAAGGCCTTCTACGCGACGAACTGGTTCCACGCCGCCCACACCGGCGGAGGCATGGGCGAAATCTGGCACCATGCCGCCGTCAGCAAGATGCGCGAAAAGCGACCGGTCCAGTATCGCTCGTACCTCGACACCCGGCGCTGGGTCATGGACCTGTCCCGCCGTTTCGATGGCAGCATCGGCATCGCCGGCATGGACGACCGCTACGACCGCTCCGCCACCGAGGACAACATGGCTTGGGGTACCTACTTCGCTCTGACCTACACCTATCCGCGCAAGCAACTGCAGCTCTTCGGGGCTCCGCGAAGCAAGTGGGCGAAAAGCATGCCCATCCCGCGCCCCTGGGGCAACGAGGCGGACGACGCCTTCCACTCGATCGAACCCATTCCCGGCGGTCCGCTGACGCTTGAGGACCTGCTCGACGAGAAGGTCGAGACCGACGCCTCGCTGGCCGTGATCACAAGACTCTCCGATCCGAATCTGGAAGACGAGACCTTGATCCGCTACATCCAGCATCCGGAATACGACTTGCGCAGCATCGCGATGGACCAGGTGGTGAAGCGCGGGAAGGTCGAGATGGTGGTGCCGCTTTTGAAATCGGACGATCCGCGACTGCGACAGGCCGGGCTGCTGGCGCTCACCGGCATGTTCAAGGGCAGGCCCCTGCCCGCGGAGCAGGTGACGCCGGAGATGTACGACCTGGCGGGCAGGATGATCGACAATCCCGATGAATCCTGGTGGGTCGCGCTTCATGCCATCGACGCCCTGGCCCGAGCCACGCCGGACGTGATCGCGAAGCACCGCGAGCGCCTGATGGAGTTCCTCGACTACGACTCGACCTGGCTGCAGACCGCCGCGATCTGCACCCTCGCCAGGATCTCGACCGAACCGGAGCATTACCAGGCCGTGCTGCCCGCCATCATCGACAAGACCGCGTCCCTGCGGGTCGATGGCGCTTCCTACCGGTCCTCGCAAGCAATCGCCAACGCGATGAAGGGTGCCAGCCCCGAGGTCAAGGACTTCGCCGCTCCGCTGCTGAAGAAGACCTACGCGGAATTTCCCGACGTTTTGGTGGAGCCGAATACCGGCGCCGTCATGAACCGGGGGGCGCAGACCGTCCGCTCGCGGATCGGCTCCATCGTCCAGCTTGTGCCGGACGGCGAGGAGTTCGTGAAGCGGTTGCCGCGGACCACGCTGGAGTCCTACATCAGCGGCAAGGATTCCGACAAATACACCTTCAGCGGCAAGTTCGATCAGAACACCGACTTGGTCGGCACCTGGGCCTGGGCGGTATGGCCCCAGCCCTCGAAGCCCTCCGAAATCGACGAACGCATCGAGGCCTACCTGAAACAGATGAAGGGCAAGGACCCCACCAAGGTCGACAGGCCGAAGGACGTGATCCAGTTGCTCGACGGCGGCAAGGTCGCGAAATCTGGGTTCTTCCGGAACTACTTCTGGTCGGGCAACATGCTCGTCGCGGTCAACGAGGACCAGGCGCTCAAGATGGGAGTCAGGACGGCTGACGGCGTCGATTTTCTCATCGTCGAGAAGGGGGGCTTCAACGCCGTGCCCAAGACCGAGGAGGAGGCGACCGCCGAGGTTCCGAAGGACTGGCATTGCGGTTATCACGTCTACGTGAGGCAGAAGTAGCCGTGGCCGGTCGTCGGAATGAGAAACGCGACGATGCCGGCCGCGACCGTCCGGGCAGCCCATCGGGCGGCTTGAAAAGCCGCGCTCCCGATGCCGCCGGTCCGGGCGGGATGTTCTGGCTGATGACCGGACTCTCCGGCTTCGCCTGCCTGGTCTATCAGATCCTGTGGATGCGGCAGACCGGCCTGCTGCTCGGCAGCACGTCGCAGGCGGCGGCCCTCACGCTGGCGGTGTTCTTCGGTGGGCTCGCGAGCGGTGCTTCATACTGGGGTAGGCGCTGTCACCTGAAGTCCGCGCCCTTGCGCAGCTATGCCCGGCTGGAACTCGGGATCGCCGTGGCGGGGATCGTGGTGCTCGTCGCCCCGTACCTCGTGCCCCGGGTCTATCCGATGTTCCATCGCGGAGATGGAGGCGGGTCCGCACTCATCGTCTTCAAGATCGCCGTCGCCCTGCTGATGGTCTTTCCCGCCTCCTTCCTGATGGGAGGAACGCTGCCACTGCTGGGGCAGGCCGTCATCCGCACGAGGATTGCGTTTGGAACCACCACCGCCCGGATGTATGCGTGCAGCCCCATGGGCGCCGCATTCTGCTCGTTCCCCACGGCCTTCGTGCTGGTCGCGTCGCTGGGGCTCCGCCTGCCCTCCCTGCCGGCCATGGCGGTTTCGGTGGTCGTCGCGCTCCTCGCATTCCGGCTGTCAGGCCAGGAGCGTTTCCAGTCCGGATCGGAGCGGGCGCTCGGGGAAGACGCCCCCTCGCCACCCGGGAGGAAACCACTGCCGCGTCCCCTCATCGCGTTGTTGGCCTTCGTTTCCGGATTCAACCTCCTCGCGCTGGAAGTGGTCTGGACCCGGATGCTGGCGCAGGTTCACGAGAATTCGGTCTACAGCTTCGCCACGGTTCTGATCGTGGTGCTGGTCTGCCTTTCGCTCGGTGCCTGGCTGGCATCGCGTCTCGCCCGCGGCGGGATGTCCGCCACGCGGGTGCTGCTGTGGCTCCTCGCCATCGGTGGGGCGGGCCTGGCGTTTTCCCCGCTCATCTCCATGGGCATCACCGGCGGCCTGACGATGCTCGACACCGACCATGGGTTCGCGGGTTACGTGTTCCGGCTTTTCGGCACAGGATTCGCGGCCATCGGTCCGGCCTGCCTGCCGCTGGGGGCGGTGTTTCCCTTCCTCATGAAGGGCGAGGAACGGTTCGCCACTCATGCCGGGAAGAGCATCGGCATGCTCGCCGCGATCAACACGATCGGTGCCATCCTCGGCGCGCTCGCCGCGGGGTTTCTGCTGCTGGAATGGCTCGGATTGTGGGCCACCCTCCAGTTGATCGCGGCCGTCTATCTCGTCGTCGGGATGGTTGCGCCGACTCCCGGCAGTTCCGGCACCCTGGCGTCGCGGGCGGCGTCGGCACTGATGCTCGTGCTGCTGCTCACCGCGCTCGATCCTGCGAAACTCGCCAAGCCCGCCACCACCGACGCCGCCGGGAAGGTCGTGGAGAAATGGGAGGGGAAGGATGGCACCGTCACCGTGGTCGGGGATCCCAGGACAAGCCTCAGCATCCGGATCAACGCGAACTACAGCCTTGGATCCACCGAAGCCTACGGCCCGCAGATCTTCCAGGCGAGGATCCCGCTGCTGGCGTGGCCGGAAACCGAAAGCGTGTTCTTCCTCGGCATGGGCACCGGCATCACCGCGGGCGAGGCCCTGAGCCGCGACGATTTTCCCCGGGTCCGGAAAGTCGTCGCCTCCGAGCTCTCGCCCAATGTCGTCGCGGCCTCGAAGAAATACTTCACCGGCGCGGTGACCGACGGTTTCGATCTCACCAACGGCCTCTACGAGGATCCGAGGGCGGAGGTTGTCGTCGGCGACGGCCGCAACCACCTGCTCGTCGATCCTGAGAAGTATTCGATGATCATCGCGGATCTCTTCCTCCCGTACCGCCGGGGCTCGGGAAACCTCTACAGCCGCGAACACTTCGAGATCGTCCGCGAGCGGCTCCAGCCCGGCGGCGTCTTCGTCCAGTGGCTGCCGCTCTATCAGATGTCCGAGCGGGAGTTCGGCACGATCGCCCGCACGATGATCGAGGTCTTTCCGCAGGTCAGCCTGTGGCGGGGGAACTTCCAGCCCGGGGCGGAACTCGCGGCCATGGTGGGGCATGTCGACCTCGCGCCGCTGCCCGCCTGCAACCTCGATGCCACGCGGGACAAGCGGCAGGCGGTGGAAGGCATGTCCCACCTCGACATGCAGGCACTCATGCTGCCCATGAATCCCCAGACCATCCTGGTCTTCTACGGCGGCAACCTGACCCGGGCCGCGGACCTCTTCGACGGCTATCCGCTCAACACCGACGACCGGCCCGTCATCGAGTTCGGAACCCCGCGCTCGCTGCACCGACCGGCGGACGAGGATCGGCCGCAGTTTCTCGAATCCCGATTCGCCGAACTCGTGGACCGGGTCCAAGGCAGAACCCCGCCGGACGAAGATCCCTTGCTGGCGTCCCGCAGTCCCGCCAACCGCCAGCTACCCCTGGCCGGATCGGCCTTTCACCGCGGATGGATCGCGCGGGTGCACGACGATGAGCAAAAATGGATCGCCGAGTGGGAGAAGTTCCTCGATCATTGGCTCGAGTCCGGGTCCGGCGTCGATGATCGGTGAGCGCATCCAGTGGTGCGGGATGCCGAGGATGATGGTGGCAAAGCCCCGGACCTGTCTGTCGCTCAGACCCCCATGGGCCGCCCCTTCTCCGCGAGTGTTTCATTCAAACGGATTGATGGCGGTGACGCCTTCGATTCCCTCGAAGTCCGTGCGGTTCTCGGTGAGGATGACCGGAATGTTCTCGCGGATCATCAGGGCGGCGAGTTGGCGGTCGAAGTAGTGCTGACGGGGCGCGCCGCCCCCGACGCACAGGTCCAGAGCGTGATGGACGCCTTCCAGGGTGAGCGGGAGGACCGTGAGTCCGCGCAGGCGGGAGATGGATCGGATCTTCTCGCGAGCCATTTCGGGACTGTCCGGCGGCTGGTTCTTGGGCCCGGTGAGGTTGGGGTACATCTCGGCCAGGTTCTGGACCGAGATGAACAACTCCAGTTCTGGGCTTCGACGAAGGGCGAGAATCTCCCGTGCCCGCTGATGTCGCCAGTCGGCGGCGAGGGTCGCGTAGATCAGCACGTTGGTGTCGATCAGAACTCGCCCCGTCAGTTCCTCAACGCGCATATGTCTCCTCCCGGCTGAATCGGCCCGCGAATTTTCCGGCAGAGGTCACGATTTCATCGTCCACGGCCACGCGGTTGCGCAGGTACTCCTCCAGAGCCATCTCGATGATCTGGCTGCGCGACCGCCGCTCCTCCAGCCCGACCCTTTTCAAGTCATCCACGAGTTTCCGGTCGATCGTAGCACTGATATGACATTTCATAACATAAGGATGCTACAGGCCTCGTGTGACGTCAATCCTCCATCCACAAGCTTTGATTCTCCGGAACGGCTTTCAGTTCGACAGTTCGACCAGGCTGGCGAAGCGCAGCACGACCGGGCCGCGCAGGCCCGCAGGCGGCGGGATGTCGTCGGCTTTCCAGTGCTTCCATGCGGAGAAGCTGATCCGTTGGGAATCCTCGGGGAGCTTCCCATCGGCGATCCATTCCGGCCATTCGGCGTGTGCGCCGGATTCCAGCCAGCGGATGTCGTCCTTCTGGGCGGCGTCGGCGATGAGGCGGTTGATCCAGAGGTTGGTGACGGAAACGGTGAGTTCGTTTTTTCCGGCGCGGAGTTTCGGACCGACTTCCACACGGAAAGGCGGTGCCCAGAGGGTGCCGAGGCTTTCGCCGTTCAGGGTGACCTCCGCCATGACATGGACGTCGCCGAGGTCGAGCCAGGCTTCCTCGTCGGCGGCGGGGAGTGCGTCCAGATCGAAGGTGATGGTGAAGGCGGCGGTGCCGGAGAAGTCTGTGCCGTTCCAGCCGGCCAAGTTCTTGAGCTTGGTGGTCGTGGGAGGTCCGCCCATGGGGTTCAGATCGACCTGCCATGGTCCGTCGATCGTGACGGGTTTGCGGATTTCGCCGACGCTTTCCGTTTCGGATTTCCCGGAGGCGCGGGTCAGGACGTAATCGCCGGGACGCCATGCGCGGAGGGTGGGCGCGCCGTTCTTCCCGGCAACCAGTTGGGTCTGCCACGACGATTCGAGCAGATGGCGCTCAGGGACGCTGACGTGATCGTGGAAGCGGAAGATCGAGCGCGTTCGGACGCCTTGCCATTCATAGTCGATGTCCAGGGAGTGTTTCCAGAAGGGGCTGGATTTCGCTGCGGTGACATCGAGGACCCGACCGACCAGGCCGTCTTCGGTCATGGCCTCGTTGAGGCGGGCGCTGATTTCCTCGTTGCCCTTCTCGCGGCCGGTCCAAATGAGGTTCGCTCGGTGGACGATGAGTTTGGCGCTTTCGTCCTTCGGTTCCGAGGTCACGGCGATGACCGGATCGGTAGGCGCCTCGCCCGGTTTGCGGAACACCACGATGGCCGAGCCATCGGCCTGAAAGGATAGAGGCACGTAAGTGTGATCGCCTTGCACGTGCCAGCCTGCGGCGGGCTGGATGCTGCCATCGACCCCATCCCACAATTCGGGCAGTTTGCCGGTGACCCGGAACCCGAGCGTGGCTTGCTGGGCGCGGCGGGATTGGTTCGAGATGAACCAGATGTCCTCGGTTTCGCTTTGGCGGTGGATCCAGTGGAGCTTATCCGAGCCTTCCGGCAGGATCACATCCGGCGTCATGTCCGTTTTGCCAATGGCTGTGAGATAGTCGCTTTTTTGGAAACCGAGGGCCTTGCCCTTCGGTTCCCAGACTTCATCGGCAAGGCGCAGCAGTTCCGTTTCCGCTTCGGGGAAACCCGTCAGGCTGGGCGTGTGGGTCGGCTTCTGGCCGATCACGGTGGCACCGGCGGCGACCAGTTCGCGAAGTTTTTCTGCGGCGCGAAGGGACAGGTAAGGCTGCCCCGTCGGTCCCATGAGGAGGGCCCGGTATGTCCGGCCGGACGGAACCACGACATGTCCGTCCTTCACCGTGAGTTGGTGAAGAATGTCGGTGCCACAGAAGTCGTAGTCGTAACCCGCGCGCTTGAGGTCGTTCAGGTTCGGGGAGGTGTTCGGCACCGCCTCGCCCGCGAAGCAGAGGACATCGGCCGCCGTGGTGCCGCGCTGCAGGAGGAACTGGCAGCGCGTGAGGGAGGCTATCCACGCCTTGCCGGGTTTCCACCAGGTGTTGGTGCGATCAAAGTGAATGCCGTACGGGCCCATGGTCATGCCGGGGACGAGGTCGGGCCACGGCTGGTGGGCGTAGCGGTGGAAAACGAGGCGGTTGATGCCCTCGGTCCACGCGAGGTCGCTCGCGTATTTCAGGTTGCCGGGGTGGTTGCGCCAGCCATCGACGCCAGTGTAGGACTCGGCGGCGGAGATCGGTAGGCCGCGGAGGTTGGCGGCGGAGACGCCGAGTTTCAGGTAAGGAACGCCATAGCCGAGGTCGTAGAAAAACTCGCCGGTCGGGATGTCGGCCTGCATGGCGACGGCCATGCTCTCGAAGGGGCCGCGGTAGGGTTCGATGGCGATCTTCAAGCCGTGCTTGTGGCAAAGCTCGGCCATGTAGCCGTAGTAGTTTTCCGCGACAAGGTCGCCGATGGTGCGGCGATAATCGTCGTAAAATCGCTCCGTGCGGGCGACGCTCCCGACCGGGCGACCGGTCAACGCGACGAGATAGGGTCCGATCTCATAGCCACGCAGACGCTTGAACTCGGCGCGCATGTCCGGCGTCCACGAGTGAAAGTTGGCCTCGTAGCTGTCGATGACGAGGTTGGTGAGTGTTTTCCCCGCAAGGGGGCCGAGGTGGTCGAGGATGGGTTGGATGCCGTGCTTCCAGTGCGCGTCGATGCCCCGGCGGCTGAGCTTGTCGGCCTCCAGGCCGGTGCCGGAGATCGGTGCCGGATGATTGACCATTCCGGTGGAGCCATGGCCGAGGCGCACGATCGTCCATTCGCCCGCCGGTGCCTGCCACTCAAGGGAGCCATCGGCGGCCAGCTTGTCGGTGATGTCGAGAATCGTGTCGGGATCCACGACCGGCTGATCGGATTTCTCGTTCGCACCTTGCTTCGGCAACGAGGGCTGCATCCCGGCCCGGGTGGTTCCCAGAATCATGCTCTTCTGGCTCCAGCGGTTGATCTGCCAGTCCACGCCAGCGGGGAAGGCGAGCAGGGCGATGTCGCGGTAGCTCGATTGAAGGTCGGCAAAGTCATGCCCCTTGTCGTTGTTGTGACCCACATTCGGGGCCGGAATCTTGGTCTTTACGAGTTTTCCCCCGGTTACCTCGACCTCGTTCCAAAAGATGGCCTGCATGCTTTCCGTGGGCTTGATCCAGGGTCCGCCTGTAGTCGCCCAGCCGGCGCAGTTCTTGAGGCCCAGCTCCAGATTCAGCCGTTTCGCTTCGGTGGCGGCGTGGCGGACGAGGTCGAGCCATTCGGGGCTGAGGTAATCGACCGTGCCTTCCGGGATGTCGCAGGAGACGTTGAAGATGTTCGCCCCGCCGAGCCCGATGTCCGCCATCGCCTCGAGATCCGCCGTGATGCCCTCGCGGGAGATGTTCCCGTTCATCCAATGCCACCAGGTGTAAGGACGGGCGACGGCGGGTGGATTGCGGAAGCCGGATTCAAGGTCGGGCGGCGGGGACTGCGAAACCGCATGCCCGGCTTGGAGGACAAGGGCGCAGAGACAGACGGAAAGGGTGCGAGATTTCATGAGGAGAATGGCAAGAAAACGGGCCGCTCCCGGAAAAGGGAGCGACCCGTCAATAGGGAAAACCAAGAGAATTCTCAGCGACGGCGGCGCAAGAGGAAGAGAAGGCCGATCCCTCCGAGAAGGGAGGTGGTGGGCTCGGGGACGGCGACGATGGTGATCGACTCGGAGAGGGCGTAGACGCCTCGGCTGGTCCGGTGGGTTTCGTTGCCTGATTCGATCCAAGTTGAATCGGTTGCAACGAAGCCCCGGCTGATTCGAGTTTGACCCGTGTTCGGCCCGAACGTTTGGTTTGAGCCAATTGCAAAACCGGCAGAGGTCGTCCCGGTGTGGCTGAGGGTGGTGTAGGCGGTTACTCCGTCCTTCTGGAGATTGATCGCGTTGTCGAGGGTTCCGTCCCACATGTCGGCAAAGCCGTCGGCCACCTTGACTCCATTGATCAGGTAGACGCCGGTCGTGACCAGGGCGTTGTCGCGGGCGTGGATGGTGAAGCCGGTGACCGGAGTGGTGTCGATCTCCGAACCGATGACGAACCAGTCCGCGCCCAGTCCCGCCACCACGCTGTTGCCGCCCGCGAAGCTGCCGGTGTTGTTCGCCGCATCGGTCACATAGGCATTGAAAGCCGCAACCGTGTTGGTGGAGCTGAAGTTTTTGTCCAGTCCGAACACAAGATGGAAGCTGTCACCTACCCCGAGTCCGGTGGGGATCAGCGAGTTGCCCTCGGTGATGGTCGCGGCATGAGACAAACCGCTGGCAAGGAGGAAGGTAGGGAGGAGTTTCAACATGGCATTCATCGGTATCAGTTGCGAGCTTCGCGTGTGATTCGTGTGATTTGGACGGTGCTTAGGGCGTGGGTTGGTCCTTCTCAATGGAATTCTGCATCCCAATCCGCTCCGGATACCTTGAGGTTGAAGTCTGTCGATCCTTGATTGGGATGGGTGTTGCCATCTGGGTTGGAAACAGGCCCACCCGCCGACCTCCCGCCCCCGCCGAAGTCCCGAAAACCCAAAAACGGGAACTCCGGAAGGGGGGGGAGAAGGGCGTGTCCGTCAGTTCTGCGTCACCTCGACGTCGACGAAGAGCCGGTCAGTGGCGGTTCCGGTGATGGTGGCCGTCACGGTGGTGGTGCCCGCCTGCGGGGTGTCGAGCTGCACGGTGAAGTCCACCTGCGTGCCCGCGCCGTCGGAGGCGCCGTCGGCGTTGAAGGTCTGCAGGTCCTTCGACCAGCGGTAGGCGGCCGTCAGGTCGTCGGCGATGGTGCCCGTCTGGGGGTGGGTGAAGGTGAAGGTTCCCGCTCCGGTGTTCACCGTCCCCGAGACCAGGCCTTGGCTGAAGCTGTCGGGCGCCGTGCCGAAGAAGTTCTCCACGCCGCTGTCGACACCGTCGCCGTCCGGGTCGTCACCGATGCCGGTCTGGGCACCGACATTGAAGCCGGCGATCCAGTCGCTGAAGTTGTTGCCACCGCCACCGGAGACGACGGTGATCGCCTCGGACAGGGCGTAGACTCCCCGGCTATTGCGGTGGGTTTCGTCGCCTCCGTCGATCCAAGTCGAATCGGTTGCAACGAAGCCCCGCCAGATTCTTGATTGACCCGTATTCGGGCCCAATGTGCGGTTGTTCGCCACAGCAAAGCCGCTGCTGGTCGTCCCGGTGTGGACGAGGGTGGTGTAGGCTGTCACCCCATCCTTCTGGAGATCAATGGCGGTGTCGAGGGTGCCATCCCACATGTCGGCGAAGTCGTCGGCCACCTTCTCTCCGTTGATCAGGTAGACGCCGGCGGTCACCAGCGCGTTGTCGCGCGCATGGATGGTGAAGCCGGTCTCGGGCGTCGTATCGATCTCCGACCCGATGACATACCAAAGGGCACCCAAAGAAGCGACGACACTGCCGGTGTTTCCATCCAAGTTGTTGGCCACAGCAGTGACATAGGCGTTGAAAGCGGCGACGGTGTTGGTCGAGGAAAAGTCCTTGTCCATCCCGAACACGAGATGAAACGAATCACCGACGCCGAGTCCGGCCGGAATGAGCGGGTCGCCAACGGTGATGGTGGCCGGAGCCGGAGCTTCAGTGACGAAATTCCATGCGGTGCTGCCGCTGATTCCGGCGAAGGAATTTCCCAGCATGTCCTCGAATGCACCGGCATCGATCTCGACATAGAGCCCCGTGGTTTCGGGAAGAATGCCGACGGAAGGATCGATGGTCACCTCGTCGCCACTGATCGCCACGTTGCCGCTGGTGACGTCGATGCTGTCCACTAGACCGTCGTCGCTGGTCCGCTTGATCATGATGTTGCCGGTGCCGGCCTGCACGTTCTCGCTGAAGGTGAGCACGAGATCCGAGAGGAGCGGAACGTCGGTGGCGTCGTCGGTCGGATCAAGGTTTGCGACAGTGGGTGGGACGTCGTCGGCGTTGCTGGTGAAGTTCCAGTTCGTATCGCCTGAGATTCCGGCGAAGCTGTTCCCCGAAAGGTCGTCGATAGCGGTCGCGTCGATTTCGACGTAGTAGCCGGTCGATGCCGCCAGGTTGCTGCTGGGGTCGATGGTCACGGTGGCGCCGCTCAGCGTCAGGTTTGGCGAGGTCGTGACGTCGAAGGCCTCCAGGCCCGCACCGCTAATCTGTTTAAGCGTGATGTTGCCGTTCCCGAAGGCGACGAACTCGTCAAAAGTCACGGAGAGGTCCGTGATCACTGGCACGCCGATGGCGTTGTCCGCCGGACTCAGGGGATCGACGGCGGCGAGTTGCGGCGGCGTGGTGTCCGAGCCGGTGATGGTGATCGCTTCGGACATCACATAGATCGCGCGGCCGGTGCCATCATTCTCGTTGCCGCTTTCAATCCAGGATCCGCTGGTGTTGGGAGTGATGCCTCGAGCGATCCTGCTGTTGCCATTGTCGCCCAAGAAGCGGCCGTCGCCAATGAGTGTGCCATCGGAGGCTGAACCAGTGTGGACGACACCGCTGTAGGATGCGCTGCCGTCTTCCTGCAAATCGATGTCGGTGTCGATCGATCCGTCCCACATATCGGCGGCATCGTCGGCAACCTTTTCACCACTGATCAGGTAGACCGGGGCCGTGATCGGCGCGTTGTCCTTCGCGTCGATCAGGAAGTTGACCTCGTTGCCCAAGCCTTCGGTGACTGCGGCATCGTAGGCGGCCTGATCGGTGATCCCCGAGCCGATGATGGTCCAGGTGGCGCCGATCGCGGCGACGACACTGCCGGTGTTCCCGTTCAGGTTGTTCGCGATGTCGTTGGAATAGGTGTTGAAGGAATTGATATCCGCCGTCGAACTGAGGTTCTTGTCCGTCACGAAGACGAAGTGGAAGGTGTCGCCCGGGATGAGTCCTGGAGGAACGAGGGGATCGCTGACGTCGATGGTCTGGGCCTTGGTTGATCCGACCGTAAGGGAGAGGGCGGCGAGGAAGGTGGGGACGAATACTGTTACGGGTTTCATGATCTTTGGGTTGATACTCGTTATGGAATCCGATCCAACGGTCAGGCCGGAGCAGAGACAATCCCATTTCCATTTGCCAACCGCTCCGGATTTGCCGAGGTTGGGTGGTGTGAAGCCGTTGCGCATTCGTTCCGCCTCCGAGCAGGTCGCGGAGTATCTGAAGGAGATGATCCGGCGGCGGACCTGGTCTGGCGCGATGCCTGGTGAGAACCGCCTGATCCGGGAACTCAAGGTGGGGCGGGATACCGCCCGGGCAGCGCTCGAACAGCTCGAGAAGGAGGGCTGGCTGGTATCGCAGGGACCCGGGCGGCGGCGGCGGATCGCCCTGCCGGATGATGCCAAGCCGGCGACCTTCCGGGTCAGGCTGCTCCTTTACAGTCCCGAGGACCGTGGGAACCCGGAGATGTCCCAGCTCTTGCTCCAACTGAGCGAAGCCGGATACGAGGTCCGGCTGGCGCGCAAGTCCCTGACCGAACTGGGGATGAAGGTTGAGCGTGTGGCGCGGATGGTGGAGCAGACCGAGGCTGACGCCTGGGTGGTGGTCGCCGCCTCCCGCGAGGTGCTGGAATGGTTCGCCGCGCAGTCGAAGCCGGCCTTCGGTCTCTTTGGGAGGGCTCCGCTTGCGCCGCTGGCCTTTACCGGTCCGCAGAAAGCCCCGGCGTATCTCGCCGCCGTGAGGCGGCTGGCGGAACTGGGTCACCGCCGCATCGTCTTCCTGCTTCCCAGTTTCGCGAGAAAGCCCGCCCCGGACAAGGTGGTGCAGGCGGTCCTCGATGAGATGAACGCGCTGGGCATCCGGACCGGAGATTTCAACCTGCCGGACTGGGAGCCATCGCCGGCAGGGCTCCGGAAGTGTCTGGATTCCCTCTTCGGCCTGACGCCGCCCACCGCGCTTTTTCTGGACCAACCCTGCGAGTTCATCGCGGCGCAGCAGCACCTCGCCGAGCGCGGAATTTTCGCGCCGCGGGACGTCTCGATGGTCTGCGCCGATGACGACCCCACCTTCGCCTGGCATGAGCGCCCGGTCACTTGCATCCGCTCATCCCCGGGTCCGCGTGTGAACCGTGTTCTTCGCTGGGTCCGGAACGTCGCGACCGGCAAGGACGATCGGCGCAGGATCTTCACTAAGGCGGAGTTCGTCGAGGGCGGCACGGTGGGGCCGGTGCCGAAGCAGGAGGGGTGAACCGATTCCTTTAGCCCATCGACCGCACTTGAACCTGCGCGAGCGGGGTCGTCCGCTCCGTCGCGGCTACTCCTGATACACCGGGATGTAGCGGTGCGGGGTGCCGAGGATGATGATGGCCATCGGCGTGGTGTGGGGATAGGGCTTCTTGGGGTTTTCCCACGAGCCGTTCGGCTGTTGCAGGGAGATCAGCGCGTCGCGGATCTGCGGGTACCACTTGGCGTAGTGTTCCTCCCCGGCCTGCACCATCGCCTGGATGGCGTAGTAGTGGGCGTAGTAGTAGTAGCCGATCTCCTCGCGGTTGAAGACCTTCGGACTGTTTTCCAGATAGCGGACGGCGGCCTGTACCCACTCGGTTTCGCGCATGCCGCAGAGCTGGGCGGCGTAGGCACCGCCGGCGGTGCAGGCGAGGGTGGAGCCACCGCTGCCCTGGTAGCCGAAGCCGCCGGTTTCCTCGTTCCAGACCTGGTCGCGCAGGTAGCCGACCACCCGGTCGATGGTTTCGGTGGGCACCAGCACCCCGGCCTGCCGCGCCGAGGCGAGGGAAACGAAGACCATGGCGGTGACCGACGTGTCCTGGCCGCAGTCGGGACGGGCGTGGTAGCGCCAGCCCCCCAGCGGACTCTGGGCCCGCAGGATGACCTGCACCGCACGCTCCAACTGGAGCGGGATGCGCGGGTTGTCCTCGTTGGCGGCGGTGATGCCCCAGAGTTCGGAAAGGCACAGCGTGTAGAGACCGTGTTCGTACATGCCGCCGAGGTAGCCGGTGGAAGATGCCTCTGCCTTCTTGAGGAGGTATTCCTTGGCCCGGTCGAGCGCCTCGCCGTGGCGGCCGAAACCGGGGAAGTGACCCTTCACCATGAAGGCCATGAGCCCCAGCGAGGTGCCCGCGGTGGCAAAGGTGCCGTCGTCATTCGACCAGGAGCCGTCCGATCGCTGGGTGTTGATCAAGTACTGGAGACCGCGCTCGATGGCAAGGTCGGCGGCCTCGGTGAGCTCCGGTGCCTCTCCTCCGCCAGCGGGCGCTTCGAGCGCGGATTCCTCGTCCTGGGCGACGGATGGCAGGATGCCGGCCAGGACCATGGCCGAACTCAGGGCAAAGCTGGCGATTCGTTTTCGGGAGGTGATCTTCATCGGCGAGAGGAGGACGGGTTATTTGGCGACGCGTTCGTAGTAGTCCTTGAGCGTGGCTCGGTACTCGAGCGGAAGCTCCCGCGCAAAGTTCTGGTTGAGGGCGGCGCGGTTGCGCTCGCCGAGGATCTCCCATTCGGACTCCTTGTCCTTGGGCGCCTCGCCGCTGACGAAGTCCGCCACGAAGCCGCTGATCTCGGTCTCGTAAAGATCGTCGGTTTCGGACTCGGTGAGCACATCCGAATCACTGGCGGAGGGTGGGGGAGGGGCTGTGTTGAGAATCAGCGCCCACTGGATGATGAAGTGGCGCAGCATGGTGTCCGCTGCGAGCTGGGCTTTGGTAGCCCCGGCCTTGTTCGAGGATTTGAGCGCACCTTCCGCAGACTTCATCCGGTCATGAGCCGTCGAGAGGATGGGATCGCCCATCTCGCCCTCCCGGAACCCGGCGAGTTTTGTGGCGATGCCCTGCTGGGTCGCCGCGAGAGGGGCCAGATCCCGCTCCTCCGCGCTGTGGGTCTGGCGCATCAGTTCGCGGTGCTTGCTGGCCACATCGAGCACGTCGATCAGGCGGTGGAGTTCGGGGGGGTCGGCGTTGGTGACGGGCGTGGACGGCAAACCGTTGAGCATGTCGATGATGACACCCATCTGACCGGCGGCCGCGTGCAGGGCGTTTTCCGCGGTGGCCATCGCGGCCTCCGCATCATCGCCTGCTTCGATCAGTTGTACGGCCGCCTTCATCGACGAGGCCGGAGCTTCGAAGTTGATGGTCAGATCGAGATCCTCGAGTTTGAGCTTGGTGGCCTCGTCGAGCTTGTCGAAATCGACGTTGCCCGCGACCTCGGTGAGCACGCGGCAGAAGGTATCGACCTCGGATGACAGGGCCTGTTGTTTCGCGAGAACATCTTCGGGATTTCCTTCTCGGAGTTGACGTTGGCGGAAGGCGAAGAACGCCGCGTCGGACTGCGCGCCGTTGAGGTATTCGACGATCTCGGCGACGTACCCGGTCTGGACCGCGATTTCGCCGACCAGGCCCTGCACCTTGGCGAGCGACTCGACGGCGATCTCCTGAATCTCGGCCGCGTCTTCCGCGTCACCGTCCTCCATGGCCATCAACGCGTCTTCCACATCGGATGCCGCAAACACCAGCGGCGTGCCGACATCGAGGCGTGCCGCGACCAGGTCCAACGAGGGCGCGATGTCGGTGAGGCAGGTCAGCAGGTTGCCCTGCGGCTTGAGCAGGGCCTGCAGTTGCTCTTCATCCGCCTCCTTGGTGGCGGCGATCAGGTCATTCTGGCCGCCGACCACATCGGCCATGCCTTCGGTAGCCTTGGCGACCGCCTGCCTGAATCCGATGAGTGCCTGTAGCTTGTTTAGCTGGGAAAGCTGACCTTGCGCGATCTCGCGAGCTTCCGCCAAAGCATTGGCGGCTTCCTCCTGGGGCTCCAGCGCCTCTTCGGCCAACTTCGCCTTGAGCTGATCCGCGCCGGACTTCATCGACCTTTGAACTGCCTCGAGCCGACTGATCAGCGGAAGGGCAGCCTGGGTCGGACCGTCCTCGCCGGCCGACAACTCCACGCGGAAAAGCTCCACTTCTTCGAGCAGGCCGAGTTGGTCATCGACGAGGCCAGGAGGGTTCTTCTCATCAAGGGCCGCCTCCTCGGTCTGCTCCAGCAACGCGATTTGACGGGATTCGAGGTTTTCGAGGGCAGCCACACGGTCCGTGGCATCGGAGACTTTGGAGGAAACTCCCAGCGACATCTGGGCGAGTTCCGTGGCCCAGACTTCGAGAATGGCATCGAGTTCGGTCAATGCGGACAGCGCCTCCGACTGAGCTGTCTGGGCTTCCTCCCTCGCTCCGTCTCGAAGGCTGGCAAGCGCCCGGGCCATCGCGGCTTCCGCCTGCAAACGTCGCTCGTCGCTCGGTGGCGCGGGCAGCAGGGTCAGATCAAACAGACCGGTGCGCGGTGCGGGGATCGATGGCAGGGCCGCCAGCACAAGTTGATCGCGCAGCCCGGCCTGGCGCCCGGCAAGTTCGTCGCCCGGGGTTTCCGTCTCCCTGATCTCGGCCATCAGGGACGTCTGTTCGGCGATGATGTAGCTGATCCGCTCCCGCAGGCCGCGCAACTGGGCGTATTGCGAGCCGCTGCGCATGGTGAACTCGGCCTCGAGCAGGGGGCGGATCAGGGGATAGGAGGCGACGGCCGCTTCGGCACGCTTGCCATCCCGGACGAGCGTGGCGACCTCGCGGACGGAGGCGCTCAGCCCGCCGGTTCGCAGCGCGTGGATGCGGCGGTTGAGGCCGAGAACGTGGAGCGCCTTCTTGTCGTAGCGCATGTGGGTGTCGAGTTGCTTGAGCAGTTCGTCGGTCCATGCGGCGACCTCCTCGTGGGCCACGGCCAGCGCTTCCGACTGATCCGCCCCGGACGTCAGCAGGCGCAGGCGCAGGCGGGCGAGCTCCGTGGCAAGCATGTGGGTCTCCCGCGCGAAGACCTCGCGGGCGGCATCGATGCCGCGGCGCATGACCAGCTCTCCGAGCGCCCGCGCGGCCTTGTTCACCGCCGCGATGGCCGGCAGCGGATCCCGGGTCTCCGCGCCGACCTGTCCGCGCAGCAGGTCGGCGGCCCCGGCGACATCCTCGGCGGCGATGGCGCGGAGCCGGTCGCGCACCAGCGCGAGCATGTCGCTTTCGACGGCGTCGCCGACCTGGTTGGCGGCGAGGTCGTCGAGCAGGGCCTGAACCTGATCGGAGGTCGTGACGAGCTGCTCGCGCACCATTTCCTGCCGGATGGCCTCGAGCTGGCAGGTCGGCAGGTAGGTGTCGGCCGCAGGATCGAGGCCGAGGACCAGTTCGTGAGCGGCGCGTTCCTGGCGGTAGAGCGTGCGCACCCGGGTCAGCAGGCGCTCCATCTGCTTGGTGATCTCGGCGAGGTATTCCTCGCGCGAGAGGAAGGTGATGCGGCGGGACTCGGTGCGTGCACGGTGCGGTCCGGCCTCACCGGGGTACTTGTCGGCCACCTCGACCACGAAGGAAACCGAGTCGCCGATCTGCAGGTCGGGGAGTTCGGCACGGTAGTCCCAGTCGAGCTTCTGTTCGCCCCCGCCGCTGGAGACCGGAGCCGGAAGGGTGATGGTCTTCTCCGGGCGGCGGTTGACGCGGTAGGTGATGGTGGTGGTGCCGATGCCGTGGTCGTCCTGCGCGCGCACCGCGAGATCGAGTGGGCGGCCGAGCATCGCGTGGAGGTTCGACTCCGGCGCGGTGAGCTCGACCCGCGGCGCCTGGTCGGAGGCGACCTGGAGGAAATATCGCGGGCTGGTGAAGTTGAAGCCGTGCTCGTCCTCGATCCACGAGAAGCTGTAGCCGCGCGAGGCGGACGCCGCCTCGGCGAGCGTGAGGGTGCGGCCGTCTTCGCCGACCTCGAGCGGAAGGTCGTCGGCTCCGTCGCGATGAAGCGTCGCCTCGCGGATCGGGGTGTCGAGCGTGAGCTGCCAGCGGACCATGGTCTCTTCCGGGACGGTCAGCGTGAGCGCCTCGACCGTTTCGGTCTCGCGGTCGATGTATTCCGGGAAATCGAGTTCCACCTTCACCGCGGCGAGACGCGGCGCGGGGATCACGCGGACCTGGCGCCAGTCGCTGCGGGCGTCGCCGGCCTTCACGCGGTAGGTGAAGTCGCGCGATGCCGAGGCAAGCTCGTAAACGCAGCGACCATCGATGACGTCGAGATCGATTTCGCGCGGGCGTCCCTCGCCGGTCTGGAGTGAAAGTTCGGCGGTTTCCGGCACCGCGCCGGAGAGAAGGATCCCGACGGTTGCCGGGGCGCCTTCCTTGACCACCAGGGTTCCTTCCCCCAGCTCGATCTTCGTCTTGGTCGGATAGGCGATCGCCAGCCAGGGCGTGAAGATCCGGCCGAGTCCGGCGGCGAGGAACGGACCGTTGAAAATCGCGGCGAGGAGCAGCACCGCGATGATGCCGCCCGCGATCCGGAGCGGCTGCTTGAGATCCCGAAAGTTCACGACCTCTTTCTGGGGAACCTTCTCCGCGGCTACCTCCGCCTTCTGCTGCGTCAGCGCCCACATCGACGCCGAGGTGCCGGGAGACGCCCCGCGTTGCTGAAACTGCACCGCCGTGACCAGCAGGCTGTCCATCCCACCTTGCGAGCGCTCGATGTGCCTCGCGGTGCGGGTGGCATCAAAACGCTTGAGACTCGACCACCCGTGCCGCCATGCCTTGCGGGCGGCCACCACGATCAACGCCAGCGCCACCAGCGCCCGCGCCCAGCCCGGCAGGAAGGCGAAGCGGTCGATGAGGATCGCGACCACGAACAACGGAACCAACCACCGCGCGAAGGCGAGCAGACCGCCGACGAGGTGCTTTCGCTGTGTGCGCTTCCAAACCGAGCGCAGGCACCGGTTCAAGGCATTGTGGGTGTTCTCGCTCATCAGGTCAGGTCATGTCGCCTCCGCAGAATCCACTCCATTCCCAGCAGGCCGACCAGCAGCGTGGCGACCAGCCAGTTGTCCCACAGCGGACGTTCCGAGCGGACCGTGGTGGTGACCGGCTCGGTGCTCACGAGGGATTCCAGTTTCGAAAGATCGCCCACGCCGAGGCGGGCGCCGCCCGTGAGCCGGGCGATGCGCTCGAGGCCGTCGAGGCGCATGTTGGTGTCGGCCAGTTCCTCGTTCACCACCGCCACCTGGAACTCGGTCGTGTTGGACACTTCCCGGTCGTCCTCGTTCGCCTCCAGCCGGTAGCGCCCGGGCAGGGGAGCGGTGAAGTAGCCCTCGTAGAGACCCGGAGAGGTGCGGTCGGGTTGAAGGCTGACCCTTTCCTTCAGCGCGTTTCCGTCCACGCCGTTGACCGAGATCTCGAACGACGGCTGAACGACGGGCTCGTAGTCCTCGTCGAGCACGTGGGCGTAGAGCCGTGCCTGTTCGCCGTCGCGATAGATCGAGCGGTCGGTTTCCAGGCGGATGCGCTTGTGCTCACCCATCAGGCGCGAAAGCGTGAGGAACTGGATGCACTGCGACCACACGCGCCAGTGGTACTTGTCGCCGGTCTTGAAGCGCAGGCGCCACAACCGGTCGGTGGCGAGCGACAGGCACTTGCCGGTGCCGTAGCGGTGCCACGCCACCAGCGGATAGCGTTGCGACCCGCCGCCGGCGTCGGAAAGCGTGGCCAGCACCGTGGCGCCCGGCTTGGCGCCGAGGAGCGGCGGGAGATGGTCGAGCGGTGCGACGCGGCTCCAGATGCGGTCGTTCTCCTCGGTCTCGTTCTCGAGCACCATCACCATGCTGCTGCGCCCCTCGGAGGTGAGCACCGGGTAGACCGATTCGGAGGTGACCTCCCACTCGCTGTCGGCATCGAAGCGCACCGGCAGCATCGTTTCGACCGGTGTGTCGGCGAAGGAAGCGGGGGTGTGCATCGGACCGCAAAGCACCAGCAACGAACCGCCGCGGTCGCGGATCAGCTCCTCAAGGAGCCCGAGTTCCTCGGGCGAGAAGAACCCGGCGTCGACATCGCCGAGGATGACGAGGTCGTACTGGAACGCGTCCTCGCGATTCGCCGGGAAGCGTTCGATGTGCTCCGGCGAGTTGCGGGCGAACTCGGGTCCGGCCGAGGAGGAGATGAAGGTCGTGTCGAGGCGGGGGTCGCGCTTGAGGATGGCCGTGAGGTAGCGGAACTCCCAGCGGTTGTTGCCCTCGATGTAGAGGACGTTCACCTTCTCGTTCACCACCCGGATGCTGCGCTCGACCCGGTTGTTGGCTTCCGAGACCTCGTCGTCGAAGGGCTCGACGGCCACGACGATGCCCGCGGCGCCCTTCTCGTAGAGGTCGACGTTGAAAACGATGTCCTCGAACTGCAGGCCTCCCTCGAACCGCACCCGCTTCCGCGAGACCTGACGGCCGTTGAGCGAGACGGTGAGGTCGGCGGTGCGCTTCTCGTAGCCCTTCGAAAGCAGTTGCACCTGCACGGGAACCTGGTCTCCGGAGAAGGCGACTTCCTGCATGACGATGTTGCGGATCGAGACGTCGTCCGGTTCGTCGAGCCCGATGGGCACGGGAAAGACCGGGATGCCGCGGGCGCCAAGATCCTGAAGGACGGACTCGGTGTGCTGCGAGGAGGCATTGTCGATGCCGTCGGTGAGGACGACGATGCCGGCCGGCGGGGTGATCCCCGATTTGGCGACCGTCTCCAGCGATGCCGCGATGGACGTGGCCGGCTCGGATGCCGTGAGGCTGGCAAGATCGTCGGCGTCGACGGTGTTGGCGTCGCTGATCACATGGGGGGCGCTGCCGAAGCTGTGGTAGCTGATGTCGAGTTCCTCACCCAGACCCTCGAAGACCGGCCGGGCCGGTCCGGTGAGGATGCCGCGCGCGAGGTCGAGCCGCGAGGCGGAGAGGATGGCCTGCCGCTGGTCGGAATCGAGCCGCATGGCGACCTCGTCGGGTTCGAGGTCCCCGCCTTCGAGCATCCCGAGCGCGGCCGCGGCATCGGCGACGTCCTGCGGGGTCTTGCGCGGGTCCTTCATCGACATGCTTTCCGAAACATCGATGAGGACCGGCAGGGTGCGGGCCTGGGTGTGGGATTCGCTCACCACGCCGGTCGGTTCGAAGAGCGACGCGACCACCAGTGCGAGCGCGACAAGGCGGGCCGCGCCGAGCAGGACCCGGAGCCACATCGGCAGTCCCCAGGCGCGGCGGTAGAGGAAGACGCTGAGCAGCACCACCGCGGCGAAGACCGCCACCATGAGAGGTGTCGACAGCGGGCGGGCCCAGAAGACCTCGTCGAATCCCAGGATCATGAGCGGAAGGTCAGGCATTCTGCGGCTCGAGGGTTGCGGGATTCTCCGGCTTCGCGCGGCCGCGCCTCAGCAGGCGGTCGGCGAACAGGCTTTCGATGAGGAGGAAGGCGAGGGCGGCGATCATGAAGATCCGCCAGGCGGAGCGCCCGGTGCGGGTGGAATCGATGGCCGCGGCAAGCTCGGCGTCACCTGCCGCGACGTTCAGTCCGAGTCCCTCGAGGTTGGCGCGGAGTTCGGCCTCGGGAAGGCAGGCCACGTCGGACTCGCCGGGATCGACATTCACGGCGATCGGGACCCCGGCGGACTGCACACTGACGCGGGCTTCGTAAAATCCCGCTTCGTCGGCCGATTCGAGCAGGGCGACATACTGGCCGCGATGTCCGCGGACGGGCACGGTGACGGTTTCCCCGGAAGGAGTGTCGAAGACCGCGTCGCTCGCATCGGGTTGCTCGACGTAGGTGAGCGTCAGCGAGTCGCCCACCGTCCGCGGCCGCTCGAACTCGCGCCCGGCGAGGTAGGTGACCATCTGCTGCATCACCATCGGGAAGACCGGCGTGAGGGCCATGTTGTTCCAGGCCGTCTCGGCGGTGGTGGTGAACATGAAGACGTGGCCGCGGCCCAGTGACTGCTCCAGGAGGATCGGGCCTCCGTCGCCTGCCAGTTGCAGGACCGGATAGCTCGCGGCGCTCGGTTCGACCTCGAACTTGCGCAGGAAGCGGGTCTCGTTGAACAGGTCCTCGGGCAGGGAAAGCAGGGGCAGGCAGACATTGTGGTCGGGCATTTCCGGATCGAGCGGGGTGCCCGCCCCGAGCGCGTCGCTGGTGTCGGTCAGCGGGCCGATCCGCGCGGGCAGCAGGGCGCCCTCGCCGCCGGCGGTCCGGTCGTTCCACGCCGCCGCCTTCACGTTGTCTCCGGCGAACCAGATCAGTCCGTTGCCTTCGCGGACGAAGCGTCCGAGCTGACCGGCCTGCTCGTCGGTGATTTCGGGCACGTCGGCGAAGACGATGACGTCCACCTCGTCGAGGTTCTCGGCCGGCAGCGACAGCCATGGCACGGAACGGACCACGTAGTCCTCGCTCTGCACGCCATCGGCCCGGGCGAGGAGGGCCGCGACGACCAGCCGTCCTGCGTCGCCGGAGGAGCCGTCGACGCACAGCACCGAAACCCGGTCGCGGACCACGGCGACGGTGCGCCTCACGTTGTCCTCGGGCAGCGGGTCGCCGGTCACCTCGGCGGTGATGCGCGTCGCCCCGGCGTTGTGGAAGGGGACGAAGAGCGAAACCGTTTCCGAGGACCCGGCCTTGATGAGGGGGATCACCTTGCTGTCGATCTGCACGCCATCGACGCGGCACTGGGCCTCGATGCCGGAAGCCGGCTCGTCGCCGCAGTTGCGGACGGTCGCCCGGTAGCGCGCGGTC
The DNA here is from genome assembly GCA_937957985.1 of uncultured Verrucomicrobiae bacterium. GTDB lineage: Bacteria > Verrucomicrobiota > Verrucomicrobiia > Verrucomicrobiales > Akkermansiaceae > Haloferula. Next base: position 37,096 of record CALGOH010000182.1, read on the forward strand.
GTGCCCTTGCGCAGCACGCCGGACACGAGTTCGAGATCGGTGACGGCGAGATTGGCCGGATCGCCCGGCACCGGCACGACGAAGACCTCGGCGTCGGTGGTGAGGCCGGCGAGTCCCTCGCGCAGTTGGGCCGAGGGCTGCCGCCAGTCGCGGGACTGTCCGTCGGTGACCAGATAGACCTCCTTCTGCGGCGCTTCCATGTCGGCCACGAGTCCGGCGAGGACTTTCGGCACGCTGCCGAGATCAAGCGAGCCGGGACTCACCGTCTCGGCCTCGAGGGCTTCGGTGAAACGCCCGCGGTCGTAGGCCATGTTGCGCAGCACCACACGGTGGTCATCCCCCAGGAGCACCAGCGTGACCGGGTCGCCCGGCGCCATTTTTCCACGAACGACCTCGACCCGCTTCAACGCCTCGTCGAATCGCGTCGATCCCTCGCCGCCGTGTCCCATGCTGAAGGACGAGTCGATCGCGATCACCACACCGGCGCGGCGCTCGCCGGGCAGCCACGAGCCGCCGGTCCATGCCGGACGCGCCAGCGCGAAGACCAGCAGGAGGATCGCCAGGCAGCGCAGGATGAGCAGCAGCAGGTCGCGGAGTTTGATCTGCCGCGAGCGGACCCGCACGCTCCGGTTCAGGAAACGCATCGCTGCCCAGTCGGTGTGCTGGACCTGGAAGCGGTTGAGCAGGTGGGCCAGGATCGGCAGGGCGATCCCGAGGGCGGCGAGCAACAGCAGTGGATTGAGGAAACTCATCGGCTGGGTTCTGCGGAGCCACCGCCGAGGGTGGTTTCCCGCTCATGGAAAAATTCACTCAGGAAGCCGTCGAGCGGTCGCGAGGTGTCGACCAGCGCGTAGTCGATGTGCGCCGCCACGCAGCCCGCCCGCAGCGCCTCGCGATGCTGCTGCAGGGAGGCGAGGTAGTCCTCGCGGATGCGGTCGGGCTGGGTCGTCACCGGCTCCTCCAACTCGAGGCCGTCGAAACGCCAGGTGCCATTGAAGGGGAAGGTCAGCTCGTAGGGATCGAGCGTCTGCAGGACGACCACGTTGTGACCGTCGAAACGCAGGTGGTCGAGTCCGACGAGGATGTCCTCGACCTCGGCGAAGAAGTCGGAGATCACCACCACGAACGACCGGCGCTTCATCATGAGGGCGACGTCGTGCAACTGCCTGGCGAGCGTCGTCCGCGGCACCGACTTCGTCTCGCGCAGCATCCGGTCGATCTGCAGCAGGATGCCCATCGTCGAGCGCGGCGGCAGGTAGCCCCGCACCTCGCTGTCGAAGACCGAGAGACCGACCGAGTCACGCTGCCTGAGGACGATGTAGGCCAGTGCCGCGCTGAGGAACTTGGCGTATTCCAGCTTGCTGACTTTCCCCGAGGCGTAGTTCATCGACGCGCTGGCGTCGATGAGCAGGTGGCAGTCGAAGTTCGTCTCGGCCTCGTAGAGCTTGGTATAGTAGCGCTCGGTGCGCCCGTAGACCCGCCAGTCGATGTTGCGGATGGCATCGCCCGGGACGTACTGCCGGTGGTGGGCGAACTCGGTGCTGAACCCGCGAAGAGGACTGCGGTGGCTGCCGACGCGGAGACCCTCGACCACCTCGCGGGCGATCAGTTCGAGATCCCCGATCCGCTGAAGGATCTCGGGGTCGAGGTAGTGGGTCTCGGGCAGGTGGTCCATTTCAGGAGTCAGGGGTCAGGGGTCAGGAAAGGCGATGGGAGCGCGGAGCGAAAACCGACTCCTGATCCCCGGCTCGCGACCCCTGCTCTTCAGCTCGCCTTCTTCCGTGAGTCCACCGACACCTCATCGAGCAGTCGCTCGACGAGCGTGTCGGAAGTCATTCCCTCCGACCGGGCCGCAAAGCTCGGGATCACCCGGTGGCGCAGGATCGGTAGGGCGACGGCGCGGATGTCGTCCTCCGAGACGTGGCAGCGGCCGCGCAGGGCCGCGCGCGCCTTGCCGGCAAGGATCAGGTTGAGCGAGGCCCGCGGACCGGCGCCCCACGACATGAGCTTCTTGACGAAGGCCGGCGCGTCGGGCTCGTCCGGCCGGGTGGCCCGCACGATGCTCGCGGCGTATTCGAAGATCGAATCGGCCACCGGGATGCGGCGGACGACCTTCTGGAACCCGACGATCGCCGGGCCGTCCACGACCTTCTTCACCGGGTCCGAGCTTTCGCCGGTCACGCTCTTCATGATGTCGAGCTCCTCCTGGTGGCTCGGATACATCACCCGAATGTTGAACAGGAAGCGGTCGAGCTGGGCTTCGGGCAGCGGATAGGTGCCCTCCTGCTCGATCGGGTTCTGCGTCGCCAGCACGAAGAACGGCTCGTCGAGCTTGTAGTCCTCGCCACCCGACGACACCCGCTTTTCCTGCATCGCCTCGAGTAGCGCGGCCTGGGTCTTCGGCGGCGTCCGATTGATCTCGTCGGCCAGCAGCAGATTGGTGAAAACGGGTCCCTTCTGGAACATGAAGCGGCGCTGGTGGGTCTCGGGGTCCTCCTGCAGCAGCTCGGTGCCGGTGATGTCCGAGGGCATCAGGTCCGGGGTGAACTGGATGCGCTTGAAGCCCAGCGACATCGTCTCGGCCAGCGAGCTGACCAGCAGGGTCTTCGCCAGACCCGGAACGCCGACCAGCAGGCAGTGTCCCTTGGCGAAGATCGCGATCATCATCTGGTCGATGACCTCGTCCATGCCGACGATGGTCTTGCGCAGTTCGGAAACGATCGCGTCCCGGGCTTCCCCGAGCCGCTCGACGGCCTTCACATCATCGGTGTTCTCACTCATGGATTCGTCCTCTACTTCCCCCCCCCGAACCCCCTTTCATCGAAATCCTGCGACAAACCGATCCGCTTTTCAGGGGGCTGGAGCATCGGGGGCTGGTCGAAACAACCCTCGGATTTTCGAGAATTCCGTTGCTCTCCCGGCGTAGGGAGGCGGGGTTGCGGCGCACACGGGGAAGAAACCAATCAGTCGATTTCATGAACTCTCCCAGATGGTTGATCCCGGCGGCATTCCTTTCGTCGCTCTTTCTCATCACCCCGGCCGCGGCGGCCGGCGAGGATCTCGATGCGGATGTGGTGGTGTATGGCGATGCTTCGGGGGGCGTGACGGCGGCGGTGCAGGCAGCCAGGATGGGCAAGTCGGCGATCCTGATCTCGCAGTACGGACACCTCGGCGGGCTGACCAGCAGCGGCCTGGGATGGAGTGACATTGGCAACGACGCGATCCTCGGCGGCTTGGCCCGCGAATTCTACCACCGGCTCTATCAGCACTACCAGAGGCCTGAAGCATGGACCCATCAGGATCGGGATAGCTTCGGCAACCAGGGGCAGGGGGTCCCGGCGCTGAACCCGAAGACCGAACTGGCGTCCACCTTCGAACCGAAGGTCGCGGAAGCGGTCTTCGATACCATGATCGAGGAAGCCGGGGTCGAGGTGATCCGCGGACGCCTCGATCTTGAAAAGGGGATCGTGAAGGAAGGCCGGCGCATCACCGCTTTGAGGCTGGAAGATGGCCGCAAGGTCTCCGGCCGGATGTTCATCGACGCGTCCTACGAGGGTGACCTGATGCCGGGCGCCGGCGTGAGCTTCGTGACCGGGCGGGAATCGAATGACGAATTCAACGAACAGGGGAACGGCAACACCGGCGTGGCGAAGAAGAACCAGCTTCCGAAGGGCATCGATCCCTACGTGGTTGCGGGCGATCCCGACAGCGGCCTGCTTCCCGGGGTGAATCCCGACCTCGGCGGGGAAAAGGGAGAAGGCGACCATCGACTGCAGGCCTACTGCTACCGGATGGTGCTGACCGATGTCCCGGAGAACCGGATCATGATCGGCAGGCCGGAGGGCTACGACGAGGCGGACTACGAGATTCTCTTCCGCGCCATCGAGGCGGGGCAGGACGGGGGCTTCTTCAAGCTATCGCCGATGCCGAACCGCAAGACCGACAGCAACAACAATGGCGGGATTTCCACCGACTACATCGGCATGAACTACGGCAAGGACTGGAATTGGGCGACGCTCGACCACGAGGAACGCGAGAAACTCGCGGCGAAACACAAGGACTGGCAGCTCGGACTGGTGTGGACGGTTCAGAACCACCCGCGGGTGCCGGAGGGGATCCGCAAGGCCTACGCGCCGTGGGGATTGCCGAAGGACGAGTTCGCCGACAACGGACACTGGCCCTACAACCTCTACGTCCGCGAAGCCCGCCGCATGCGCTCGGACTTCGTGATGACCGAGAACCACTGCAAGCGCACGATTCCGGTGGAGGATCCGGTGGGGATGGGTGCCTACACCCTCGACTCCCACAACACCCAGCGGGTGGTGCACGATGGCATGGTGAGGAACGAGGGTGACATCCAGAGCCATCTCGGCGGCAAGGCCTATGGCATTTCCTACCGGTCCCTCGTTCCGAAGAAGGACGAATGCGAGAACCTGCTGGTGCCGTGGGCGCTTTCCGCGACGCATATCGCCTTCGGCTCGATCCGCATGGAGCCGGTGTTCATGATCCTGTCGCAGAGCGCCGCGACCGCGGCCTGCATGGCCATCGACGAGGGGCTTCCGGTCCAGGACGTGTCCTACGACAAGCTCCGCGCCCGGCTCGTGGCGGACGGCCAGGCGCTGGGGGACTAGTGTCCCGCGCGGCAAGTTCGTCACCTTTCGAGACTATGGGGGTTCTTTTAA
>CALGOH010000183.1 GCA_937957985.1 uncultured Verrucomicrobiae bacterium
ACGGGAGTCCGCCGTGCCCACGTCATGGCGCTTGGAAAGCGCCACTCCGCTACGGCTTCGACCCGTAGGGCTTGATCTCGAGCGGCGGGGTTGTCGTCTCGGGCAGGGGCTGGGCGGGCTCGGGGACGGGCTCGCCCTTCGGGGTGCCGGCGCCGCCATCGGCCGGTGGCGCGGCCTTGAGCAGCCGGACGGCCTGATAGAGCAGGTTGTAGTTGTGGCGCACGGCGGCCGGGAACGAGACCCGGCCGGCCTCGACGATCTTCTCCCGCATCAGCTTCGCGGAAAGGTCCGCGACCAGGTTGCTGCCGATCTTCACCGCGCCTTCGGCTCCGACGATGGACCCGCCGGCGTCGGCGGTGCTGCGGATCAGGTCGCTGGCGACCGTCCGGCCCTGGATGGCCAGCGTCGACTTGGCGGAGGTGACCGAGCCGTCGGGACCGAAGCTGATCTCGAGCACCGCGTGGTCGTCGCTGGAAAGCCAGCCGCGGCGGTGGTCGATGCGCACCGAGACGAAGATGCCCCCGTCGGGCGAGGGCGAGATCTCGGGGTGGTAGGTCCGGTAGTTGGCGCCGGAGAGGGAGTAGTCGACGGTCTTGTCCTTCCAGCCGCCGAGGCTTTCGCCGAAGGCGTCGATGTCGATCTCGACCTCGGCACGGAGTCCGGGTGCGGAAAGCAGCAGGCCGATGAGGAGCGTGCGGATCATGGCTCTTGGGGCGGGTTGGGGTCCGGCGGCGGGTGGTTTGTCCGACCGTCGGTTGGGAAGCGTCGCCGCCCGGCGGATTTGTGGGCATTGCCAAGCCCCGGGCGGCACCGCTAGGGTAGCGGACGTGAGCCGGGCAGTCGATCTTCTCCTCGATCACCTGCGGGCCGAGCAGGCGCGGGGGGTGGAGACCGTATTCCTCGACGAGGAGGCGCGCGAGGTCCTGCGGGACCTGCATCGCCGCAGCGTGGAGGCGAAAAAGCAGCGGAAATCCGCGGCACCGGCCACCGGGGCCGCTCCGGCCAAGGCCGGCACCACCGGGGAAGTTCCGGCGCCTGCCGAACTCCGGATCGAGGGCACGACCGCCGCCGAGCGGATCGCCTCGCTGCGCGAGCAGGCCGGGAACTGGCCGCCGGCCAAGGCGCTCGGGAGCCTGCGGGAGACGATGGTGTTTTCCACCGGCGATCCGGAGGCGGAGCTGATGCTGGTCGGCGAGGCGCCGGGCCATCACGAGGAGCGGCGGCAGGAGCCGTTCGTCGGCCCGGCCGGGCAGAAGCTCAACGACATCCTCAAGGCGATGGGCATCGAGCGGGCGGCGGTCTACATCTCGAACATCGTCAAGTTCCGCCCGGCGATGCCCGGCCAGACGACCAACAACCGCAAGCCGACGCTCGACGAGATGGCGGCCTGCCTGCCCTTCGTGCGCGAGGAGGTGAAGGTGGTGCGGCCGAAGTGCATCGTCGCCCTGGGCGGCACCGCGGCCGAGGGCCTGCTCGGGCTTTCGGGATCGGTCGGCGGCATGCGCGGGAGGTGGCATGAGTTCGACGGCATCCCGGTGCGGGTGACCTACCACCCCGCCTACCTGCTCCACGGCAAGGCCGCGCTGAGCGACAAGCGCAAGATCTGGGAGGACATGCTCGAGGTGATGGAAAAGCTCGGCCTGCCCGTCTCCGACAAGCAACGCGGCTTCTTCCTGCCGAAGGAGTGAAGGCGAGATTTTGCCTCCGCATCACCGATCCCCCGGTCTAGAGTCCGGCCAGAGGCATGGATGCGACTCTAACCGAACTCATCGTCACCGCCTTCAATGGCGGCGCGAGCGACCTCTTCTTCACCGAGGGGGAGAAGCCCCGGGTCCGTCATGACGGCGAGCTGATCACCGCGCACGGCAGCGGGATCGACCGTGACTCGGTCGCCTCGATCTGGAGGCAGTGCGGGCTCGATCCCGACCACGATCTCGACGGCGATGCCAGCCTCGAGGTCGCCGGCGCGGGGCGGCTCCGCGTGAACGCCTTCCGCACCCTCGGCCGCCTCGCCGTGGTCATGCGCCCGATCAAGAGCGAGGTCGCCGATTTCGACACCCTCGGCCTGCCCGCGGAGGTCCTCGAACGGTGGCTGGTGCGGCGCTCGGGGCTGATCCTCGTCACCGGCCCCACCGGTTCGGGCAAGTCGACCACGGTCGCCTCCTGCCTGCAGTGGATCAACGAGCGGCTGCCCCGCCACGTCGTCACCATCGAGGATCCCATCGAGTATCTCTTCCACAACGAGCGCGCGTTCTTCTCGCAGCGCGAGGTTCATCACGACACCGGCGACTTCGACACCGCCCTGCGCCAGGCGCTGCGGCAGAACCCCGACGTGATCTTCTTCGGCGAGATCCGCGATGCGGAGTCCGCGCTGAGCGCCCTGCGGGCGGCGGAGACCGGGCACCTGGTCATTTCCACGATCCACGGGTCGGGGGTCTCCGGCGTGCCGGTGGCCATGGAGCGCGTCACGCGCCTTCTCGGCGGCGGCAATCTCAGCGCCTCGGGCCTGCTCTCGCAGCAGTTGATCGGGGTGATCTCCCAGCAGCTCCTGCCGCGGATCGACGGCGGCCTCGCGGCCGTGCTCGAGTTCTTCGAGAACGTCGCCGTCACCCGGAAATGGATTGCCGAGGGACGATTCGCGGAGTTGCGCGACCACGTCGACACCTGCCGCGACGGCACCGCCTGCGCGTTCCTCCGCTATCTCGTCGCCGCCGTGGAGCAGAACATCCTCGATCCCGAAACCGCCCGCGCCGCCTGCGACCGCCCGCAGGACTTTGATCGGGCGCTGCGCGGCATTTCCTGAAACACTGAGCCCCGCCGATGAGCGAAGTCCGAGAAATCACCGACTACCTCCGCCAGACCGTCGAGCTGGGCGGCTCGGACCTGCACCTCTCCGCCTGGGCGCCGCCGGCCGCGCGGGTGTCGGGGACCCTGAAGCCGCTCGAGGACTTCCTGCTCGACCCCGAAACGATCGAGCGCCTGATCGACGACACCCTGAGCGAAAAGCAGCGGGCCAAGCTCGCCGAGGACCTCGAGCTCGACTACGCGCTGCAGATCGACAACGTCGGCCGCTTCCGCGGCAACGTCCACGTCGTCCGCGGCGGGCACGAGGCCGCCTTCCGCCACATCCCCGACGAGATTCCCGAGCTCGGGCAGCTCGGCCATCACTCGGTGGTCGCCGACCTCTGCCAGCTTCGGCGCGGACTGGTGCTCGTCACCGGCATCACCGGCTCGGGAAAGACGACCACCCTGGCGGCGATGATCCGCCGGATCTCGGAAACCCGCTCGGGCATCATCATCACCATCGAGGACCCCATCGAGTTCCTCTATTCGCACAACAGTTGCCTCGTCAAACAGCGCGAGGTCGGCCGCGACACCCGCGCCTTCCCCATCGCCCTGCGCCAGGCGCTGCGGCAGGATCCCGACGTGATCGTCGTCTCCGAGCTGCGCGACCTCGAGACGATCCGCATCGCGCTCACCGCGGCGGAGACCGGGCACCTGGTCCTCGCCACGCTCCACACGCTCGATGCGCCGCAGTCGATCGACCGCCTGATCGATGTCTTTCCGGCCGACCAGCAGGCCCAGATCACCACCCAGCTCGCCGGCGTGCTCGAGGGCATCGTGTCCCAGCGCCTCATCCCGCGGGCCGACGGCCAGGGCCGCGTGCTCGCCTCGGAGGTGCTGCGCGCGAACCACGGCATCCGCGCCTGCATCCGCGACCGCAAGGTCGAGCAGCTCGTGGGCCTGATGGAGATCTCCCACCACGACGGCAACCGCACCATCGACCAGTCGATCGGCTGGCTGCTGCAGAACGGCCTGATCACCCGCGACGAGGCCATCGCCGCCGCCCGTGAGCGCCGGAACTTCGATCAACCCGAGCCGCCGCCGAAGAAACCCAAATCGATCTGGACCTGATGGATCTCCGCGTCAGAGACGTTCTCCGCCTGTTGTTCGTCATCATCGCCCTGCTGGTCGGCGGGTCCGTGGCGATGAAGCAGTACCGGATCTACCAGCAGAAGGCGGAGCTGGTGGAGCTGGTCCGCGAGCTGACGTCCGAGGCGTCGTTCTACCGCCAGTTCGACCGGGCGGGGGCCGAGAAGGTGCTGCTGCGCTCCGTCGCCGCCGTGGAGGATGCCCGCCAGCTCGGGCTGCCCCCGAAGGAGCTTTTCGACCGCGTCTACGAGCGCGAGGAGAAGGATCGCTACGACTACCGCTCGGCGGATCACTATCCGGTGGCCGAGCAGCTCGTCCGCCGCACCCTGGATCACGCCCACCGCGCCGCCGACGATCTGGGCATTCTCAAGTCCCAGCATCTCAAGGACCTTCGCGACGGGGCGATGCCGCGGACCTCGGCCGGCAAGCCGGTGATTCTTCCGCTGGTCGATCCCGACATCTCGGCCGGCCTGGAGAAGATCGTGCCCAACCTCGAGATCCACCCGCCCGGAACCGACCCCGCCAAGCGCCGGCTCGACGCCATCGAGATCGCCGCCGCCCGCGAACTCGCCCGCGACCTGGCCGACGCCGACCTCATCGAGGAAAGCGTGTCCGACCGGATCCTCGAGCGTTACAAGACGCCGGAGCCCGAAGAAACCGAGTAGGGCCGGGATGGGTGGTACGTAGTCCCCCCTTCAGGGGGTCTTCCGAAGCGACCTGACGACGTCGACGTCACCTCCAAGTCTAACAGCAATGCTCATGCCCCTTGCGGGTCTGGCATGGGACGGGAATCCATTGTTGTTGGACGGTCTCGAAACCGTTCGAGCAGCCGCGCCTTGGAAGACCCCCTGAAGGGGGGACTACGTAACTAACGGGCGACCTCTGGGGGCGGGTCACACCGCGTAGGCCTCGCGGAAGCGCAGGATGGGGTCGCCGGGGGCGTGGGGCAGGCACATGCGGTCGATCATTTCCTCCCACTCGTCGTGACCCTTGAGGATCTCGACCTCGATCCGCAGGAACCAGATCGGCACGGTGATCTCGGTCGGCCGGGGGAAGCGCACGGCGTCCTTCTCGGTGGTCACCACCAGCTCCATGTCGCGCTCGATGCAGCGGTTCATGAAGGAGTCGATCTCCTTGCGCGTGAAACGGTAGTGGTCGGGGAAATGGCGGCGGATCTCGACCCGCGCGCCGAGCCGCTCGAGGCTGCGCTCGAAGCTCTCGGGCACCGCGATGCCGGAAATGGCGGCGACCCACTTGTCGCGGAGGAACTCGAGGTCCTCGCGCCGGCCGGTGAAGAGTTCCTCGAGGTAGCGCGGGCCGTGGGCGCACTCGATGATCGGCGCGAAGCGGTTGTGGCGCCGGATCTCCTCGACCAGCGTGTCGTTCGGCTCGCCGTCGCACTTGGTGATGAGGATGTAGCTCGCCCGGCACAGGTTGGCCGGCGGCTCGCGCAGCGTCCCGCGCGGCAGCAGGTGGCCGGTGCCGTAGGGGGCCGTCTTGTCGATCAGCACGATGTCGGTGCCATGGGCGAGCCGGAGGTACTGCAGCCCGTCGTCGAGCACCAGGGTGTCGGCGTCGAGCTGGCGCACGGCGAAGCGCCCGCCCTTGATCCGGTCCTTGTCGACGACCACCGACACGCCGTCGAGGTTGCGGGCGAGCATGAAGGGCTCGTCGCCGGCGTGCTTCGAGTCGAGATGCAGCGTGCGGCCGTCGGAGACGACCTTCGGCATGTCATCCGGGTCGATCGGCCGGCCCTCGGCGTCCTTCCACTTCTGGGGCTCCTTGAGCCGCCGGCTCTTGTAGCCGCGGGAAAGGATGGCGACCTGGCGGCCGCGGTCGCGCAGCGTCTTGGCGAGCATCTCGGTCACCGGCGTCTTGCCGGTGCCGCCGACGGTGATGTTGCCGATCGAGATGACGTGGGTGCCGAGGTGGGCCTGCTGGCGCCAGCGCTTGCGGAAGACGAGCAGCCGCAGGTGGACCAGGCCCCGGAAGACGAAGGAGAGCGCGCTCATGGCGAGTCGCGTCATCCCCGCGCGGAAACCCCGGGCGCGGCCGAAGATCACATCGGCCCCCCAGCGTTCGAGCTCGGCGAGGTTTTCCTTCATGGAGCGCGCCGACTATGGGGGAGGCGGGCGCCGGGGGCAATAGGTCCTATGGGTCCCATCGGACTCATCCCGTCTCGATCTGCTCGCGGAACCCGTCGAGCTTGCCGGCGACCGCGGCCGGCACCACGGCGTGGACGAGGATGTCGTTGCCCTCGTAGTCGGTGGAGAGGATCTTGGCCTCCTCGTGGAGCAGCGCGACGAGGTCGGCGCGGGACTGGGGGATGCGGTAGCGGATGCGGCTCACCCGGTCGGCCAGGACGTGCGAGCACTCGGTCAGAAGGGCGCCGATGCCGGTGCCTTCCAGCGCCGAGGCACGCAGGGCGTCGGGGTAGAGGCGGTCGAGCAGGGCGAGCTGGTCGGGGTCGTCGACGCGGTCGATCTTGTTGAGCACGGTGACCACCTTCTTGTCGCCGGCGCCGAGTTCCTCGAGTACGGCAAGCGTCGTATCATGGAAGCGTTCGACTTCCGGCGCCGAGGCGTCGAGGACGTGGATGAGGAAATCGGCCAGCACCGCTTCCTCGAGCGTCGCCTTGAAGGCCTCGACCAGGCGGTGGGGGAGGTTGCGGACGAAGCCGACCGTGTCGGTGAGCAGCAGCGGCTGGCCGTCGGGGAGGTCGATGCGGCGGGTGGTGGTGTCGAGCGTGGCGAAGAGCATGTCCTTGGCCATCACGTCGGCCCCGGCGAGGCGGTTGAGCAGGGTGGACTTGCCGGCGTTGGTGTAGCCGACGATCGCGGCGTGGGGCGTTTCGAGCCGCTCGCGGTTCTGGCGCTGGGTGGCGCGCTGCTTGCGCACGTCCTCAAGCTCGCGCTTGGCGCGGTCGATGCGCACGCGGGCCATGCGGCGGTCGACCTCGATCTGCTTCTCGCCCATGCCCCGGGCGGCGGCCGAGCCGCCGGAGCCGCCGCCGCCCTCGCGGTCGAGGTGGCCCCACATCCGGGCCATCCGCGGCAGGGCGTACTGCATGCGGGCGAGGTCGACCTGCAGCCGCGCCTCGCGGGTGGCGGCGCGCTTGGCGAAGATGTCGAGGATGACCTCCTCGCGGTCGATCACGCACATGTCGGAAAGGTTCTCCCACTCGCGCTGCTGCGAGGGGGCGAGCTGGTTGTCGAAGACGATGCAGTCGCACTCGTGGGCCCTGGCCAGCTCGACGATCTCGGCGGCCTTGCCGGTGCCGCAGAGGAACTTCTTGTGCATCGAGCGCGACTTCGCGAGCAGCTTGTCGACCACGCCGATGCCGAGGGTGCGCACGAGTTCCTCGAGTTCCTCGAGCAGGGCCTCGGACTCGTCGGCTTCGCGGGGATCGAAGTAGAGGCGCACCAGCAGCGCCCGCTCGACCATCTCCGGCTTTTCGCGGACCTCGAACATGGGGTGGGGCGGGGAGATAGCAGCGGACGGCCCCGGCGGCTAGGGAAATGGGAGGGCGGATACCCGAGGGCGATCAAGCCAAGGGATGACTCAAGCGGAGCGCCGCGCATTGGGAAGCATGATGGACATGATGGTCAGGATGAATGGGATGATTTCATGGTTTGTTTGGATCCACCCCGCAGCACCGCGCTCCGGCAGGACTCCCCAAGCGAGATCCCCATCGGGTTCATCCTTCGAATCCTCTCCATCAAGCCATCCCTTCCTCCCCGGCGGGATCGTGCGGCGCTCCATCAGTCCCCGGGCGTGAAGCCCATGACGATGTCGAAGCGGGCGGCGAGTTCGCCGATCTTCGAATCCTTGATCGGGGCGAAGTCGACGATGACCGACTCGCGCTGCTTCGCGTCGGCGATGCGGCGCAGGACGCCGTCGCGCTGGTTCCGCTCCTCGCCCCTGACATAGCACTGGGTGGTCCACTTCTCGCGGCCCTTCATCTTCACCGCGAAGTGGATGTGCGGGGTGCGGCCGGGGTAGGAGACGGGCTTGACGGTGCGGAAGTAGTACTCGCCGCCGGAGCCGGTGAGGAAACGGCCGAAGCCCTGGAAGTTCGTGTCGCGCTCGCCGTGGCGGTTGCTGCGCTTGTGGAGGTAGACGCCGTGGTGGTCGACCTGCCAGATCTCGACCAGCGCGTTGCGGATCGGGTCGCCCTTCAAATCGAGCACGCGGCCGCTGAGGTGGGTGATCTCGCCGACGGCGGGGGTGAGGGCGTCGTTGACGATGATCAGGTCGTTGTCGGTATCGAGCGGCAGGTCGACGGGGTAGAAGGGGCCCTCGGTCTGCTGCGGTGTGCGGACCAGTTCTTCGGCGAAGGCGCCGGGCACCCACAGGCCGGCGGCGGTGGCGGTGAAGCCGCGGAGAAAGTTCCGTCGATGGATCATGATGTCGAACAAACCACCGATCCGGCGGTTTGTCGCGTCATCATTCGTCGACCTCGAGGATGAGGAACTCGGCGGGGTCGCCCGAGGGGGAGACGGTTAAGGTGCCGGAGGAACTCGCCGGGATGGGATTCTGGTTGCCGGGCGTGATGCGGGCACCGGGGAGGTCGCTCCAGCCGCCGAGGGTGGTCGAGACGCGGACGCGGACGGGGGTGACGGTGCCGCCGGGCGGCAGCGGGATCTGGAAGCCGCCGGTGGGCAGCGCCATCGGGCGGTAGGCGCCGGCGTCGTCGTCCTTGCCGAAGCCGTAGGCCCAGGCGAAGGCGTTGGTCACGCCGTCGCCGTTGTAGTCGTCGTTGGGATCGGCACCGGGAATGCCTTCCGCCGTGGCCCAGGCGGCGTAGCCGGTCGCGGTGGGGACCGACAGAGTGCCGGTGGCCTTGATGGTGCCAGCACTCGCCAAGCGGAGTAGTCCTGAATCAATCGTGTAAGTCTCGTCGGAGGCGATTGGGAAGGTCAACTCAACGTCATAAACCGCCAACTCTGGAGTGGTTGCGCCTGCATCCAAAGTGAAAGTGACAACGCCAGCTGGAGTCTCGGCTCCAGAGCCCAAAATTGGTTCGACGGAGAAGTCTCTGCTGAAAGGACGTATTTGTCCGAAAGCAACTACCTGGCCACTCAGTGTGCCGGTGTTTACAACGAATGCGTGTTCACTGGCGTCAAAAGTGCCACCGTTCACACTGATCATTCCACCGGGAGGAGTGGATGTGAAAACGTCAGCAGTTAGCCCCACGGTGGTAGCCGTATAGTAAGTTATCGTTCCACCTGAAAAGGGAGGGGTGACAATATTCGAGAGAGTGATGTCTCCATCCGAGAGAGTGATTTCAGAGGTTTTGTGGGTTCCAAGATCGACATCGAAAGCTGATGTGATTGTCCCGCTCAGATTGCTGGTTCTTGTGCTGGCAATCTGTCCATTTGCGCCCGGATCAACAGTTATCGCGAGCTGATTGAAACCACCCCCCGGAGCCACCAGGGTCAGTTCGCAGGATGCGGGAACCGCCGAGGCCGGGACGGCGAGCAGCGGGAGGAGGAGCAGGGAGCGCATGGCGGGAGTGTGCTGGCGGTTGGGCGCTTGTCAAAGCCCGGTTTCCATCCACAGGCGGAGGATTTCGACGGCGGCGGCCTGGTCGATGACGTCCTTCTGGCGTTTCGCCTTGCGGCCGGCCTCGCGGAGCTTGGCGGCGGCGGTGACGGTGGTGTGGGACTCGTCGATATAGACCAGCGGCAGGTCGGGCAGGCGGGTGGCGAGCTTGTCACCGAAGGCGCGGACCTTTTTCGCGGCGGGGCCCTCCTCGTCGTCGAGGTTCAGGGGCAGGCCGAGGACGAGGGTGCGGATGCCGCGCTCGGCGACGATCGCGGCGATGCGCGCGAGGGGGTCGGTGGAGCGGACCTCGATGGTCTCGACCGGATGGGCGAGGATGCCGAGGGGATCGGTGGCGGCGATGCCGATGCGGGCTTCGCCGTGGTCGATGCCGAGAGCGGGATACACTGAAACTTCAAATTTCAAACTTTAAACTTCAATGGATGGGCGACCCGTGCGGCGGGGGTGTTTACGATTCTTGAGGTCTCAAGTTTGGAGTTCCAAGTTTTCACAGCAGTTCCTTGGGGAGGACGGTGGAGAGTTTCTTGATGTCGTCGGCCTGGTGGCGGTTGGCGATGAGGAGGGCGTCGGCGGTCTGGACGACGATGAGGTCGTCGACGCCGAGGAGGGCGATCTTCACGTCCTTGCGGTTGTTGAAGACGATGTTGTTCTCGGAATCGACCTTGGCGATGGGGTCGTTGAAGGCGTTGTTGTCCTCGTCCTGCTCGAGGTACTTGGCGACGGAGATCCACGAGCCGAGGTCGTCCCAGTCGAAGGTGGCCTCGATGTTGTAGACGCGCTCGGCGGTTTCCATGAGGGCGTAGTCGATGGAGATGGGGGTGAGGCGGGGGAACTGGGCGTTGACGGTGGCCTGGATGTCGGTGGAGCGGAGGATTTCGGAGACGAAGCCGGAGAGCTGGGGGACGTGGCGGGAGAGCTCGCGCATGACGGTGGGCAGCGACCAGACGAACATGCCGGCATTCCAGCAGAACATGCCGGCGCGGAGGAACTGCTCGGCGAGTTCGGTGCTGGGTTTTTCGCGGAAGCGCTTCACCTGCACCGGCGGGTTCTCGCAGTCGAGCCCGGGGATGACGGCGCGGGCGCCGCGCTCGATGTAGCCGTAGGACGAGCAGGGCCAGGTGGGACGGATGCCGATGGTGACGAGGCCCTTGGAGGCCTCGGCGGTGGCGACGGCGTCGCGCATGACCGAGTGGAAGGAGGCGGTGTCGTCGATGCGCTGGTCGGCGGGCAGGACGATCATGGTGGCATCGGGGTCGCGCTTGGCGATGAGGCCGATGCCGAGGGCGACGGCCGGGGCGGTGTCGCGCTTGGCGGGCTCGGCGAAGATGTTTTCCGGCGGCAGCATCGAGGCGACCTGGCGGACGGCGTCGATCTGGGCGGCGTTGGTGAGGATGAGGATGTTCTCGCGGGGCACGAGGCCGTCGAGGCGGTGGATGGCCTGCTCGAGCAGGGTGTCCTCGCCGAGGAGGTGGAGGAGCTGCTTGGGGCGGGCGTCGCGGCTGAGCGGCCAGAAGCGGGTGCCGGAGCCGCCGGCGAGGATCAGGGCGTAGGTGGATGGCATGGAAAAGGGTCGGTGGAGGTGGATGCGGCGCCCTTATAGGGAGGGGGAGGCGGACGGGAAGCCCGAATCCCCCGGGCGCGATTCCGGATTGTCGCACGGGCCGTGCCTGCTAGGGTTTTTTTCATGGGTTACGAAAACGACGACTGCGAGATGGAGTGGACCGAAGCTTCGGCGATGGCCGCGCCGGCGCTGCTCGGAGCGGCCGCCGGCCTGATCCTCGGCGAGGTGATGCATTCCAACGCCCGCCGCGGGGTGGCGATCGGCCTGGCGGCGCTGGGCGTGGCGGCGCTGATGCCGCTGGCGGTGGCGGGCATCGTCAACCGGGTCAACGGCCCGCGATCCCACCGCGGCGTGAAGCGGCGGATCCGCGGGATCCGCGATGCCGGCGACGGTTTCGTCGATTCGGCGCTCGAGGAATCCGGGGTGATCTGATGCGGCGGGTCGCGGTGACCGGCACGACCGGCCGCGTCGGCCGGGCGGTGGCGGACGGCGTGGGATTTCGCCGACGAGGCGACGGTCGGGCGGATCGGCGGGCTGGATTTCGACCTGCTGGTGCATCCGGCGGCGATCACCTCGCTGGAGGCCTGCGAGGAGGATGCGGCGGCCGCGCGGCGGGTGAATGCGGAGGCGCCGGCCGAGCTGGCGGCGTTGTGCGCTCGGCGCGGCGCGGCGATGATCCATTTCAGCACCGACTACGTGCTCGACGGCGCCGCTCCGGGGCTGCGTGACGAGTCGGCGGCGACGGGCCCGATCTCGGAATACGGGCGGACG
Source organism: uncultured Verrucomicrobiae bacterium (assembly GCA_937957985.1). GTDB lineage: Bacteria > Verrucomicrobiota > Verrucomicrobiia > Verrucomicrobiales > Akkermansiaceae > Haloferula. Next base: position 11,831 of record CALGOH010000183.1, read on the forward strand.
AAGCTCGACGGCGAGCGGGCGGTGCTGGCCGCGGGCGGCTGCGTGCTGCGGGTGTCGTGGGTGTTCGGTCCGGAGCGTCCGGCCTTTCCCGAGCAGGTCGTGGCGAGGGCGCTGGCCGGCGAGCCGCTGGCGGCGGTGGCCGACAAGACCTCGCTGCCGTGCCTGACGACCGACCTCGCCGGGTGGGTCGCGGAACTGGTCGGGCGCGGCCCGGAAAACGAACTGCTGCACGCCTGCAACCCCGGCGAGCCGGTGAGCTGGGCGGGGATGGCCGAGTGCGTGCTGGAGGAAATGATGGCACGCGGGGCGCTGGCGGAGCGTCCGGCGGTGGAAGGCCTGGCGCTCGACGAGGCGTCGTTTTTCCGCGTGCCGCGACCGCGCCACACGGCGATGTCGCCGGCCCGGCTGGCGGAGCGCCTCGGCCACCCGCTGCGGCCGTGGCCGGAGGCGTTGCGCGGGCACGTGGCGTGGCTGTTGGAGAGGGGCCTATGCCGTTGACCCGGCCGGACGGGCATGCGAGTTTTTCCCCGAGGTCATGAAACCACGCGCGCTTTGTCTTCCGGCCCTCGGGCTGATTCTCGCCGGCTGTGAAACCGGCGGCCCGATCAATTCGAGCTTCGATCCGCTGGATGCCGCCGGTGGCTTCGGCGCGCCGACCAACATCGTCGACACCGGCTACCGCCCGGGCGAGTTCGTCACCTCGGTGATGGACAACACGGGCTTCTTCAAGACGCGCCCCGAGGGCGACGCGAACGCCGACAAGCTGCTCCCGGCCAACACGCCGATGAAGGTGATTTCCGACGACGGCAGCTTCGTGAAGGTCGAGCTCGACAGCGGCGAGCTGGGCTGGGTCTCGACCGTGCAGGTCATGGGCGAGAACGAAACCCTGGGCTTGTCCGGCGACGGCGGGTCGGAGGTGCAGGTGTGGCCGCCGGTCGAGGGGGACATCCCGATCGACGTGCCGGCCGAGGCCGATCCCGACGTGCCGGTGATGCCGACCGACATCGATCCCGACGCTCCGGTCAGCGAGCCCATCCTTCCGGACGAGGTGCCGGAGAACGATCCCGCCGTCGAACTGCCGCCGCTCCCCGGGGCGGCCGACGAGGCACCCGCCGAGGACGGGTCCGGGGACGACGAAGCGACCGGGGACGAATCCGCGGCCGCTTCGGAAGAGTAACCGGCCGGAGGGCTCAGGCGAGTTCGCCGAGCACCTTGCGGACCGCGTCGAAGTCCGGGAGATCCTTCGGATGGTCCTGGATGTCGATGTGGCGGACCACGCCGGACCTGTCGATGACGAAGGCGGAGCGCTTCGCCACGCCGCCCATGATGAGCTTGGCGTCGGGCAGGAACTGCTCGTAGGCCACGCCGTAGGCTTCGGCCACCTCATGCTCGTAGTCGCTGAGGAGTTTCACGGTGATGCCCTCCTTCTGGGCCCAGGCTTCCTGGGCGAAGGGGTTGTCGCCGGAGACGCCGACCACGGTGGCGTCGAGTGATTCGTAGTCGGCCAGTCCACCCGAGAGGTCGCAGAATTCCTGCGTGCAGACGCCGGTGAAGGCCATCGGGAAGAACAGCAGGACGAGATTGCCCTTGCCGAGCAGGTCGCCGAGGGTCACGAGTTCGGGGCCGTCCGCGCCCTTGCTGACGAGGGTGAAGTCGGGGGCCTTGTCGCCAATTTGAAGTGCCATGATGTTGTGCTTTGAGGTTCGGGGCGACTATGGCCATGCTGGCGGGGAGGTCAACGGATCATGGACTTCGAATTTTCAAGGCTCGGGCTCGAGCTCGGATCGCGCAGCGGCATCGGCGAGCTGATGGAGGACCTGGGCAACGCCCTCGCGTCGGGCGAGGACGTGAAGATGCTCGGCGGCGGCCAGCCGGCCCACATCCCGGAGGTCAACGCCCTGTGGCGGCGCCGGATGGAGGAGATCCTCGGCGACCCCGGGGCGCTGGAGCGGATGCTGGCGAACTACGACCCGCCCCGCGGCAACCCGGGCTTCATCGCCGCGCTGGCCACGCTCTTCCGCCGTGAGTTCGGCTGGGACGTCGACGGATCGAACTTCGCGGTGACCGCCGGCGGGCAGACGGCCTTCTTCTTCCTCTTCAACCTGCTCGGCGGCGAGATGGCCGACGGGCGCCGCAGGCGCATCCTGCTGCCGCTGGTGCCGGAATACATCGGCTACGCCAACCAGGGCACCTGCGGCGGCATGTTCAAGGCGCTGCCGCCGAAGATCGAGGAAACCGGCGACCACGAGTTCAAGTACCGGGTGGATTTCGACAAGCTCGAGGTCACCGACGACATCGCGGCGATCTGCGTGTCGCGCCCGACGAACCCGACCGGCAACGTGCTCACCGACGATGAGATCGCGCGGCTTTCCTGGATCGCCAGGTCGCACGGCATTCCGCTGATCATCGACAACGCCTACGGGGCGCCGTTTCCGAACGTGATCTTCACCGACGCCACGCCGGTGTGGGACGAGCACGTCATCCTCACCCTCAGCCTGTCGAAGATCGGCCTGCCCGGGACGCGGACGGGCATCGTCGTCGCCCACCCGAAGATCACCGCGGCGATCGCGGCGATGAGCTCGATCGTCGGGCTCTCGAATCCCAACATCGGCCAGGCCATCGCCTGCCCGTTGATCGAGAGCGGCGAGATCCTGCGGCTTTCCGACGGGACGGTGAAGCCGTTCTACGCCGAGAAGTCCCGCTTCGCCCGGGAGTGCGTGGCGGAGAGCTTCGGCGACGGCTTTCCCTACTACGTCCACCGTAGCGAGGGCGCGCTCTTCCTCTGGCTGTGGTTCCCCGACCTGCCGATCACCTCGAAGGAGCTCTACCAGCGGTTGAAGGAACGCGGCGTGCTGATCGTGCCGGGGGAATACTTCTTCTTCGGCCTCGATGACGACACGTGGCGCCACCGCCGCGAGTGCCTGCGCATGACCTTCACCATGGACGAGGCCACCGTCCGCGACGGCATCCGCATCATCGGCGAGGAGGTGCGGAAGGCTTGGGCGGACGAGGAGTAGCGTTGACACGCACAAGCTATTGTGCGAGAGAGTGTGCGTGGCGACGAACCTCGACATTGACCAGAAACTGCTGAGGGAGGCGGTGAGCGTCGGTCGGCACCGCAGCAAGAAGGACGCGGTTACCGAGGCCTTGCGCGAGTATGTCGCGCGGCACAAGCAGCAGCGGGTGGTCGATCTCTTCGGGACGGTCGATTACGAGGAGGACTACGACCACCGAACGCGGCGTCGACGGCCGTGAAGGTCATTGTCGATACCTCGGTGTGGTCGCTGGCGTTCCGAAGACGGGAGGCGGCGGCCGACCCGGCGGTCACGGCCCTGTTGCGGCTGATCGAGGAAGGCCGGGTTGTCCTGCTCGGGCCGGTTCGCCAGGAAGTGCTTTCCGGGATCAAGCACCAGGCTCAGTTCGAGCGTCTTCGGGATCATCTCGCGGCTTTCCCGGATCCGGAACTGGGCATGCGGGACTACGAAAGTGCTGCCGAGCTTTGCAACCGATGCATGGCGCAGGGAGTCCAGGCGGCGCATGTGGACTTCCTGATCGCCGCGGTTGCGATGGACCGGAAGTGGGCGGTGCTGAGCACGGACCGGGATTTCGAACACATCGCCAAGGTCGTTCCCGTTCAAGTCCACCGACCGGTTTGATCGGCGGCATCCGCATCGTGGATTGCCAGGCCGTCGACTTTGCGTCAGAAACGAAGAGCCAAACTCGGACTCATGTTGAAGAAGCTGAAATTCGGTTCGTCCCTCGCGGCATTGGTGCTCTTTGCGTTTCCGTGGGTCGACATCCAGTGCTCGGAGAAGAGCATGGCCACGCAGACGGGCCTGCAGGTGATCTACGGCAGCGGTTCGCCGACGGAGGAAATGAAGGACGCCGGCGAGGAGTCGGGTCCCGGCTCGGACGAGTCGATGGGATTCGCGCCGCTCGTGGCCCTGGCGTTGGTTGCGGTGGTCGGGGCGGTGGCGTTCTCGGCGGTTTCGCTCTTCAGTGGAGGTACACGCGCCGGCATGCTGGCTTCGGTGCTGCCCGCGGTGGCCCTGGTGCTGCTGTTGGTCCAGTTGATGATCGGATTTCCGGTGAAGCGGCAGATCATCGAGTCGATGTCCGAAGCACCCGGGGAGAGCGAGGTGTCGGACGACGGGTTCGGGGCCGCGATGGGAGAGTCGATCGCCGCGGCGATGATGGCACAGTTCCGGGTGAGGGTGACTCCGGCGTTCGATCTCGAACTGGTGGCCTTGGGCTTTCCCACGCTGCTGCTGGTGAACGCCCTGATCGACAAGTATAAGAAAGAGGAAGGGGCCTCCGCCAGCGGTTGAAGCCGGCGCCCGAGGCGTTCAGTCCAGGAACTTCCCCGGGTTGAGGGTGTTCCTCGGGTCGAGGGCGTGCTTGATGGCGCGGTGGACGTCGAGGGTGGTCCTGCCAAGGGCCGCTTCGATCCATGGCTCCTTGGCGAGGCCCACGCCGTGCTCGCCGGTGATGGCGCCGCCGTTTTCCAGCACCCAGTGGAACAGCCGGTCGAGGGCGGCGTCGGCCTTGTCGCGGATGGCGGGGTCGTCGTAGTTGGCGACCATGAGGTTGGTGTGAATGTTGCCGTCGCCGGCGTGGCCGAAACAGGCGACCGGGATGCCGGTGGATTCCTGCAGGTCGCGGGCGAAGTTGACGAGGTCGACGAGCTTCGAGCGGGGCACGACGATGTCCTCGTTGAGCTTGGTGAGGCCGGTGTCGCGCAGCGAGTAGGAGAACTCGCGGCGGAGCTGCCAGACGGCGTCGCAGGCGGCTTCGTCCTCGGCGCGGTCGATATGCGTGGCGCCGAGCTTCTCGATGAGCTGTTCGAGTTCGTCGAGTTCGTGGTCGACCGCGCGCGGGCGGCCGTCGATCTCGACGATGAGGTGGGCGCCGCCGTCGGGCAGGGCGTCCGGCCCGAGCCGGCGGCGGGCGGCGGCGAGGGTGAAGGCGTCGGTGATTTCCAGCGCCGAGGGCAGGTGGCCGCGGTCGAGGATCCCCTGCACGGCGGCGGCGGCCCGCGCGAAATCGGGGAAGACGGCGGCGAGCATGGCGCGCGCCGGCGGCTTGGGGATGAGGCGCAGGGTGGCCTCGGTGACCACACCGAGCATGCCCTCCGAGCCGGTGAAGAGGCCGACGAGGTCGAAGCCGGTCTTGTTCTTGTGGACGCGTCCGCCGCAGCGGGCGACGCGGCCGTCGGGCAGCACGACCTCGAGGCCGAGGACGTAGTTACGGGTGACGCCGTACTTCAGGCAGCGGGGGCCGCCGGCGTTGGTGGCGATGTTGCCGCCGATCGAGCATTCCTTGAGCGAGGCGGGGTCGGGCGGGTAGTCCCAGCCGAGCGAGCGGGCGGCCTGCTGGAGGTCGCCGGTGATCACGCCGGGCTGGACCACGGCGACGCCGTCCTCGGGGTTGAGCTCGATGATCGAGTTCATCCGCGCCAGCGACAGCGCGATGCCGCCGCGGACCGGCACGCAGCCGCCGACGTAGCCGACGCCGGCGCCGCGGGTGGTGACGGGGATGTGGTGGCGGTAGGCGATTTCGAGGGTCTTCGACACGTCATCGGTCGACTCGGCGAAGACGACGAGGTCGGGCCGGCGGCTGGCGTGCCATTTGTCGGAGGCGTGCGCCTCGAGGTCGTCGGCGCGGACCGAGACGCGGTCGTCGCCGAGGCGGGCGAGCAGGACGTCGGCCACCTGGTCGATGCCGGTCGGGGCGGCCGGCGGTTCCTCGGCGGCTCCGAGCTCGCGGAACACATCTTCCTTGAAGCCGGTCTCGAAGGCGGGACGGCCGGAGGAGCGCGCGGTGCCCTGGCTGACCCAGCGGTTGCGTCGTGGAGGAATCTTCACGCCGCGCGCAGCCTCTCGCCGGAAGCCGCCGGGGTCAACTCCGGGAGGCGGCGCTCTTCTCGGCCGATGCGGCGGCCGCGAAAGCGATGCGGTGGCCCTCGATGTAGTCGGCGCCGTCCGCGGCCAGCAGGCCGGGCAGCGCGTCGATGAGCCCGAAATCGCCGCCGCCGTGGCCGGCGTAGCCTTCGCTCGGGGTTTCCTCGATCGGGATCTCGGTCGTTTCGCCCTCGTGCAGCCGGCATTCGAGCCACGGCTCGCGCCCGTCGGCGTGGGTGGCGCCCTCGATGATCCCGCGGATGCCGTGGACGCGGATGCGGCGGCCGGTGTCGAAGGCGGTCATGGTGAGGGTGGCGGTGACGCCGTTGGCGAACTGCATCGAGACGACCTGGTGGTCGGGCGTGTCCTGGTCGCAGCGGTAGGCGCAGCGCCCCCAGTCGCCGGTCCGCAGCCACTCGAGGATCTGCTCGTCGGTCATCGACTCGGCGTCGGCGCGGATCATCCGCAGCCAGCGGCGCTGGTCGCCGAGGTAGCGGTGGGCGTCGTAGCGGCAGGTGCCGACATGCGGGCAGCCGTCGGTGCAGCGGTCGGTCGCCCCCTCGGGCGCGCGGTCGGGCCGGAACCAGGTGCTTTCCGCGTAGCTGGAGACGGCGACGGCATCGGAGCCGGTGAGCCAGTGGAGCAGGTCGGTGTCGTGACTGCACTTGGCGACGATCATCGGCGAGGACTCGGTGCTCCTCGACCAGTGGCCGCGGACGTAGGAGTGGGAATGGTGCCAGGGTCCGACGCCCTCGCTGGCGTTGATGCAGACGACGTCGCCGATGAGCCCGTCGTCGATCGCCTTCTTCAGGGCGCGGTAGAAGGGCGTGTAGCGCAGGACGAAGCAGAGGATGAGCTTGCAGCCTTTTTCGCGGGCGAGGGCGGCGAGTTCCTCGACCTCTTGGGAACAGGTGGCGGCGGGTTTTTCAAGGAGCACGTCATAGCCCTGGCGGAGCGCGGCCTTGGCCTGCTCGAAATGCATCGCGTCCTGCGTGGAGACCAGCGCGACGTCGGCGAGCCGGGGTTCCCCGAGCAGTTCCTCGCCGCTTGCGAACTCGCGCGCCGCGGGATCGCCGGCGATGTCGCGCATCGTTTCGCGGGCCTCGGGCAGGGGGTCGGCGAAGGCGGTGATGGTGTGGCCGAGTTCGCGGGCGATGCGCATGTAGGTCCGGCCGCGCGAGCCGCAACCGATGACGGCGAAGGAAAGATTCTGCTGCACGGCGGCAACCAAGCGGAAAGCCCCCCGGCAGGCCATCACGATCTTTCGCGGAGACGGTTCAGTCCTTTCCCAGTTCGACCACGAGGTCGGCGAAGCGGGCGTCGCCTCCCCGGCGACCGCTGCGGTCGAGGCTGATCGCGTCCAACGGTCCGATGGTATCCCGGTCGAACTCGGACGAGGTCTCGAAGGGTTCGCCGCCATCCTCCTGGATCACGACCGCGAGCCGCACGCGTCCCCCGGTCCGGCGCTGCACTTCGACCCTCATCCGCTGCATCTTGTCGGTCGAGGGCGTGAACCCCATCGAGCGGTTGGGGGCGGTCGGGATGTTGCCCTCGACCTGTTCGAAGCGGAACGCGCCGCCGGCGTATCCCGGGTGATAAAGCGCGCGGACGCCTCCGACGCTCACCCCGAGGTGCCACACCCCCTCGCCGCCGGCGCTGCCTCCGAGGGTGGTGGTGACGCTGAACCGGTCGGGAAACACCGGCCGTCCCGGCCAATCGGCGGCCTTGAGGAGGAGGCGCTGGTCGTCGTCGCCGGGACGATCGCCTTCGTGCCGCAGCATCCGGTCCTCGATCCGCGATGTCATTCCCGCGGGGGCGGTGTAATGAAAGGTCCGGTAGCGCGGCGCGATCTTGCGGGCCGGTTCGCCGAACCACTCGTAGAAGATCCCGCCGGTGGACGGGTCGGGCGCGCCGCCGAGTTCCTCGAGCAGCGAGCCGGCGGCGTGCCGCAGCATCCGGCCGCGGCGGTCGCCGGAGGCGAGTTCGAGATTCCGACGGATGGTTTTGACGCGCATCCGCACCTCGGGCTGGGGCGAGACGGGTTGTTTCCCGAGCCAGGCCAGGGCGTCCGGTCCGACGGAGAGGATGGTCGCCTCGGCCCGCTCCCGTTCCGGGAAACTCTCCGAGCCGAGCCCTTGATAGGCCGCGGCGAGCTTCGCGGCATCGAGACGGGCTCCCGCCATCGCCTCCCGCAGGCCGGCCCCGTCGGTCCTGAAACCCTCGGCCTCGAGCAGGTCGCCGCGCCAGTCGCCGGCCCCGGAGGGCCCGACCAGGAGCAGGAACAGGCCGATGCCGGCGGAAATCCTCACGATGGAGGCAGGGTGGGAGAGGACGCGGCCGGTTTCAATCATTCCCTCGCGGCGGCGGATCGTCGCTGGAAAGATCGGCCGACCGATGGGAGGGTGGGTCATGGGCAATGGAATTGAAGAGGCGTTCGGTCGTCTCGCCGCGCCCGTGCCGGTGAGTTCGATCGACGGAATGGAGGAGCGGGCCGACTGGCTGCTGTCCATCGCCGACCGGTTGGAGTCCGGGGCGGAGGAATACGCATCGACGATGGCGCGCGAGATGGGCAAGCCGGTCGCGCAGGGCAAGGCCGAGGCGGAAAAGTGCGCGTGGGTCTGCCGCTTCTATGCCGATCAGGCCGAGGCTTTCCTCGGGGACGAGGCGGTCGATACGGGCCGGGCTGACTCGCGGGTGACCTGCGCGCCGCTCGGTATCGTGCTGGCCGTGATGCCGTGGAACTTCCCCTTCTGGCAGGTCTTCCGCTTCGCCGCCCCGGCGCTGATGGCGGGCAACCGCATCCTGCTGAAGCACGCGTCCAACGTGAAGGATTGCGCGCGGGCGATCGAGGCCTTGATCCGCGACGCGACCGGACGCGACGACCTGCTGGCGTGGGTGGATGTGGCGGGAAAGGACGTCGGCGACCTGGTCGGCGACGACCGCGTGGCGGCGGTGACCTTCACCGGCAGTACGAAGGCCGGTCGGGAGCTGGCGTCGCACTGCGGCCGGCATTTGAAGAAGTCGGTGCTCGAACTCGGCGGCAGCGATCCCTACCTCGTGCTCGAGGATGCCGACCTCGCCCACGCCGCGACAGTCTGCGCGCGGGCCCGCATGATCAACAACGGCCAGAGCTGCATCGCCGCCAAGCGCCTCCTCGTCGCCGCGCCGGTGCACGACGAATTCGTCGAGCGCCTGTATGCCGAGCTGGAATCCTATCCGATGGGCGATCCGCTGGATCCCTCGACGAAGCTGGGACCCATGGCCCGCGGCGACCTGCGTGACGAACTGCACCGGCAGGTCGTCGAAAGCGTCGGCCCGCGGACCAAGGTGCTGATGGGTGGAGAGATTCCCGACCGGGAGGGCGCCTGGTATCCCGCCACGCTGGTGACCGGCGTGGCGCCGGGCATGCCGGTCTTCGACGAGGAAACCTTCGGGCCGGTGGCGGCGGTGTGCCGCGTCAACGGACCGACCGACGGCGTCGAGCTGGCCAACCGGTCGAGCTTCGGCCTCGGGGCGGCGGTCTTCACCCGCGACCTCGGGATGGGGGAACGCGTGGCCCGCCGGTTGCGGGCGGGAACGGTGGGCATCAACGCCCAGGTCGTGTCCGACCCGCGGCTGCCCTTCGGCGGCATCCGGGAAAGCGGCTGGGGCCGCGAACTGGGGAGCGAGGGGATCCGCGAGTTCGTGAACGTGAAGACGATCGTGCGCGAGGAGATTCCGAAAGAGGATTGATTTTCCCATCGTGTGGCGGGTCCCGGGTGTGGTCACCTCGCGCCATGCAGACTTGGCATTATCTCGACGCGCAACGCAACCCGCAGCAGGTGACCGAGGACCAGCTTTCCGAGCTGGTGAAGGCGGGAACGGTCACGCCGGCGACCCTGGTGTGGAAGAGCGGCATGGGCGAGTGGGCCGCGGCCTCGGGTGTGCTTCCGGAGTTGTTCGGTGGCGCGGCGCCGCCCGCGATTCCCTCGGGCAGCCGGGGATCGCGTCGCTGCCACGAGGTGGACTACGAGATCTTCGGCGACGACATGCAGATCGTGGAGGTCGAGCTCGATCCGGGCGAGACCGTGATCGCCGAGGCCGGGGCGATGAACTACATCGAGCCCGACATCACCTTCGAGGCGAAGATGGGTGACGGCTCGACGCCGCAGGAGGGGGTGATGGGCAAGCTGTTGGCGGTCGGAAAGCGGGCGCTTACCGGCGAGTCGATCTTCATGACCCACTTCACGCATGCCGGCGGATCGGGCAAACGGCGGGCCGCCTTCGCCGCGCCGTATCCCGGCAGGATCATGCCGCTCGACATGGCGACCTTCGGCGGGGGAATCACCTGCCAGAAGGATGCGTTCCTGTGCGCCGCGCTCGGCACGAAGGTCAGCATCGCCTTCAACCGCAAGCTGGGGGCCGGCTTCTTCGGTGGGGAGGGATTCATCCTGCAACGCCTCGAGGGCGACGGGATGGCGTTCATCCACGCCGGCGGCACGGTGATCAAGAAGGAGCTGAAAGGCGAGCAACTGCGGGTCGACACCGGCTGCCTGGTCGCCTTCACCGACGGGATCCAGTACGACATCCAGCGCGCCGGAAACCTGAAGAGCATGTTCTTCGGCGGCGAGGGACTCTTCCTCGCCACGCTTTCCGGTCACGGCACGGTGTGGCTGCAAAGCCTGCCATTCTCGCGGCTGGCCGACCGCGTCGCACGCAACGTCGGCTCCGGCGGCAAGGGCGAGGGATCGGTGCTGGGCGGCCTCGGAAACCTGCTCGACGGGGACTGAGGCAGCGCTCAGAGCGGTGGCAGGCTTTCAAGGAGCGAAGTCCAGCGATCGCTGCTGCCGTGCTCGGCGCACCAACGCTCGATGTAGGTGGTGTCGAGGTTTTCCGGACCCTGCACGGCGGTCACGTCGCGGGCGTCCTCGAGGTCCTTCGGCCGTCCCCAGCGGAGCTTCTGCACGATCACGTCCTCGGCGGTGGGCAGCCAGATGTCGCGGTCGAGTTGGACCGAATGGAGCCGTTGACGTCGCCTGAAGGACTCCATCACGAACCGGTCGTCGAACAACTCGAACAGCTCGACCACGAAGCCGGGCTCGAGCTTCGATTGTCCGATGTGGCGTCGGCCCCAGGTCAGCGTGTCGAATTGAACCTGTTGGCCGAATTCCACGGCTCCGTCGAGGTGGCGAATCAGCGGGGAGATCGAGGTTTTCGAGACATCGACCACCAGGTCGAAGTCCTTGGTCGAGCGGGGAATGCCGTAACAGTTGAAGGCGAAGGCGCCGGTGACCATGTGGTCGGCACCGATCGTCTCGCAGGCGTCGATGACGGCGGCGGCGGTCGGGTTGACATTCATGCCTGGTGACCGGACCGGGGCTCGGTCGTGTAGAGGCCATGGTCATGGACTCTGCGCAACCGGGCCAGTTGCGCCTTGAGGGCGTCGCGGCCCGCGGCTTCATCCTTGAGACCGAGTCGGGCCATGGCACCTCCGAGCATCAGGGCAAACACCGAGTTGGTCAGTTCAAAGCCGCAATCGAACCGCTCCTCCGGCGTCATCTTGCGGGCTCGCAGGACCTTCTCCCGGTAGATCGAGTCCTGAAGATCCTTCAGGGCCGTGGGATGGTCGTGCGGGTTCATGGGATGACGATAGCGGAACGCCGCAGGCATCGCAATGTCCCCGTATGGCGCGGGCGCGAGCGGGCCCGCGCGGTCCGTCCTTCGGACCGGCCGAGGTTCACCGGTTCAGGCCCCGCCGCCGGCGATGTGGGCGAACTTGTCGTCGAGATGGCGGAGGACGACCTCCTCCATCTTCTCGTCGCCGATCTTCTCGATCACCTCGACCGAGAAGCCGCGGGCGATGAGCTGGCGGGCGCGGACGGGGTCGATGCCGCGCGCCTGCAGGTAGAAGATCTCCTCGTCGCTGATCTGCGCGCTGGTCGAGCCGTGCGAGCACTTCACGTCGTCGGCGTTGATCTCGAGGCCGGGCATCGAGTTGGCCTCGGCGTCGCCGCTCATGAAGAGGTTGCGGCAGGTCTGGTAGGCGTCGGTGCGGTGCGCGCCCTCGTCGACGAAGATCAGGCCGGAGAAGATGGTACGGGACTTGTCGTAGAGCGAGTTCTTGTAGAGCAGGTCGCTGAAGGCGCCCGGGCTGACGTGGTGCTGGAAGGTGCGCTGGTCGTATTCCTGGCTGCGGGCCGGGACGCTGACGCTGAGCATGTCGGAGCGCGACCCCTCGCCCTCGAGGCGGCACAGCGACTCGTTGCGGGCCCAGCTCGCGCCGGTGTTGAGGACGAATCCGGTGGTCGAGGCGTCTTTGGCCACACCGGTCTCGTTGACCGAGATGACCTGCGTCTTCTCGTTGAAGGCCTGGATGGCGAGGTAGTCGAGCTTCGAGCCCTCGCCGGCGATCAGGTCGTTGACCGCGATGCAGAGGCCGGTGTCTTCGTCGTCGGCGGAATGGAAGTAGTCGACCACCCGCACCTTGGCGTTGGCGCCGGTGACGACGAGCGTGTGCGGAAAGATCGCGGCCTTGTCGCCGGCGAGCCAGTGGAAGACCTCGATCGTGTCCTCGACCTCGACATTGGCGGGGACGTGGACGAAGAGGCCGTTCGAAACGCGGGCCTCGTGGAGCGCGGTCCACTTGGCCGAGCCGAGGCGGGTGTCCTGCTTCATGAAATGCCGCTCGACGAGGTCCGAATGCAGGATCAGTGCCTCGGCAAGCGGCAGGCAGATGACTTCGTCGGGAAGGCTCGAGTCGATCTCGATCAGGGTTTCGTTGACGAAGATGAACTTCGCCGCGGGCTTCTCGACACCGGTCGAGCGCTCGATGAGCGAGCCGGTGTCCTCGGGCACGGGCGTGTCACCCTGGTAGCCGGAGAAGTCGAGCTGCTTGAGGCTGGAGAAGCGCCAGGTCTCGTCCTTGCGGGTCGGGGCCGGCGTCTCGAGGAAGCGCTGCCAGGCGGCGCGCTGGCGCTCGGCGAACCAGGCCGGAAGGTCGGGCTCGGTTTGCGGCGCGGAGTCGAGGATGGACGAGGGGGATTCTGCGAGAGTGGACATGGGAAAGTGCTAGTTGGAGTCAGTGGGAGGAAGGTTGGGAGAATCCGGATCAATCTCTGGGAGGTGGTGAGCAAGATCCGCAAAATCCTTCGGGCGGCCGGAAGCGAGCTTGTTTGTGCGGAGGTCTGGAAGGGAAATCATCGGGACCTCCATGTCACCTACGGGCCAAGTGGTTCTTCGTGGATAGCACTCACAAAAAGTGACGCCAGGGATCTTGACGAAAATCTCGATTTTCCAAGGTGGCGCACCGAGTCTGACGATGCCGTGGTCGCGGGAAAAGAGCTCCGGAGAGAGTTCGGTTTCGCCGAAGCCAAAATCGACCAATGCATCGTAAACCTTGAGAGCGTTGGTTTCTGAATTGTCGATCCATATGTCGAGGTCATCCGTGTTGCGCGGTTGGCCGAGCCATGCGACTGCATAACCACCGATGACGAGAAACCTCACGTCGTGGTCAATCAATGATTGCAAGAACTCTCTGAAGTCCTTGTGGAGCGATTCGTTCATCGGGGTAGGTCTGCACACGCAAGGCTTCGAGGAGAATCATCCGCTGTTGGCGGGGCATGGCCATCCACTCGCGGCGCTCGTGTTCTTCCGCTTCCTCGAAGGAATCGAAGATGCGGACCTCGGTGTCTTTGCGTGATGATGCTTGCTTCATCGCGTGGTCAGTTTACCCCACCGAGCCCTCCATTTCGAGGTCGATGAGCCGCTTCAGCTCGACGGAATACTCCATCGGGAACTCGCGGACGAGGTCATTGATGAAGCCGTTGACGGCGAGTGACATGGCGTGGCCCTCGTCGATCCCGCGCTGCTGCATGTAGAACAGCATCTCCTCGGAGACCTGCGAGACGCTGGCCTCGTGCTGGGTGGCGTGCTGATTGCCCTTCACGGTGATCGCCGGGTAGGTGTCGGTGCGGCTGCGGGCGTTGATCAGCAGCGCGTCACACTCGGTGTTGTTCTTGCAGCCCTTGAGCTTCTTCGGGATCGAAACCTGGCCGCGGTAGGTCGAGCGGCCCTCGCCCACCGAGATCGACTTCGAGACGACGTTCGAGGTCGTGTTGTCGGCGGCGTGGATCATCTTGGCGCCGGTGTCCTGGTGCTGGCCGTCGTTGGCCAGGGCGATCGAGATCACCTCGCCGCGGGCGCGTTCGCCGCGCATGATCACGCCGGGGTACTTCATCGTCAGGCGGCTGCCGATGTTGCAGTCGATCCAGCGCACCTCGGCATCCTCCATCGCGAGGCCGCGCTTGGTGACGAGGTTGTAGACGTTGCTGCTCCAGTTCTGCACGGTGACGTACTGGATCTTGGCGCCCTTGAGCGCGACCAGCTCGACCACCGCCGAGTGAAGCGTGGAGGTCTCGAACTTCGGGGCGGTGCAGCCTTCCATGTACATCACCTCGGCGCCCTCGTCGGCGATGATGAGCGTGCGCTCGAACTGCCCGAAGCTCTCCGAGTTGATCCGGAAGTAGGCCTGGAGCGGCTGCTCGAGTTTCACGCCCTTCGGGATGTAGATGAAGGATCCGCCGGAGAAGACAGCGCTGTTGAGCGCGGAGAACTTGTTGTCGCCGGTGGGGATGACCTTGCCGAACCACGGGCGGAAGATGTCCTCGTATTCCTTCAGGCCTTCGGTGGAATTGACGAAGATCACGCCCTTCTTGGTCAGCTCCTCCTTCATGTTGGAGTAGGAGGCCTCGGAGTCGTACTGGGCCTCGACGCCGGCGAGGAACGCGCGTTCCTGCTCGGGAATGCCGAGGCGTTCGAAGGTTTGCAGCACCTCCGGCGGCACCTCGTCCCACGAGCGCTTGGGCTTCTCACCGTCGGAGAGATAGTAGCGGATTTTGTCGAAGTCGATGTTGTTGAGGTCCTCGGTCGCCCAGTTCGTGGGCATCGGCTTCTCGAGGAAGGTCTTGAGCGCCTTGTGGCGGAATTCGCGGACCCAGTCGGGGTCCTGCTTCACATCGCAGATGTAGTCGATGGTGCGCTCGGTGAGACCGCGGCCGGCATCGTACTTGTGCTTCTCGGGAAATCGGAAGTCGCCCTTGCTGCGGTCGATGTCGAGCGCGGCCTGGGTTTCCTGGTCGATGGTGGTCGTGCCTGGTGCGTCGTAGCTCATGAAAATGAAGTCGTTCGAGGTTGTTCGGGCCTGCTGCGCTCATGACCGGGACGGTCATGCCACAGGGCGTTGCTGGTTCAGGCGGTGGCCGCTTCCTTGAGGAAGTCGTAGCCGTTTTCTTCGAGCTCCAGCGCCAGTTCGGGGCCGCCGGAGCGGACGATGCGGCCTTCGGACATCACGTGGACGTGGTCCGGCGCGATGTAGTTGAGCAGCCGCTGGTAGTGGGTGATGAGGAGGATGCCGCGGTCGGGCGAGCGCATGGCGTTCACGCCCTTGGCGACGATCTTGAGCGCGTCGATGTCGAGGCCCGAGTCGGTCTCGTCCATGATGCAGAACTTCGGCTCGAGCATCATCATCTGGAGGATCTCGTTGCGCTTCTTCTCGCCGCCGGAGAAGCCCTCGTTGACGGCGCGGCCGGTGAACTTCCGGTCCATTTCGAGAAGGTCCATCTTCTCGTAGAGCGACTTGTAGTAGGCCACGGCGTCGAGTTCCTCGCCCTCGGGCAGGCGGGCCTGCAGGGCGGCGCGGATGAAGTTGGCGTTCGATACGCCGGGAACCTCGGCCGGGTACTGGAAGGCGAGGAAGACGCCGGCGCGGGAGCGCTCGTCGATCTCCATCTCCAGCAGGTCCTCGCCGTCGAGTTCCACGCTGCCGGCAGTGACCTCGTAGCCCTCGTGGCCGGCGACGACCTTCGAGAGGGTGGACTTGCCCGAGCCGTTGGGGCCCATGATGGCGTGGACTTCGCCGGCGGGGATGTCGAGGGTGACACCGTTCAGGATCGCGGTGCCGTCTTCGAGTTGTGCGTGGAGGTTGTCGATTTTCAGGGACATGGTCTTCGGTTTTGAGAATTGAAGTTCAGGTCGGGAGTTTCCCGCGGAGCGTGAGTTCGATGTCGGTGATGACGGTGCCTTCAGGGAGGTCGAGCACCTCGGAAAGATCGATGCCGGGCTTGAAGGTCACGTCGTGGATCGAGCCGCTGGCCTCGTCGTGGAAATGGCCGTGCTCGGCGAGGTTGGGGCAGAAGCGCGAAGGCTCGCGGTCGAAGTTCACCTGCCGCACGATCCCGTGCTTCACCAGCGCCTCGAGGCAGTTGTAGACGGTGGCCAGCGAGATGGTGGGCAGCCGTTTCTGGATCCGGCGGAAGACGTCGTTGGCGGTGGGGTGGTCGCGCCGGGACATGAGGAGGCGGTAAACCTCCCAACGTTGTCGGGTCATCCGCAGCCCGCCGATCTCCGCGGGCATGTCGCCGGAAGGTTCGGGGTGGAGTGTGGAGTCGTCGCTGACCATGGCGGCGGGAAATTAGAACGATTCCAATTCTTGGCAAGAATCATTCCAATTCTTTTTCCCGGGTGGGCCCGATTTCGGGATGTCGGTCCCGCCCGATCGCCGCCGGACACTGTTTTTTTCGGGGTTTTGCTTCACCAGCGGCTTGACAAGTCGGCTCATTTCCCGGAATTCCTCGGCATGGCTAAGAAATCAACAGCTATTAAAGAAAAGTACACGAAGACCCAGATCCTCGACTCCATCGCCGAAGACACCGAACTGACCCGCAAGCAGGTCGGCGCCGTGCTCGAAAGCCTGGCCGACGTGATCGAGCGCCACATCAAGAAGGGCGGTGCAGGTGAGTTCACCCTGCCCGGCCTGCTCAAGATCAAGACCGTCAAAAAGCCGGCACGCAAGGCCCAGAAGGGGGTTCCGAATCCGTTCCGTCCGGGCGAGACCATGGACGTCGCGGCCAAGCCGGCCAGCACCCAGGTCAAGGTGCTTGCGCTCAAGAAGCTCAAGGACATGGCGGGCTGAGCGATCCGCTCCAGCAATTGCTTTCCAGGCCGTCGGGATTTCCCGGCGGCCTTTTTCTTTGGTGGACCGGCGTCGCTGTTCAGTAGCCGCGCCAGAAGAGGAAGGCGCAGGCGAGGGTGGCGGCGCCGTAGGCGAGGCCGCCGAGGGAGAGGAGGCGCCAGCGGCTGTCGCTCGCGGTGGCCCAGCTCACGGCGTCGCGAAAGAGGTAGGGCATGCCGACCCAGTAGAGCGACTTGACGATGAGCACGTAGGCGAAGATCGGCACCAGCAACCGGCTGGCGGGGTCTTTCTGGAAGGCGGCCTCGAGCAGCGGCGCGGCGGCCATCAGGCCGATGAGGCCCAGGGCGCGCACCGCGAGGAATTCCTTCACCGCGAGGGCCACGAGCACGATGGCCACCGGCACGGCGATCTTCAGGAAGGGCTTCATCGCGTTGAACTGGTCGCCGAGGACCATCGCCAGCGAGTTCAGGAGGCAGGCGCCGGGCTGGGCGACGATCAGCCAGAACCAGATCATGCCGATGCCGAGCAGGATCTGGCCGAGCCGGTCGTTGCGCGGGAAGCGCTTGAGGAAGCGCTGCACCTCGGCGGCCTTCACGAGCATCAGCGCATGCAGTCCGATCAGCCACAGCCCGAGCACGATGCCGGCGGTGAACAGCGGCAGCTTCTCGTAGGCGTGCATTGACTGGGCGGGATCCATGCGGGGGAGGCTGCGTGTCCAATGACGAATGACAAATGCTAAATGACGAATGTTGTGTCAGGCTGGCCGGGACTCGGGTGGCCTGGGATGCCGGACGAGGGAAAGGCCGACGAGCGTCAGGGTGGAGGACGAAGCCAGGACCGAAAGGAGTGCTTCCGCGCCGGTTTCGGTGAAGAAGAAGAACCACAGGGATCCGGCGATGGATGCCGCACTGAGGCGGAGAATCCAGGTCATCACGCGGCTCCGCTCGAGCAGGACCAGCAAGGCGGGCGAACCCAGTTGCACGACGGGGAGCATCAGGATCGTCGCCACTGCGAGGGCATCCTCGCCCTGCGGAACATCGGCCTGCGTGAGCTCGACGAAGACTGCCGGGTAGGAACTCCAGAAGTCTTCGATGAGCAGCGCGGCAAGGTAGCCGAGTCCGCCCGCGACAAGCGGGATCGATGTGGCGATCCGTGCGCGCGGCCAACCCGGGCTCCCGTTGCGCTTCCCCTCCAAACGCTCAGTTGCTTGGGTTCACCGCACGGCCTCGATGGCGGACTGGAGGCCTTCCAACTGCGCCGACTTGATCTGTTCGCGGGCGGCGAGGAAGGCATCGACCTCCGTCTGGTCGAGGAAGCTTCCGATCTCGGCGGTCAGGATCTCGCCCTGCTTGTCCCATTCCTCCTTGAAGCGCTCCAGCGCGCCGCCGCCGGCGATCGCCTTCATGCCTTCGAGCGAGTTCCAGTCGATGGCTCCCGCCGCCTTGCGGGCGTCGTGCATCGCGGTGATGAGCTTCAGTTCCTTCTCCAGTTCCAGCACCACGCCGGCCTGGTCCATGACGATCGCGATCTGGGAAAGCAGTTCCCGCTCGGGCTGCATCGCGTGGTAGGCGACGTAGGTGTCGAAATCGTCGTCGTCTTCCAGGAAGGCCCGGATCCGCTCCTCGGTTCGCTCGTGGATCTCGGTCATCGATTGCTCGATGTCCGTGCGGTCGTCGGGCAGGGCGTCGATCCACTGGCCGGCGAGCTGCTGCTGCTCGAGGCGGCGGGAGGTGAGCAAGTCGTCGAGGTAGGCGCGCTCGCGGTTGGTGAGGTTGAGGGCGTAGTGGAGCTGCGAGTAGGGGCTGAGCGCGATCTCCTGAATCCGCTCCTCTTCCGGCGCGGGGTAGTTCTCCGGGACGTTGCGCAGGCCGGGGACGGGCGCGGGCGGCGGGGGGGCGGCTTCCTCGTCCTCGCTGACGGCCATGGGCGGCTCGGGAGCCGGGGACGGGATCGGTTGGGGCTCCGGTTCCGGCAGGGCGCGCAGGCGGGTGATTTCGTCGTTGAGCTGCTTGATGCGGGTTTCCTCGATCACGACGGTGACGAGGACCGCGACGACGACGGCGGAGATGGCGGCGGCGGGCTTCATGAGGGAGACGGGGTCAGCATGAAGGGTCCGCGGCGGGAGGGCAAGGCGGCGGATGCGCCGGAGCTTGTGCCGGCGGGCGAACGGGTGGATGTTGGAGTCGGTGAAGATGCTGGAACAGCCGC
Organism: uncultured Verrucomicrobiae bacterium; assembly: GCA_937957985.1. GTDB lineage: Bacteria > Verrucomicrobiota > Verrucomicrobiia > Verrucomicrobiales > Akkermansiaceae > Haloferula. Next base: position 30,887 of record CALGOH010000183.1, read on the forward strand.
CGCCGGGGCCAGACGACCTGCGGGAAGTGCCGCCGCGAGGCTGGCGGGGAATGTCGCCGCGGCAGTTCTGGGCGTGTGTGGTGGTTGGGGGAGTGGTGACCGTCGTGGCAAGTTTTGTCGCTTTGTCGATACCCTACCAACCGCGGGGTCGCGGATCCACTCGCACCGAGGCGATCATCAATGCCAAGCAGATGGGTCTCGCGATGTTGGAGTTTGAGCAGGAGTATCGCTCCTTCCCGTCCGACAAGACCGTTGCCGAAGTGATCAAGCGGACCGGAAGCACGCTGGATTTCTCCGACGGCAGCTCGAATGCCATGTTCCGGCAGTTGATCGCCTACGGGATTCAGTCTGAAGACATCTTTTATGCATGGCATCCGGAAGGAACGGTGCAGCCGGACAACGACATGTTCGGACGGGATGCCCTGGAGGCCAAAGAGGTGGGATTCAGCTATGTGATGGGGCTGGACACGACGATGGATCCGGCGACACCGGTGTTGATGACGCCGATGAGAACCGCCAGCAGGGATCAATTCTGGAGGGATGGGAAGAGATACAAGGACAAGGCAGTCATCCTGCGACTCGACACCTCGGCGGAAGCGCCGCTGATCCGCCCGTCGGATGACAAGGTCGTCGATGCCCGCGGCGTGCCGATCCTCGACGCCGCCCAGCCCTGCTTCGGCGGCAAGTGGCCGGACATCCGGCATCCGAAGATGGCGCCGTGATGGACCGGAGGGAGTGGCGCTTTCCAAGCGCCATGACGGGGAGCGGCGATCTCCCGATCGCTTCTGGTGGCACGCCTTTTGTGGCAGATTTCGAGTGCCCACTGCGGTGGCGATCCGGCACAAGCGCGGGCGGACGTCCATTTTCTTCAGGCCGCCATCACCCGACCCGCATCCCGCGGACGGCTGAAAGCCGTCATGCCCTTTCATGGCGCTTGGAAAGCGCCACTCCCTACACCCCCCTGCCGTAGAGGGTGAAGCCGGTGGTTTCCTCGACGCGGACGTCGATGAGCTGGCCGGTGAGCTTGTGGGGGTCGCCTTCGAAGATGAGGATCTTGTTCTGGCTGGTGCGGCCGGTCAGGCGCGCCTTGTTGGTCTTGCTCGGGCCTTCGCAGAGCACCGTCTGAACGCTGCCGACGAGGGCTTCGTTTTTGGCGACGGCGTATTTGTTGACCACTTCGAGCAGGCGCTGGTTGCGCTCTTCCTTCACGCGTTCCGGAAGCTGTCCGTCCATCTCGGCGGCGGGCGTGTCCTTGCGCTTCGAGTAGCGGAAGACGAAGGCGTTGTCGAAGCGGAGCTGCTCGCAGGTATCGACGGTGGCCTGGAAGTCGTCCTCGGTCTCGCCGGGGAAGCCGACGATGATGTCGGTGGTGATGGCGAGGTCCTCGCGGGCGGCCCGCATCTTCTCGCAGATCTCGACGAACTTGGAGTGCTTGTACGGGCGGCTCATCGCGCGCAGGATGCGGTCGCTGCCACTCTGCATCGGGAAGTGGATGTGCGAGCAGAGCTTGGGAAGATAGGTGAAGGCGGCGACGAGGTCGTCGCGGTAGCCGATGGGGTGCGGCGAGGTGAAGCGGATGCGCTGGATTCCCTCGACCTCGTGTACGGCCTCGAGAAGTTGAACGAAGGGCGACTTGCCGTCGACCTTGTCGAACTCGGTGCGTCCGTAGAGGTTGACGATCTGGCCGAGCAGGGTGACCTCGCGCACGCCGTGGTCGGCGAGGCGCTTCACTTCCTCGACGATTTCGGAAATGGGGCGGCCACGTTCTTTCCCGCGGGTGTCGGGGACGATGCAGAACGAGCAGCGCATGTTGCAGCCCTGCATGATGGAGACGAAGGCGGTGGCCTGGTGTTCCTGCGGGACGTGATCGCGGATGGTGTTCTGCGAGTCCTTTTCCTCCTCGATGTCGCAGACGTTGTCGCCGACCAGCGAGAGGGCGGGGTCGTCCATGCGGCGCTCGAGCCGGCGGGAGAGGATGCCATCCACGTAGTCGAAGACCTTGTGGTATTTCTGGGTGCCGACGACCATGTCGAGGTGCGGGACGCGCTCGAAGAGCTCCTCGCCGCGGCTCTGGGCCATGCAGCCCATGAAACCGTAGACGACGTGCGGGCGGTTCTGGCGGTAGGCACCCATCAGGCCCATCTTGCCGAGTGCCTTCTGCTCGGCCTGGTCGCGCACCGAGCAGGTGTTGACGAGGATCGCGTCGGCCTCTGTCTCGTCGGCGGTCACCGTGTAGCCGCCCTCCTGGAACATCCGGGCGACCTGCTCGGAGTCCCGCGAGTTCATCTGGCAACCGTAGGTGCGGATGTGGACCTTGGGCATCGGGGCGCAAAGACCTAGCCGCGACGGGCTGATGTTCAATGGCAAAAGTCCGGTTGACGGTGCGCCGGGCGTGGTCGATGGCGTGACATGAAGGCAATCTTGTTGGCGCTGCCGGTGATGCTGTTGGTTTCCTGCTCGTCCCTCACGGTGCCGGGAGAGGCTCCGGCGGTTGGGGATGCGGCACAGGCGCGGGCCTTGCTGAAGGCATCGGCCGACGCGGCGGGCGACCCGTGGCGGGCCTACCGAAAGGTCGAGGTCTCCTACGACGGCGAATGGGGTGGCTTGGTGAAACGGCTCCAGCCGGACCTGGTGGACGCGGAATTCCGGAAGTCCTCGGTGGAGGTCTACGACACGCGACGCGGGACGGTGGAGCAGCTCCACACCGGACCGGGAGGCAGGAAGACGGTGAAACGCACGCGTGACGACGTGGTGGTGGCCTACAATGGCGAGCGGATCGGCGAGGATTCGCGGCGGGACGCCTCGGCCCTGGTGGCGGATGCCTACACGGCGTTCCTTTTCGGCACGTCGTGGCTGCTGCGGAAAGGGGAGGCGCTCGAACTGGTCGGCCCCGAGATGATCGACGGGGAGATTTGTGATGGCGTGCAGGGCAGGCTGCGTCCGGGGTTCGGGTTTTCGGAGGAGGACCGGTTCATCGCCTGGGTCGGTCGCGAGAGCCGGTCGATGCGACGGCTGCAGTCCACGCTCGAAGGGCTGGAAAGCACGCCCGGCGCGGCCGCGGACGTGCCTTCTTCGGAACTCCGGAAGGCGACGGACGGTTCGGTCTGGCCGGGGAGGTTCGTCGAATGGGTGCACCGGCCGGTTTTCGTGAAGGCCCACGACTGGACGATGGAGGGCCTGAAGGTCGACGGGCGGAAGCTGAAATAGGGCTTCCAGACTGTGGCGCAAAGCGATGCTTTGCGAGTGGATCCACGGGGCTCCGTCCCGTGGCGGGCGGTTCTTCCGGTCCGGCCTCGACCTGGCAAAGCTGGAGCTTTGCCCTGCACTCGCAAAGCATCGCTTTGCGCCACCGGGCTTGCATGGTCGCCTCCCCGCGCCGATGCTCCGCCGCATGTTCGATTTTCTGAGGCCGCGCTGGAAGAAGGAGGCGCGTCATCTGGTCAAGGGGGCGAAGAAGTATCTCCACTACAAGCGGGACCTGCTCGACGACGCCAAGATCGCCGAGATCGAGTCGCGCCGTGAGGACCTGAAGAACTCGTTGAAGAGCGGTGACAAGAAGGCGGTCGATGAGGCCGGCAAGCAGCTCCGCGCCACCTGCGAGAAGGCGCTGCCGCGGGCGCCGCAGCAGACCTGGTGGGAGGAGAACGTCGAGGTGATGTTCGTGGCGCTGGTGATCGCGCTCGGGCTGCGTGCCTACGTGCTGCAGCCGTTCCGCATCCCGACCGGGTCGATGCAGCCGACGCTCAACGGGATCGTGATCGTGGACAAAGGGGAGGATTTCGAGCCTCCGTGGTTCGGAGCGAGGGTCTTCCAGTGGTTGTGGAGCGGCACCAGCTACAAGAACATCATCGCCGACAAGGACAAGAGGGCGGTCGGACTGAGGGACGCATCCTGGTTCCTGTTCACCCGGACCAAGGTGCTCTTCGACGACGGGAGCGAGTTGAAGGTCCCGGCGGCGACGGGGGAGGTGTCGGGTCAGTTTTTTGTCGATGTCGACGGGGATCGGATCCCGGACGAGGGGAAGTCCTATCGGAAGGGGGACCCGATCCTTCGCGGCACGATCACGACGGGAGACCTCGTTTTGGTGGACAAGATTTCCTATCACTTCCGCAAGCCCAGACGGGGCGAGGTCTTCGTGTTCGATACCCGCGGCCTCAACACCCATGGCCAGACGGCCGGCAATCTCGGAGGGCAGTCGGGAGGCTCCCACTACATCAAGCGGTTGTGCGGGGTTCCCGGCGACAAGCTTCAGATCGACCAGCCCCACCTCTACGTGAACGGCCAGATCGCCGATGAACCCGGCATCGCCCGGGTTGCGAATCGCGAGGGGCTGTATGCCGCCGATCCGGATGGCACACCGCGAAAGGGCTACCATGTGGCTTCCCCGGACCAGCGTTCCAAATACCCGGGTGGTCCGCTGTTCGAGCGGGATGACGTGTTCGAACTCAAGGACACCGATCGTGTCGGCATGCGCGAGTATGCCGCGCTCGGGGACAATACCGCGAACTCGCTCGACTCCCGCTACTGGGGCGCGGTCCACGAATTCAACCTCGCGGGGCCCGGATGGTTCTCGTTGTGGCCGTTCGGATCGGGCCATTGGGGCTTCATCGACTGAAGCCGTCGCGATGACCGACCCGGCCGACATCACGCAGCGGGCGAGGTCCAACCTCGCCTTCGCGCTTCCGATCCTGCCCAAGGACCGGCGGGAGGACGCGGTGGTCTTCTATGCCTT